>JANJWF010000018.1 GCA_024709685.1 Thiobacillus sp.
GACCATGCGGGGGCCGGCGATTCCGGCAACGCGCAAAGCGGGATGTGTCTGTTTCAGCGCACGGATGAAATGCGCGCCGAGAAGGTCGCCGGACGCTTCGCCGGCGACCACGCCCAGGTCGATCACCGGATGATGCCGCGTTCGGCGCGCGCGAGGAAATCGAGCAGCTGCTGCACCTCGGCGTGCTGCGCCGCCTCGGGCGCGAGCTTGGCCTGCGCCTCGGCGAGCGTGTTGCCTTCGCGGTAGAGGATCTTGTAGGCGCGCTTCAGCGCTGCCAGCGACTCGGCCGAGAAGCCGCGGCGCTTGAGCCCTTCACCGTTGAGGCCGTGCGGCGCGGCCGGGTGGCCGGACGCCATGACGAAAGGTGGAATGTCCTTGAACACCACGCTGGAGACGCCGGTCATGACGTGCGCACCGACTTTGCAGAACTGGTGCACGCCGGTGAAGCCGCCGAGGATGGCCCAGTCTCCGACTTCGACATGGCCCGCCAGCGAGGCATTGTTGGCGAAAATGGTGTGGTCGCCCACCACGCAGTCGTGCGCGATGTGGACGTAGGCCATGATCCAGTTGTGCGAGCCGATGGTGGTCGCACCGCGATCCTGCACGGTCCCCGTATTGAAGGTGCAGAACTCGCGGATGACGTTATGGTCGCCGATCTCCAGGCGGGTCGGCTCGCCGGCGTATTTCTTGTCCTGCGGCACCTCGCCGAGCGAGACGAAATGGAAAATCTGGTTGTGTGCGCCGATGGTAGTGTGGCCGGTGATGACGGCGTGGGCGCCAACCGTGGTGCCGGCACCGATCTCGACGTGTTCGCCGATGATCGAATAGGGCCCGACGGCGACGTCGTCGGCAAGCGTGGCGCCCGCGGCGACCAGCGCGGTGGGATGGATGTTCGGCATGTCAGGGCTTGTCGCGCAGGGTAGCCATCAGTTCGGCTTCGGCCACCAGCGCGCCGTCGACTTCGGCGCGTCCGGTGTATTTCCAGATGCCGCGAATCTCGCGCACGATCTCCGCCCTGAGCACCAACTGGTCGCCCGGCCTGACCGGCTTCTTGAAGCGTGCGCCGTCGATGCCGGCGAAATAGATGACGCCGATCTGTTCGGGCGTGTAGCCCTTGGTCTTGAACGACAGGATGCCTGCCGCCTGCGCCATCGCTTCCAGGATCAGCACGCCCGGCATCACCGGTGCGCCCGGGAAGTGGCCGTTGAAGAACGGCTCGTTGATCGTGACGTTCTTGATCGCGGTAATACTCTTGCCGAGTTCGATCTCGGTGACCTTGTCGATCAGCAGGAAGGGATAGCGATGCGGCAGGTACTGCATCACCTGCTCGATGTCCATGATCATGATTGGCTTTCCAGTTCGTTGAGTCTTTTTTCGAGCTGCTTGACGCGGTTGACCAGTTTGTCGAGGTTGCGCATATGCACCGCGTTCTTCTGCCAGACCTCGTGCTCCGAGAAAGGAAGCGCCGAGGTGTAGGTGCCCGGCTTCGGCAGCGACTTGGTGATCAGCGTATTGGTCGAGATGCGGGTGCCGTCGGCGATCTCGATGTGGCCGAAGATCATCGCCGCGCCGCCGATCATGCAGTGGCGGCCGATTTTTGCGCTGCCGGCGATGCCGGTGCAGGCGGCGATCGCGGTATGTGCGCCGATCACCACGTTGTGCGCGATCTGGATCAGGTTGTCGAGCTTCACCCCCTCCTCGATCATCGTGTCCTCCAGCGCGCCGCGGTCGATGGTGGTGCAGGCGCCGACCTCGACATCGTCGCCGATCAGCACGCGGCCGATCTGCGGAATCTTTTCCCAGCGGCCCTCGTTGGGGGCGAAGCCGAAGCCGTCGGCGCCGATGACACATCCCGAATGCAAAATGACCCGATTGCCCACTTCGCAGCGGTGATACAGCGTGACATTCGCGTGGAGCAGGCAATCCGCGCCGATGCGCGCATGGTCACCGATGACGCAGTTCGGCCCGACCACCGTGCGGGCGCCGATCGTCGCACCGTTGCCGACGACCGCGCCGGCAGCGATGCTGGCGTCGGCGGCGATCTGCGCATCCGGCGCGACCGTCGCCGCAGGATGAATACCCGCAGGCGGACGCGGCGGCGGGTTCAGCAGACCCGAGACGCGCGCGAAATACAGGTAGGGATTGGGGGTGAGGATGCGCGGCAGGTCGGTGGCATCGCGTGCATCCATCGGCAGAATGACCGCCCCCGCACGCGTGCTGGCCAGCTGGGACAGGTATTTGCTCTGCGATACGAAACCGATCTCGTCGGGGGTGGCGCGATCCAGCGGCGCAACCTGGCTCACCACCTGTGCACCATCACCCGCGAGTTCACCACCGAAACGGGCGACCAGTGCTGCCAGGGTTACCGTCATGGGATGCTCTCTGCTGCGCTTACTTGGTGTTCAGGGCCTTCATCACCCGGTCGGTGATGTCGTTCTTGGGATCGACGTAGATTGCCTGTTCGACGATGAGATCGAATTTCTCGGCTCGTGCGATGTCCTGGATCGCCTTGCGCGCCCGTTCCTGGATGTGGCCCAGCTCCTCGTTGCGGCGCAGGTTGAGATCCTCGCGGAACTCGCGTCCCTGGCGCTGCAGATCGCGGTTGAGGTTGCCGAGATCGCGCTCCTTCGTCTTGCGCTCGCTGTCCGACATGGTCACGCCGTCCTTGTCGAGTTGCGCCTGCAGGTCGCGTGCCTGCTTGGCGAGCTTCTGCAGTTCCTGGTCGCGCGTGGCGAATTCGCGTTCCAGCTTCTTCTGCGCGGAAACCGACAGCGGCGCTTCACGCAGCAGGCGCTCGGTGTTGACGAAGCCGATCTTGGTCTCGGCCAGGACAGGCATGGCCGCAAACGCGGACGCCAGAATCAGTGAGACTGCAAGCTGCTTGATTTTCATCATGAATACTCCGGTAACGGCTTATCTTCAGAACACATTGCCAAGGGTAAATTGAAAGACTTCTTCCTCATCGCCTGTCTTGCTGACCAGCGGCTGCGCCAGGCTGAATTTGAGCGGCCCCATCGGCGACACCCACAGCAGCGCGATGCCTGCCGAATAGCGCAGGTCGTCGAACGCGAATTCCTCGTACAAGCCATTGTACGGATTCAGGGGATTGCCATCAGAGACACCAAATGCCGCGCCGGCATCGACGAAAGCCGACATGCGCAGCGACTGATCGTCTTTTATTCCCGGCAGCGGGAAGAAGAGTTCTGCATTGGCGACCACACGCGTGTCTCCACCGAGTGCGTCGCCGTAGATGTCCTTCGGTCCCAGGGTGCCATTCTTGAAGCCACGCACCGTGCTGGTGCCGCCTGCGTAGAAGTTCTTGAAGAACGGCAGCGGCTTGTCGGACATATCGAACAGGCCGTCGCCGATACCCGCCTCGGCATTCAGCATGAGGGTGAAGCGCTTGCCGAGGGGGAAGAACTGTTGGTGCTGGAACGAAAGCTTGTAGTATTGCAAGCTGCCCGCAGGGGTGCCGATTTCCGCCGACACCCGCTGAAACAGGCCCTTGGTTGGGAACAGGAAGTTGTTCCGCGTGTCGCGCGACCATGCGATGTCGAGACGGAGCGTGTCGTTATCCTCGCCAAATTCCCGGACGAATCGTTCCTGTATGCTCTCGTTTAGCGGATCGGCGTCATCGAAAACTTTGATCGAAGTATCCTCGTAGGTCAGGCCAAACGTCATGAAGTCGCGTTCGTTGACCGGAAGACCGAAGCGCATGCCTGCCCCGACAGTGGAAGTCTCATAACTGCTGACATCATCGAGTTCAGAAGCGTCGACGTCGCGCCGGTAGATGTCGTAGCCGAGGCTGATGCCGTCGATGGTGTAGTAGGGGTTGGTGTACGACAGCGAATATACGGTGTTGACGCTGCCCGAATTGACTTGCGCCGACAGGCGGTTGCCGGTTCCGAACACGTTGCTCTGCGACACCGAGCCCGACAGCACCACTCCCTCGGACGACGAGAAGCCGGCGCCCAACATCACGTTGCCGGTCGACTTTTCCGTCACGCTGACGTTGACGTCGACCTGGTCGGCAGTGCCCGCAACCGCCGGGGTTTCGATGTTGACCTCATTGAAGTACCCCAGACGGTTCAGGCGGTCGCGCGAGCGGTTGATCTTCTCGGCATCGTAGTAGGCACCTTCCATCTGGCGGATCTCCCGGCGCACCACTTCGTCACGCGTCCGGGTATTGCCCGCCACATTGATGCGGTTCACGTAGACGCGGCGCCCGGGATCGACAAACAGGGTAAAAGCAACCGTGGCCTTCTCCTTGTCGAGCTCGGGGACCGCATTGACGTTGGCAAATGCATAGCCGTCGTTGCCGAGGCGGTCGCTGATTTTCTTGGTGATCTCGGTCAGGCGGTCGCGCTCGAACACCTCGCCCGGCTTGATGGTAATGAGCTTCTGCAGTTCCGCTTCGGGCACCAGCATCTGGCCGGCGAGTTTGACGTCGGACAGCCTGTATTGCGGCCCCTCGGTCACATTGACGGTGATGTAGATGCCCTGCTTGTCGGGGGAAATCGAAACCTGGGTGGAATCGACCATGAACTCGAGATGGCCGCGATTCAGATAGAAGGAGCGCAGATTCTCGATGTCGCCGGCCAGGCGCGACTTCGAATACTGGTCGTTTTTCGTGTACCAGGTCATCCAGCCGGGCGTGGTCGAGTCGAATTGCTTCAGCAACTCCTTTTCCGTATACGTCTTGTTGCCGACGATACTGATCTGCCGGATCCTGGCACTTTCACCTTCCACCACGTCGAACTGTACCGCGACCCGGTTGCGCTCCAGCGGGGTGAGGGTGGATTTGATCTCGACCGCGTATTTGCCGCGGTTGAAATACTGGCGCCGCAACTCCTGTTCGGCCTTGTCCAGCAACGCGCGGTCGAGTACGCGACCTTCCGCCAGGCCGGTTTCCTTGAGACCCTTCTTCAGGTCTTCCTCGGAAAACTCCTTGATGCCGATGAGCTTGATGGAGGCGATCGATGAGCGTTCCTCGACGGTGACGATCAGCACGCCGTCGCGTGCTTCCAGTCGAACGTCCTTGAAAAAGCCGGTAGCGTAAAGCGCCTTGATCGCCGCCGTCGTCTTCTCGTCGGTCATGACGTCGCCGACCTTGACCGGCAGGTAGCTGAACACCGTCCCCGCCTCGGTGCGCTGGACGCCTTCGACCCGGATGTCCTTGACGACGAACGGCTCCTCGGCAAGCGCGGGTTGCATGGCAAACACGGCGGCAAGGGCAAGCGTCAAACGGTTCGGGGTCATGCTTGTTTTCATTCGCCTAACAGGCGTCGCAAATCATTGAACAGCGCAAAGGACATCAGCAACAGCAGGAGGGCCATGCCGATTCGGCTACCTATCTCCATGGTGCGTTCGGACACCGGGCGACCGGTCAGAGCTTCGGCGACATAATACATGAGGTGCCCGCCGTCCAGTAACGGGATCGGCAGCAGGTTGAGCACGCCCAGGCTCACGCTGACCAGCGCCAGAAAGCCGATGAAACTGACCCAGCCGAGGGATGCGCTCTGGCCAGCATAATCGGCAATGGTCAGCGGCCCCGACAGGTTTGTCCACGACACCTGCCCCACCGCCATACGCCCCATCATCTCCAGCGTGAAGAGGCTCATGTCCCAGGTTCTGACGGCACCCTGCCAGAAAGCCTCGAACGGGCCGTAGCGCACTTCGGTCATCAAGCGCGCCAGCGCCACCTCGTCGACCTGTGGACTCGCGCCGACCCTGCCGATACGCTCGCCTGCTTCCGTCACCGCATCGGGACTCAGGGTCAGCCCGCCATGCTGCCCCTGCCGCTCATACTCGATGCGCAAGGGTTTCAGCGGATTCCGGCGGACCATCTCCACCCAGTCCTGCCAGCTCGCCAGCGCCTGACCGTTGGCGGCGACCAATCGATCGCCGGGCTGCAAGCCAGCGCGCGCTGCCGCGCCGTCGGGCAATACCTTGCCGATGACAGGCTCCATCTCGGGGTCGTAATGCACGATGCCGAGCGGACGCAGGATGTCCCGCTCGAGGTTTTCGGTTTCGATCTTCGATGCATCGAGCTGCACGCGGCGTCCATCCGCCAGTTCGAGTGTGAGCGCGTCGCGCGCCACGCTCGCACGCAGCAGGTTCAGCCGCAAATCCTGGAACGACTGCGTCTCGATACCGTTGACGCGGCGGATTTCGTCGCCCGCCACCAGGCCGGCGTGCGCTGCCGGGGTGCCGGCGGGCGGCTCGCCGATCATCGGCTTCAGTGCGGGCAGTCCGTGGATCAACAGCGCCCAGTAGAACAGGATGGCGAGCAGGAAATTGGCGGCCGGTCCAGCGACGACGATGCCGATGCGGCGCCACACCGTGGCGTGGTTGAAACTGCGGTGCGCTTCCGCCGCCGGGACTTCGCCTTCGCGTTCGTCGAGCATCTTGACGTACCCCCCGAACGGCAGCGCCGCCAGCGCCCATTCCGTCTGGTCACGGCCGAAACGGCGTGACAGCAGGGGTTGCCCGAAGCCGAGTGAAAAGCGCAGCACCTTGACGCCTGCCAGCCGCGCGGCGAGGTAATGACCCAATTCGTGCACCACCACCAGGATGCTGATGGCCACCAGAAACCACAGCGCGGTGTGCAGCATGCTCATGCGCGCAGGGCTCCCAGGTAGGTATCGGCGACGCTGCGCGCCTGACGGTCGGCTTCCAGCAGGTCATCCAGCGTATCGGCCGCACCGCCCACCAGCCTGCCGAGGGCGTGTGCGATGCTGGCGGCGATGGCGTTGAACGGAACCGCGCCGTCGAGGAAGCGTGCAACCGCGACTTCGTTGGCGGCGTTCAGCACCGCCGCTGCGTTGCCGCCCGCTGCGAGGGCGTCGAATGCAAGCTGAAGGCAGGGAAACCGCGCCGTGTCGGGCGCCTCGAAGGTGAGCTGCCTACCCATCAGTTCGAGTGCGGAGACGCCGGCGTCGATGCGTTCGGGGAAGCCCAGCGCGTAGGCGATGGGTGTGCGCATGTCGGGCGTGCCCATCTGCGCGATCACCGAACCGTCGGCGTATTCGACCATCGAATGCACGATACTCTGCGGATGCACCACCACCTTGATCTGCTCGGGGCGGGCGTTGAACAGCCAGCGCGCCTCGATCACCTCGAGCCCCTTGTTCATCAGGCTGGCCGAGTCGACCGAGATCTTCCGGCCCATCACCCAGTTGGGGTGAGCCACGGCCTGCTCGGGGGTGGCGGCGGCAATGGCCTCCGCCGGCAGGGTACGGAACGGCCCTCCGGAAGCGGTGAGCCACAGCGCCTTCACCCCGGCCTGCTCGAAATCACCGCTGAAGTCGCCTGGCAGCGCCTGGAAGATCGCGTTGTGTTCGGAATCGATCGGCAACAGTTCGGCACCGCTGGCGGCAATCGCATCCATGAACAACTGGCCGGAGACCACCAGGGTCTCCTTGTTGGCGAGCAGGATGCGCTTGCCCGCCTGCGCTGCCGCCAGCGTGGCCGGCAGCCCAGCGGCACCGACGATCGCCGCCATCAGGGTGTCGACCTCGGGCGCGATCGCCACCTCGGTCAGCGCGGCCGCACCTTCGAGCACCTCGACGCCGAGACCCTCTTCAGCGGCCCGCACACGCAGGGCGGCGGCGGCGGCCGGTTCACTCATCACTGCATAGCGCGGGCGATGGGTGCGGCACTGCTCGAGCATGCGCTCGACCTGGGTCGCGCCGGTCAGCGCGAAGATCTCGAAACGGTCGGGGTGCCGCGCCACCACATCGAGCGTGTTGACGCCGATGGTGCCGGTGGCGCCCAGGATGGTGAGGACGCGCCGTTTCATGCTACCTGCTTCATGCCGCGCGCTCCAGCCACATCAACATGCCTGTTGCGACCGGCAGGGTGGAAGTCAGGGCGTCGATGCGATCGAGCACGCCGCCGTGGCCGGGCAGCACATTGCCGCTGTCCTTCATGCCGGCGACGCGCTTGATCCAGGACTCGAACAAATCGCCCAGCACCGATATGTACAGCAGCCCTGCGACCATGACGAACAGCGGCAGCAGGGGCATTCCGGCCAGCTTGCTCAGCAGGCCCGCATACAGCGCCAGCGCCACGAGCGCACCCGCGATGCCCTCCCAGGTCTTGCCGGGGCTGATGGCGGGCGCGAGCTTGTGACGCCCGAAACGGCGCCCGGAGAAATAGGCGGCGCTGTCGGCAATCCAGACGATCGCCATCACGGCCAGCAGGACGCCGGGGCCGCGCTCATCACGAAGGTACAGCAGCGCGGCCCAGGTCGGCAGCAGCAGTACGACGCCGACAGCAGCCCGCACGAACACCTGCTCTGCACGCCAGCGCAACAGAAGCCACAGCGGTGCAACAGCCAGCCAGAAGGCAACGGCCAGCAGAAGCAGTCCCGTCTGGAAAGCCGGCCAGTCCGCCATCCCATACCGCAGGGCCAGGGCGACGAGCGGCAGCAGCAAGCCGTAGGCGCCAGCGAAAAGCGGGGAAAAATGGCTCAGGCGCGCCCACTCGAAAGCGGCCATGCCGACCACGGCTGCCGTCAAAATCGCCCACAACCAGGCGGGTGCCCACAGGATGGCAGGCACGAATACCGCCAGCAGCAACAGGGCAGTGAGGACCCGGCTGAAAATCGGCGTCATGGGTACGATATCCAGAATACCGTCACGATGCGGATTTCACCTGCTCGCTGGTGCGGCCAAAGCGGCGTTCGCGGGTGCGATAGGAGGCGATCGCCGCGTCCAGCGCGACCGCATCGAATTCGGGCCACAGCGTGCCGGTGAAATACAGTTCGGTGTAGGCCAGCTGCCACAACAGGAAGTTGCTGATGCGCTGCTCGCCGCCGGTGCGGATAAAGAGGTCGGGTTCTGGCATGTCGGCGATGCTGAGCTGCTGCGCCAGCGCGGACTCGTTCACCTCTTCCCACGGCACGCCTGCCGCCATCAGTTTCTGCACCGCCTGCACGATGTCCCAGCGGCCACCGTAATTGGCAGCCACGGTGAAGGTGAGACGGGTATTGTCGCGCGTCAGCGCTTCGGCGTCGCGGATCAGGCTCTGGATGCGCTCGGAAAACCCCGACAGTTCGCCGATGACGCGAAAGCGGATGTTGTTTTCGTGGAGACGCGCAACCTCGTTTTCGAGCGCGCGCATGAACAGCTCCATCAGCAGGCTGACTTCCTCCTGCGGGCGCCGCCAGTTCTCGGAACTGAATGCGAATACCGTGAGATACAACACCCCGCGCTCGGCGCACGCACGAATCACCCCGCGCAGCGCCTCGACACCCTTGCGGTGTCCGGCCACACGCGGCATCAGCCGGTTTTTGGCCCAGCGGCCATTCCCATCCATGATGATGGCGATGTGTCGGGGGACAGCATCGCCTGCCGGTGTTGCCTGCTTCGTGCGAATCGACACGCCGAATATGCTCGCCTGACCGCTCAGACTGCGAGCAGGTCTTTCTCTTTTTCGGCCAGTATCTTGTCGATCTCGCCGATATGTTTGTCGGTCAGCTTCTGCACCTCATCCTGGGTGCGGCGCTCCTCGTCCTCGGTCGCGGTCTTGGCCTTGACCATATCCTTGAGCGCACCATTGGCATCGCGGCGGACGTTGCGTATTGCGACGCGCGCGCCTTCGGCTTCGTTGCGCACCACCTTGATCAGGTCGCGGCGGCGTTCTTCCGTCAGTGCGGGCATCGGCACCCGGATGATGTCGCCGTGAGTCGCAGGATTCAGGCCGAGATCGCCGTCGCGAATCGCCTTTTCGATCTTGCCGACCATGTTTTTTTCGTACGGCTGCACGCCGAGGGTGCGGGCGTCGACCAGCGAGACACTGGCCACCTGCGGCACCGGAGTCGGGCTACCGTAGTAGTCGACCATCACGTGATCGAGAATACCGGTGTGGGCGCGTCCGGTGCGTACCTTCGCCAGATCGTTCTTCAACGCCTCCAGCGTCTTGCCCATCTTCTGTTCGGCGGATTGCTTGATCTCAACGATGCTGGTTTCAGCCATCTCAGCTCCTTATAAAGTCACCCGCGTGCCTTCGTTTTCGCCCATCACCACACGTTTCAATGCGCCGGGCTTGAAGACGTTGAACACGACCAGCGCCAGTTTCTGCTCGCGGCACAAGGCAAAGGCCGCCGTATCGAGCACGCCCAGGTTGTTGGCGATCGCCTCGTCGAAAGAGAGCGTTTCATAGCGCCTGGCGGTCGCATCCTTCCTGGGGTCGGCAGTGTAGACGCCGTCGACCTTGGTCGCCTTCAGCAGCAGATCGGCGCCGATTTCGGCCGCACGCAGGGCCGCTGCCGTATCGGTGGTGAAGAACGGGTTGCCCGTGCCGCCACCGAAAATCACCACCCGTCCCGCCTCAAGATGCCGCACCGCCGCGTCGCGCTCGAAGTTCTCGCCGACATGGGCGATGTGAACCGCGGTCTGCACCCACGCATCGACACCCGCCTGTTGCAGCGCATCCTTCAGCGCCAGCGCGTTCATCACCGTGGCCAGCATGCCCATCGAGTCCGCGGTGGCGCGATTCATTCCGGACAGCGCACCGGTGGCACCGCGGAACAGGTTGCCGCCGCCGATCACGACGCCGACCTGCACGCCTGCCGCCGTCACTTCGCGGATCTGACCGACAAACCCGGCAATGGTTTCGGCATGATAGCCGAAGCTGTCCGGCCCCATCAGGGCTTCGCCGGACAGCTTCAGCAGGATGCGTCGGACAGGCTCCATATCAGCTCAGGCCTTGGAAGCTGCCGCTACTTCGGCAGCGAAGTCGGCCACTTTCTTCTCGATGCCCTCGCCCACCACGTACATCACGAAGCCGTGGCACTGCGAACCCTTCGACTTCAGCACCTGCTCGACGGTCTGCTTGTCGTCCTTGACGAAGGGCTGCGACAACAACGTGACTTCCTTGAGGAATTTCTGCACCGTGCCTTCGGCAATCTTTTCCAGCATCGCTTCAGGCTTGCCGGCCTCCTTGGCCTTCTCGATCGCGACACGACGCTCGGTTTCGATCAACTCCTTCGAGACGCCCGACGCATCCAGCGATTTCGGCTTGGACGCCGCGATATGCATGGCGATGTCGCGCGCAATAGCTTCGTCCCCGGTCACATCGACCAGCACGCCGATCTTGCCGCCGTGAATGTAGCTGGCGAACTTGCCCTGACCGTTCAGACGGGTAAAGCGGCGCACCGACATGTTTTCGCCGATCCTGCCGACCAGTTCGGTACGGAAAGCCTCCACCGTGGTGCCCTTGTAGGGCAGCGCGGACAGTGCGGCGACGTCGGCCGGGTTCTGGTTCAGCACCATCTCGGCCAGCGCGTTGGAGAGCGCCAGGAAGTCATCGTTCTTCGCCACGAAGTCGGTTTCGCAGTTGACCTCAACCATGGCGGCAGACTTGCCGTCGGCGCTGATGGCAATGGTCACCACGCCTTCAGCGGCCACGCGGCTGGCGCTCTTGGCGGCCTTGTTACCGAAGCGTACGCGCAGGATCTCTTCCGCCTTCTGCATGTCGCCGCCAGCCTCGGTCAAGGCCTTCTTGCAGTCCATCATCGGCGCGTCGGTTTTTTCGCGCAGCTCCTTGACCATGCTTGCAGTGATTTCAGCCATTTCAAACTCCTGATCCAGTTTCTAACAATTCAATACAGAAAGAGGGGCCGATGCCCCTCCTCAAATCCGTCCGCCGAAAACGTATTCCGGCGCATTCGCAGCGTCGCCTTTATTCCGCGGCGACGCCGCCTTCTTCTTCCACCTCGACGAACTCTTCGCCGCCGGTAATCTCGCTGATGACCTGGGCGCGGCCTTCGAGTACCGCGTCGGCCATGCCACGGGCGTACAGACGAATCGCGCGGGCCGAGTCATCGTTGCCGGGGACTACGTAGTCAACGCCTTCCGGGCTGTTATTGGTGTCGACCACGCCGATCACCGGAATGCCCAGCTTCTTGGCCTCGACCACGGCGCCCTTCTGGTAACCGACGTCGATGATGAACAGCGCATCGGGCAGGCCGCCCATTTCGCGGATGCCGCCAAGGCTGCGGTTCAACTTGTCCACTTCGCGCTGCACGGTGAGAACTTCCTTTTTCGACAGGCGGCCCGGCTCGGCCAGCGATGCCTCCAGATCGTTCAGGCGCTTGATCGACTGCTTGACCGTCTTGAAGTTGGTCAACATGCCGCCGAGCCAGCGGTTGTCGACATAGGGCATGCCGGCACGCTGGGCTTCCTCGCGCACGATGTCACGTGCGGCGCGCTTGGTGCCGACGAACAGCACGGCGCCTTTGTTGGCGGCCAGCTGGCGCACGAACTTCTGCGCGTCCTGGAACAGCGGCAGCGACTTCTCCAGGTTGACGATATGAATCTTGTTGCGATGACCGAAAATGAACGGGGCCATCTTGGGGTTCCAGAAGCGGGTCTGGTGACCGAAGTGGACACCGGCTTCCAGCATTTGACGCATGGTGACAGACATTTGAATCTCCTAAAGGGTTGAGCCTCCACCCGTCAGCAGCTGCGCGTGCCAGTTCCGGCGCGCCGCCACCCTTTAATGACAGGTGTGCGAATTTGTCCGAACCATTTCGGACAGCCGCCAATTGTAATTCGACCAGGCACTTATTTCAAGGCACGTCCTCACCCGGTGGCGGGGGATCCCTGCCCCATGTCAGCCGGGCTTGGGCCCTCCATCATCCACACCGTCCGCGCGGTTTTTCCGGTACGTTCGGGGCGCGCTAGAATGCGGCTTTGAATACTGCCTGCCCGCATCATGACTGTCACCATCAAAACCGGCGCCGAAATCGAAGGCATGCGCGTCGCCGGCCGGCTCGCCTCGGAAGTGCTCGACTACGTCACGCCCTTCGTCAAACCCGGCGTCACCACCGGCGAACTCGACCGGCTCTGCCACGACTACATGGTGAACGTGCAAGGCACCGTCCCTGCGCCGCTGAACTACGCGCCGAGCGGCCACACCCCCTACCCGAAATCGATCTGCACTTCGGTCAACAACCAGGTCTGTCACGGTGTGCCGGGCGAAAAGGTGCTGAAAAACGGCGACATCGTGAACCTCGACATCACGGTCATCAAGGACGGCTGCACGGCGACACCAGCCGGATGTTCGCGGTGGGCGAAGCCTCGATCCAGGCCAAGCGGCTGATCCAGGTCACCTACGAGGCGATGTGGGTCGGCATCTCCCACGTCAAGCCAGGCGCCCGCCTCGGCGACGTCGGCCACGCCATCCAGCGCTTCAGCGAAAACCACGGCTACAGCGTGGTGCGCGAATTCTGCGGCCACGGCATCGGCCGCGACTTCCATGAGGAGCCGCAGGTGCTGCACTACGGCAAACCCGGCACCGGCCTGTTGCTGGAGCCGGGCATGACCTTCACCATCGAGCCGATGATCAATGCCGGTCGCCGCGATATCCGCCAGATGCCGGATGGCTGGACCATCGTCACCAAGGACCGCAGCCTGTCGGCGCAATGGGAACACACGGTGCTGGTCACCGAGAGCGGCTACGAAGTGCTGACCGTATCGGCCGGGACGCCAGCGGCCCCCGACCATATCCCGCACGCCGCGTGAAGATCGCGCCGTTCGTCGATCTCCGCGAGCGGCTGAAAACGGACCGCACCGAACTGGCGACGGCCTTTCTCGAAAAACCCGCCGCCACGCGCTACCTGGCCCGCCACGCCGCGCTGGCGGACGATGTGCTGTCAGAGCTGTGCAAACGGGTCGCTCTGCCCGCTGATTACTGCCTGGCCGCGGTCGGCGGCTACGGCCGTGGCGAACTGTTCCCCGGCTCGGACGTGGACGTACTGTTGCTGCTGCCGCACGACCCCGACCCCGGCCAGCAGGCGACGCTGGAAACCTGGGTGCAGGCCTGCTGGGACATCGGCCTGGAAATCGGCCACAGCGTGCGCACCATCGAGGCCTGCCTGGCAGAAGCCGAGGCCGACATCACGGTTGAAACCAACCTCCTGGAAGCCCGCCATGTATGGGGAAGCATTAGCCTGTTCGACGAATTTTCCCACCGCTTCCGGGAACGTTTCGATGCCCGGCATTTTTTTGACGGCAAGTTCGCCGAGCAGCAGGCGCGCCATGCACGCTTCGACGACAGCGCCTACAGGCTCGAGCCCAATCTGAAGGACAGTCCTGGTGGGCTGCGTGACCTGCACACGATCCACTGGCTGGCGCAGGCCTGCGGCATCCACGGCGGCTGGAGCGGCATCGCGCGCGCAGGGCTGCTCACCCAAGCCGAGGCGCGCCGTATCGCGCATGAAGAACGCACCCTATCGATGCTGCGCATCCATCTTCACCTTCTGGCAAGACGGCGCGAAGACCGCCTGGCCTTCGATTACCAGACCGAACTCGCCGACCGCTTGGGGCTCGCCGCCACTGCGCATAAGCTCCCCGGAGAGCGCTTGATGCAGGGTTATTACCGCGCCGCCAAGCTGATCCAGCGGATCAACGACATCTTGGTTCAGTCGCTGCGGGTGCGGCTGTCCCCGGTGATGGCGCCGCCCGAGCCGATCGATGCGGATTTCCAGCTGCGCGCCAACCTGCTTGAAGCGCGCGACCCCGAGTTGTTCATGCGCGCGCCCGACGCCCTCCTGCGCGCCTTCATCGTTTACGCCCAGCACCCGGCGCTGGCCGGGTTCGAACCGGCTACGCTGCGCGCACTGTGGCGCGGCAGCACCCGCATCGATGCCGGCTTCCGTGCCAACCCGGCGCACCGCGCCCTGTTCATGGCGCTGCTGCGCCAGCCGGTCGGCGTCACCCGGGCGCTGCGTGCGATGCACCGCTATGGCCTGCTCGGGCGCTACATCCCGGCATTCGGCCGCATCGTCGGGCAGATGCAGCACGACCTGTTCCACGTCTACACCGTCGACGAGCACATTCTCACCGTGCTGCGCAACGTGCGGCGCCTCACCGTGCCGCAGCTTGCGCAAGAGCTCCCGCTTGCCAGCCGGCTGATCGCTGACTTCGAAAAACCCGAACTGCTCTACCTCGCCGCCCTGTTCCACGACATTGCCAAGGGCCGCGGCGGCGACCATTCGGAGCTGGGCGCCGCCGACGTGCGCCGCTTTTGCCGCCAGCATGGTCTCGACAAGACCGACAGCGAGCTGGTCGCCTGGCTGGTGAAAATGCACTTGGCAATGGCGCGCACCGCGCAGAAAGAAGACATCAGCGACCCCGACGTGATCGGCGCCTTTGCCGTGAAAATGAGCGACACGCGCCGCCTGACGGCCCTGTACCTGCTGACCGTATCGGATATCCGCGGCACCAGTCCCAAGGTCTGGAACGCCTGGAAGGGCAAGCTGCTGGAAGACCTTTACCTCGCGGCGCGAGCACGGCTTGCCGGCGGCGACGAAACCGTGGCAGACATCGCCGCCAAACAGGCGGAGGCCCGCGTCAATCTTGCCCTGTACGGCCTGCCCGCTGACGCGGCCGACTCACTCTGGCAGCATCTCGACGCCCGCTATTTTGTCCGCTTCGATGCCCGCGACATGGCCTGGCAGGCGCGCATGCTGTGGCGCCGCACCGACAGTCCAGTTGCCATCGTGCGCGCACGGCTGTCTCCGGTGGGCGAAGGCATCCAGGTGCTGGTCTACGCGCCCGACCGGCCCGATCTCTTCGCCCGCATCTGCGGCTTTTTCGCGCGCATCCAGTACACGATCGTCGAAGCGAAGATCCACACCACCCGGCATGGCTACGCGCTCGACAGTTTCCAGGTGATGGACCTCGCCAGCCGCGGCATTCATTACCGCGACTTCCTCAGTTTTGTGGAATACGAACTGGTGCGCGACCTCGATCCGGCACGACCCTTGCAGCAGGTGCCGCGTGGCCGCCTGTCACGCCACCAGCGTCACCATCCCTACCCCACCACCGTCCGCTTGGAGGCCGACGCGCAGGACCGCGGCCATACCCTGTCGATCACCTGCGCGGACCGCGGCGGCCTGCTGTTCGCTGTGGCCGAAGCGCTGATGCGGCACGGCGTCAGCGTCTATGCCGCCAAGATCGATACGCTCGGCGAGCGGGTCGAGGATACCTTTCTGATCCGGGGAGACACCCTGCGTACGCCCGCAGGTATCGAGGCGCTGGAGGCCGACATTCGCGAAGCGCTGAAGTGAACAAGGTACGTCGGTAAACGTACGGGGGTTGATGGCAAGTGTTGATATTTGAAGTACACCCATCCCCGTTTGCAGAGCGGTAAGCGCCATGGCACTCACGCGTTTCGTGCCGGGCTGCTAGCTGGCCGGGTGCGCGTATTCGTCGACGTAGCGCCCGCGCGATGGGACCTTGCGGGCTGGCGGAGATTTCTTGCGGACTCCGTCGGCCGGCTTCTTGACCTTCTCCTCCGGCTCGGTCTTGGTACGGTTGCGGACACGGCCCGGACGCACCGTGCCGACCCCGGTTGCCGCACGCGGCAAATCGTTGGGGATGGCGGGCCGTCCCGCCGGGGCTAGCTGCGGCGCACTCATGCCGCCTCCCGCCATTGCCTGAGGCTCGCAGCCAGGCTGCGGGTCAGGGCGATGAGCGCCCCCAGCGAGTCAGCACTGGAGGTGGACTCGCATGCAGTGATTTTGCTGTCGGCATAGACCGAAAGGATCAACAGGTTGTGCTGCGCATCGGGCGGAAGCATCGGCTGCCCGTCTGCCAGTGCCGCCTGAATCGCATGCCAGGCTGCACGGCTGGCCTCCAGTGCGGCGGCGAGTCGAAGCGCACGGCCAGGATCGTTCCAGCGCCGCTGCACGTCCATCAACTGAGCGGCGATATCGTCAAGCCGGGTCGCCTTGCCCATCATCACGTCGGCGCGGCTGATGGGGCGCGGGGCCCGCTGGATCTGTTGTTCCGGTCTCATTGTTATCCTTGCTGCCTGTGCCGGGGCACATCGCCCACGGTTACGCTACAAGTTAGCGGCGAGGATGGGGGACAACTTTAGGCAGGCCCGGGGCCGCCCGGAAACACGGGCTCCCGTCAGTCGTCCTGCAGGTTTTGTCCCGGGAACAGCGTGTCGGTGAACCCGAAATAGCGCAGGTCGCGGATCCGCATCGGATACAGGATGCCGCGCAGATGATCGACCTCGTGCTGCACGACGCGCGCGTGAAAGCCGCTCACGCTGCGGTCGACCGGCTGACCCGCCACATCGAAGCCCTGGTAGCGCAAGGAAATGTGCCGCGGCACGAGCCCGCGCATACCCGGCACCGACAGACAGCCTTCCCAGCCCTCTTCCATGGCGTCGGACGGGGCGCTCAGCAGCGGATTGATCAGCACCGTGAACGGCACGCTTTCGGCATCCGGATAGCGGGGGTTGGCGTTGACCTCGAATATCACCACCTGCAGGCCGACGCCGATCTGCGGCGCCGCGAGACCCGCTCCGTTGAGCGCGCGCATGGTCTCGTGCATGTCGACGATCAACTGCGCCAGCTCCAGCGAGGCAAAATCCTCCACCGGACGTGCCGGCTCCAGCAGGCGCGGGTCACCCATTTTCAGGACTTCACGGATGGCCATGGCTGCTCCAGTCGTTCAAGGTCGTCGGTGTCCAGCCAGCGCCAGTCACCGGGTGGGAGGTCCGCGGGCAAGGCATACGTGCCGATCGCTTCGCGGTGCAGGCTCTCGACCCGGTTACCCGCCGCGGCGATCATGCGCTTGACCTGATGGTATTTGCCCTCGGCCAGAGTCAGGCGCAACGTGCAGGCGTCGAGCTTTTCGCACGCCAGCGCGACGATCGGCGCGGGCTCGTCGTTGAGTTGCACCCCCCCGCGCAGCGCTCCCAGCATCGCGTCCGTCACCGCTTCGGCGCAGACGGCCCGGTAGACCTTGGCCACGCCCTTCTTCGGCGAAATCATGCGGTGGATGAACTGGCCGTCGTCGGAAAACAGCAGCAGGCCCGTGGTGTCCTGGTCGAGTCGCCCCACGCACTGCACCCCCCGCTGTACCAGGGGCGGCGGCAACAAGGCAAACACGCTGGGATGATGGCTGGGATGATGCGAGCATTCGTGCCCCGCCGGCTTGTGCATCAGCACGTAAGCCTTTTCGCGATAGCGCCAGTTCGCCCCGTCGAGCGTCAACTCGAGCCCCGCCCGATCGACCTCGGCCTCGGGGTTGTCGCAGACCACTCCGTTGACCGCGACCGCGCCCGCCCGCACACGCGCGATGCAGCCCTTGCGCGAGCCGAATCCTTGCGACTGCAGGACGCGGTAAAGCTTCACGCAGACGACCTCATGGCGTCTTCAGGACTTGCACTGCCCGGCGGCGTCATTACTCACCAGCTGCTCGAGCAGATGCCGCACCTGCCGCATCACTTCGCCCAGCACAGCCTGGACTTCTTCTGTCCGGATGCCGTTGACCGAACGACCGCGCCCGGCAGCATGGTTGAGCACCGCCCCCACCGCCGCGTAGCAGAGATCCAGTTCGTGCGCCAGGTAGGCTTCGGGCATGCCGGCCATCCCCACCATGTCGGCGCCGTCGCGCTCATAGCGGTTGATTTCGGCGGCCGTCTCCAGCCGTGGCCCCTGCACCGCGCCGTACACCCCGCCGTCGCGCAGGCTGATGCCGGCGCTGGCTGCGGCTTGCAGCAGCGCCGCACGCATCGCATGGCAATAGGGGAAGGTGAAATCGAGATGGGTAAAGGGCTTCCCGCCTTCGACGAAATACGTGGCAGCCCGCCCGTGCGTGTAATCGATGATCTGGTCAGGAATGACCAGCGTGCCGGGAATCAGCTCGGGATGAATGCCGCCGACCGTGGTCACCGACACCACGCGGTCGACGCCATGGTCCTTCAGCGCCCACAGGTTGGCACGATAGTTCACCTCGTGCGGCGGAATGGTGTGGCCGTAGCCGTGGCGCGCCAGAAAGATCACTTCCTGTCCGCAGATGCGGCCAAAGGTAAGCGCGCCCGAAGGCTCGCCGTAAGGCGTGCGCGCCACCTGGCGATGGGTGATTTCCAGATTGGCGAGCTGGGTAAGTCCGGTGCCGCCGATAATTCCCAACATGTTTGGATCCTTAATAATCTACTGATGGTGCATCGGGGTTCAAAGCGTAAATCGCGGGCAGGTTGCGCCACAGCCCGTAAGCGTCCATGCCGCAGCCGAACACGTAGCGGTCGGGCACGTCGAGCCCCACGAAATCGGCCCGCACTGGTTTGGCGAGGCCGTTTGCCTTGTCGGTGAGCACCGCACTCCACACCCGCGCCGCGCCCATGCCCAGCAGCTTGTCGCGGATCGCCGCCAGTGTTTCCCCCTCGTCGAGGATGTCGTCCAGAACCAGCACGTTGCGGCCGACCACGTTCTGCCCCGGCAACACCCGCCATTCCATCTCGCCGCCCCGGGTCGCGCCGCGATAGCGCGTCACGTGCAGGAAATCGAATTCCAGCGGGAAAACCAGCCGCGGCAACAGTTGTCCGGCAAACACCACCGCCCCGCCCATCACTGCCAGCACGAGCGGAAGCTCCTGACCCAGCGTCCGGGAAATTTCCCTTCCCAGGCGGTCGATCGCAGCCTGCACGGTCTCCGCAGACGCGACACATTCGGCATGGTCGAGCAGTTTTTGCGCTTGAACCGGCGTCATGAGATGGGGCAGACTCGACAAAAGCCGGCAGTCTAAGCCCTCGGCGCCGATGTTTCCAGACTTTGCACCGGTCGAGTAAGCTTGCACCATGTCTCTTCCCGCCCCATCTGCCCGCACCCTTGACGCCCTTGGCTGGCTGGCCGCAGCGCGCCGGATGCCGTCGCCCAATTGCGATGAGCGCCCGGAAGGGACGGCGATCAGGCTCATCGTCATCCACAACATCTCGTTGCCGCCGGGCGTGTTCGACGGCGACGCAGTCATTGATCTCTTCACCAACCGCCTCGACTGGGATGCGCACCCGTATTACCAGGGTATCCGCGGGCTCCGGGTCTCGGCACATTTCTTCATCCGCCGCGACGGCACGCTGATTCAGTTCGTGCCATGCGCGCTACGCGCGTGGCACGCTGGAGCATCGTGCTGGCTGGGAAACGAGCGCTGCAACGACTTTTCCATCGGCATCGAGCTCGAGGGCGCCGACGACCTGCCTTTCACCGACGCCCAGTACGCGGCCCTGGCCCCGCTGGTCAAGCTGCTGAAACAGGCCTATCCCATCCAGGCGGTGGTCGGACACAGCGATATCGCACCGGGCCGCAAGACCGATCCAGGGCCACATTTCGCCTGGCAGCGGCTGGATGAGAACGTCGCCTGACCCGCTCGCCAGCCTGGGGCTGGCAGCACTGCTGGCACTTTGCGGCTGCGCCCCCACGCTCGACATGAACGTCGAGCGGCCGCCGTCGCAGGCGAGCTCGAACCATGCCGACAGCCCCTTGAGGACACATCTGGCGGCGCGCATTCCTCCCGGCGAATCGGGTTTTTACCTGTTGCAGGACGGCCGCGCCGCGCTGGCCGCCCGGCTGGCACTGGCCCAGCGTGCCAGCCACACGCTCGACATCCAGTATTACCTGTTCCACAACGACACCACTGGCAAGATGGTCGCCGCTTCCCTGCTGGCTGCTGCGGAACGCGGCGTGCGCGTGCGCCTGCTGGTCGACGACATTGACACTGCCGACAAGGAACTCGGGCTTGCCACGCTCAACGCCCACCCCAACATCGAAGTGCGGCTGTTCAATCCCTTTCATACCCGCAGCACCAATCTGCTGGTCAAGGCCTGGCAGGCATTGCGCGAACGCGTCCGCCTCAATCGCCGCATGCACAACAAGGCCTTCATCGCCGACAACCAGATCGGCATCACCGGCGGCCGCAACATCGGCGACGAATACTTCGACGCGCACCACGACCTTGCGTTTGTCGACCTCGATATCATCGCTGCCGGCGCCATCGTGGATGCTCTGTCGCAATCGTTCGACCAGTACTGGAACAGCATCGCTGCGGTCCCTGCTGCTGCATTGCCGGTCAAGGCCGGTGAAGACCGGCTGGAACGGGCCACCCAGTTCCTGCAGCGGTTCCGCGCCCAGCAACTCGACAGCGACTACGGCCGCGCGCTGACCTCGGCCGATCCCATTCCCAGGCTGCTGGCGGGCAACACCCGCTGGGTCGTGGCACCGGCCGACCTCATCGTCGACCCTCCTGAAAAAGTGCTCAAACGCAGCAAGTCGACCTCCAAGCTACTGATTGGCCAGCTCGCAGGGCTGGAAATCGACCCCCACCGGCGCGCCCTGATCGTCTCACCCTATTTCGTGCCGGGCATCACCGGCATGACCTATTTCGAGTACTGGCGCAGCCAGGGAGTGCAGGTCGACGTGCTGACCAACGCCTACGCTGCCAGCGACGTGCCGGTGGTGCATGCGGGCTACGCCAATTACCGCATCCCGCTGCTGGAAGCCGGCGTCAGCCTGTATGAGTTGAAGCCCCTCGCAGACCCCATCGGTGGCCGCCTGCGCGACCTCGGCAGCGGCTCGTCGCGGGCCAGCCTGCACGCCAAGGCCTTCGTGCTCGACGACGAACATGTGTTCATCGGCAGCTTCAACTTCGACCCGCGCTCGGCACGACTCAATACCGAAATGGGGCTGGTCATCCATTCCGCCGCACTTGCACACGAGGTCACCGCGATCGCCGAGCACGCCATGAGTCCCGAACGCAGTTACCAGCCACGGCTTGTCCGCGAAAAACCCGGCGAGATCCTCACCAAACGACTGCAATGGCACGACGTCCATCAAGGCAATGCGCGCATCTTCGACGTTGAACCCGAAACCACGCCATTTCAGCGTGGCCTGCTGCGGCTGCTGCAGGCACTGCCGCTCGAGGAACACCTCTGAGGCAAGGTAAAATCCCGCTTTTGTTTCCAGGACCTCGGCCATGCGCCTCGGCACCCCGCTATCCCCCACTGCCACGCGCGTCATGCTGCTGGGTGCGGGCGAACTCGGCAAGGAAGTCATCATCGCTCTGCAGCGCCTGGGCGTCGAAGTCATCGCCGTCGATCGCTATGAAAACGCCCCGGGCCATCAGGTCGCGCACCGTGCACATGTGGTCGACATGAGCGACGGGGCGGCGCTGCGCGCAGTGATCGAAGCGGAAAAACCTCATCTCGTAGTACCGGAAATCGAGGCCATCGCCACCGAAACCCTGCTCGAGATTGAATCCGCCGGACTCACCGAAGTCATTCCGACGGCGCGTGCGGCCCATCTCACCATGAACCGCGAGGGTATCCGCCGGCTGGCTGCAGAGATCCTGAATCTGCCTACCTCACCCTACGTATTCGCCGACAGCCTCGCCGAAATGAGCGCTGCCGCCGATCAGCTTGGCTACCCGGTGATCGTCAAGCCGGTAATGTCATCGTCCGGCAAGGGGCAATCCTGGGTGAAGGGCGTCAGCGAGCTGCAGGCGGCCTGGGAGTATGCCGCCCGCGGTGGGCGTGTGGACAGGGGCCGCGTCATCGTCGAGGGAGTGATCGACTTCGATTACGAGATCACGCTGCTGACCGTTCGTTCGCGTGGCGTTTCGGGAGAGGTCGAGACGCATTTCTGCGATCCGATCGGCCACCTCCAGGTAGAGGGTGATTATGTCGAATCTTGGCAGCCTCAGCCGATGTCGGCCGTCGCACTGAAGCGCGCGCAGGAAATCGCCACCGCCGTCACCGGCAACCTCGGCGGCCGCGGGATCTTCGGCGTCGAACTGTTCGTCAAGGACGACATGGTGTGGTTCTCCGAAGTCAGCCCGCGCCCGCACGACACCGGTATGGTAACCATGGCCACCCAGCGGCTGAATGAATTCGAACTTCATGCGCGCGCGATTCTCGGTCTGCCGGTGAACGTGGGCCTGCGCGAACCCGGCGCCTCGGCGGTGGTCTACGGCAGCATGGAGGCAACCGCTATCGCCTTCGACGGCGTCGCCGATGCACTCGCCATCCCCGGCACCGAACTGCGTCTGTTCGGCAAGCCCGAGGCCTTCATCCGCCGCCGTATGGGGGTCGCGCTCGCCACCGCGGACACCACTGATATCGCCCGCAGCCGCGCCAGGGCCGCAGCTGCATACATCAAACCCGTAAGAGTGTAAGCATGCAGACCCATTACGAACGCCTCGGCGGCAGCGACACCCTCCGCAAGCTGGTCGACCGCTTCTACGACCTGATGGACGAGGATCCCGACTACTACGGTATCCGCAAGCTGCACCCGGCCGATCTCACCGAATCGCGCAACAAGCTTGTCTGGTTCCTCTCCGGCTGGACCGGCGGGCCGCCGGAATATAGCGATCGCTTCGGCCACCCGTTTCTGCGCCGTCGCCACCTGCCCTTCGCCGTAGGCGTTGCCGAGCGCGACCAGTGGATGGCCTGCATGACCCGCGCGATGCAGGATGTGGGGGTGGACGCCGCCATGCGGCAGGAGCTGGGCGCCGCACTCTTCAAGACCGCCGATTTCATGCGCAACCAGCCGGAATGATCATGAAGCGGTTCATCGGCTGGAGTGTGCTGTTTGCGGTACTGGCGGGCGTCACCGTGCTGCCATGGCTGCTGCTCGACTCCGCGCCGGCGATCGAGCCGCCCGCTGAACTTCGCCGTACCGAGCTTGCCTGGGTCAAGGCCCTGTTCCTGAAGCATGACCCGCGTCAGCAACCCCCCGACGTGATTCACAGCATCCAGCTCGACGAGGACGAGCTCAACCGCCTGCTCAATTACGCGGTCGAACTGCGCCAGGTCAGCGGCATTGCGGCGGAGCTCACCCCCGGAACGGCAACGCTCACCGCCACCCTCGCGGTCCCGCGCAATCCGTTCGGCCGCTACCTCAACCTTACGGCCGAAGTCGCCGAGGCACCCGGCGGCATCCGCATCCAGCACCTGCAACTGGGCAGCCTGCCGCTGCCGAGCGTGCTGGCAGACGGGATGGCGCGCCTGGTACACCGCTGGCTGCGCCGCGACGAAACCTATGCCACGCTGTCCGATGCCTTTTCGCGGGTGAATTTCGGCGAGAACCAGGCCACGCTCGACTACCGCTGGCGTCCCGAACTGCTGACACGGCTGGAACGAAAAAGCGCCGAGCTGCTGATCGCGCCCGAACACCAGGCGCGCATGCTGAACTATGCCGGGCAACTGGACGCCTTGCTGAAACACCACCCGCGCGACAGCACCGTGCCGCTGGCAAGCGTCGTCGCGCCACTGTTTGCCCACGCGCAAGCGAGCGGCGGCGACGCGGCCGAGGAAAACCGCGCCGCACTCACCGCACTGGCCGCCTACCTCTCCGGCATCAGCCTGCCCAGGCTGCTGGAAGGCGACAGCCCGTCGATCCGCCGTGCACCGCGGGTGCTGCTGTCGCTGCATGGGCGGCGCGACTTTGCCGAACACTTCATGATCTCGGCCGCGCTGGCTGTAAACGGCGGCAGCCGGCTGGCAAACGCCATCGGACTCGTCAAGGAGGAAGAAGACGCCACCCGAGGCTCGGGTTTCAGCTTCACCGATGTCGCCGCCAACCGTGCCGGCGTCAGGCTGGGAGAACGCGCCACCGGCGAAGCCGCCCTGCGCGTGCAGCGCATGCTGGCCGCTGCACGCAGCGACACGGACCTGCTGCCGGACTTCCGCGACCTGCCGGAATACATGCCCGAGCCCGAATTCGACCGCCGCTTCGGCCCGGTGGACGGACCGCGCTATCGGCAGATCGTCGATTCCATCGATGCCCGGCTGGCCGCACATCCGCTCGTCCGATAGACAAACGATAACCGTGCTACAATAGCGGGTTTTCCGCAATCCGGCTTAGAGCCTATCTCAGCAGAAACCATGCCCCGCGTTTGGGCCAGGATCGGATGGATGCAAGGCGCAGTGCGCCGGCAAGGGTTGTTCCCTTGCCAAGCGCTGCAACGCCGCAGACACCGATTCTGGCCCCAACCCGAAGGGCCTGTTGTCTGCGGGCACATGGCCGCGTTACGGGTCGCTCATTTGGAATGACCAAACTTCGCTCCCCGCGTCTTGCCCTGCACCCGCAGGCAACCGGCGCGGGGTATGGTTTCTACTGAAATAGGCTCTCAATCATGTCCCGCAAGCTTCGCAACATCGCCATCATCGCGCACGTCGACCATGGCAAGACCACGCTGGTCGACCAACTCCTCAGACAATCCGGCACCTTCCGCGACAACGAAGCGGTCGACGAGCGGGTGATGGACTCCGGCGACATCGAAAAGGAACGCGGCATCACGATCCTGGCGAAGAACACCGCGATCACCTACGGCGACACCCACATCAACATCGTCGACACCCCCGGCCACGCAGACTTCGGCGGCGAAGTCGAGCGCGTGCTCGGCATGGTCGACGGCGTGGTGCTGCTGGTCGACGCGGTCGAAGGCCCGATGCCGCAGACGCGCTTCGTCACCAAGAAAGCACTCGCGCTCGGCCTGCGCCCGATCGTCGTGATCAACAAGGTCGACCGCCCCGGTTCGCGCCCCGACTGGGTCGTCGACCAGACCTTCGACCTGTTCGACAAGCTCGGCGCCACCGATGCGCAGCTCGACTTCCCCATCATCTACGCGTCCGGCCTCAACGGCTGGGCCTGCCTCGATCTCAAGGACGCGCCCTCGCATGGCGGCAGCGCATCCGACATGGTGCCGCTGTTCGAGACCGTGCTGTCGCACGTCCCCACCCCGCCCGGCTCCGCCGACGCGCCGCTGCAACTGCAAATCGCCGCACTCGACTATTCGACCTATACCGGCCGCCTCGGCGTCGGCCGCGTGCTGAACGGCCGCATCAGGCCCGGCATGCAGGTCGCGGTGATGAACCATGAGGAGCAGGTGGCGACCGGCCGCATCAACCAGGTGCTCGGCTTCAAGGGCCTCGAGCGCGTGCCGGTGGACGAGGCCGAAGCCGGCGACATTATCATCATCTCGGGCCTCGACGACATCGGCATCGGCGTCACCATCTGCGACAAGGACAACCCAACCGGCCTGCCGGTGCTCGCAGTCGACGAACCGACGCTGACCATGGACTTCATGGTGAATACCTCGCCGCTCGCCGGCACCGAAGGCAAGTTCGTCACCAGCCGCCAGATCCGCGACCGCCTCAACAAGGAACTCTTGACCAACGTTGCGCTGCGGGTCGACGAGACCGGGGACGCCGACGTGTTCCGTGTCTCCGGTCGTGGCGAACTGCACCTGACCATCCTGCTGGAAAACATGCGCCGCGAAGGCTTCGAAATGGCGGTGGCAAAACCGCGCGTGGTGTACAAGGACATCGACGGCGAAAAGTGCGAGCCGTACGAAAACCTCAGCATCGACCTGGAAGACGAGCACCAGGGCGGCGTGATGGAAGAGATCGGCCGCCGTCGCGGCGAGCTCACCAACATGGAATCCGATGGCCGCGGCCGTACCCGCCTCGAATACCACATTCCGGCGCGCGGCCTGATCGGCTTCCAGTCGGACTTCATGACCATGACCCGCGGCACCGGCCTGATGAGCCACGTGTTCGATGACTACGGTCCGGTCAAGGCAGATCTGCCCGGCCGCCACAACGGTGTGCTGGTGTCGCAGGACAATGGCGAGGCCGTGGCCTACGCGCTGTGGAAACTGGAAGACCGCGGCCGCATGTTTGTCGCACCCGGCGACAAACTGTACGAAGGCATGATCATCGGTATCCACAGCCGCGACAACGACCTCGTGGTCAATCCGATCAAGGGCAAGCAGTTGACCAACGTGCGCGCCTCCGGTACGGACGAGGCGGTGCGCCTGACCACCCCGATCAAGCTCACGCTCGAGTCCGCGGTGGAGTTCATCGATGACGATGAACTCGTCGAGATTACGCCGAAGTCGATTCGCATCCGCAAGCGCCACCTGCAGGAACACGAGCGCAAGCGCGCCAACCGCGCGGCGGCGTAGAGATCGACTCCGCACTGCAGCACAAGGAAACCCGGCCTCGTCCGGGTTTTTTTGCGCCCACCGCAGGTAGAATCGGGGTCATGCATCCTGTCGAAATCGGCCTCCTCGTCGGCCTCGCCGTCCTCATCCTTGCGACTGTTTCCCTGCTGCTGCGGCTCCATGCGCTGTGGCGCGAGCAACGCGAATTGCCCGCATTGCTGACGCAGGACATGGATGCGCGCCACCGTGCGGTACTGACCGACCTGCACGCAGGCCTGTCGCAGCAATCCGACCGCATACAGAACCAGTTGGCAGCCCTGCAGATTTCGCAGACCGAGCGACTCGCGGAGACGCGCGCAACCGTCACCGGCCAGTTCGGCCAGTTCCAGACCGCGATGCTGGAAAAGTTGATCGAGCAGGGGCGCGCCGAGCAGAGCCTGCTGCAGGACACGCTGAAGCACATGACTACGCAGTTCGGCGAGCGTGTGCAGCAGCTTTCACAGACAGTCGACGGGCGGCTGAACGAAATTTCCGGCAAGGTCGCCGAGCGGCTCGACGAAGGTTTTAAGAAGACCAACGATACCTTCACCTCGGTGATGACGCGGCTCGCCGTGATCGACGAGGCGCAGAAGAAAATCGAGGGGCTCGCCTCCAACGTCGTCTCGCTGCAGGAGATATTGGGCGACAAGCGCTCGCGCGGCGCCTTCGGCGAGGTGCAACTGGAAGCGCTGGTGCGGAACAGCCTGCCGCCCGATGCCTATGCGTTCCAGCACACCCTGAAAAGCGGCGTCCGCGCCGACTGCGCCCTGATCCTGCCCGAGCCGACCGGAACGGTGTGTGTCGATTCCAAGTTCCCACTGGAGAACTACAGCCGCATGTTCGACGACAGCCTGTCGCCGGCCGAGCGCGACGCGGCGCGGCGGCAGTTCAAGGCGGACGTCAGGAAGCATGTCGAGGACATCGCCGCCAAATACATCGTCGAAGGCGAAACCTCCGACGGCGCGGTGATGTTTCTGCCAGCCGAGGCCGTGTTCGCCGAAATCCACGCCTACCATCCGGATCTGGTCGAGCACGCGCAGAAAAAGCGCGTGTGGCTTACCTCACCGACCACACTGATGGCAGTGCTCAACACCGCGCGGGCAGTGATCCGCGATTCGGAAACGCGGCGCATGGCCCACGTGATCAAGGACGAGTTGGCCAAACTGGCCAAGGATTTCTCCCGTTTCGACGAGCGCATGAAGAAGCTCGCCACTCACATCGAGCAGGCCAGCAAGGATGTGAGCGAAGTGCGCATTTCAAGCGACAAGATCAGCCGCCGCTTCCAGCAGATCGAGCGGGTCGAGCTCGAACATCCGGAAACAACCAGCGCGCGCCTGCTCGACACCGACGAATGAGCGCAAGGGCATGAGCTGGTTCGGCTGCTGGCGGCGCACGCACATTCTCAAGCGGCACCTCATTCCTGCCGACGCTTTCGACGCGATCCTTGCCCGCCTCCCGGTCATGCGCGGGCTCGATACGCAGGAGCGGGCGCGCCTGCGGGAGTCCGCCAGTCTGTTCATCCACGACAAGGCTTTCTACGCGGCCGGCGGCGCCGTCGTCGACGACGCCGTGCAGCGGGTCATCGCCCTGCAGGCTTGCCTGCTGACGTTGAATCTCGACGAGGAAAGCTACCGCGGCTGGAGCGAGATCATTCTCTATCCGGACGAGTTCCTGCGCTCCCGCGAGGAAATGGACGACGCGGGCGTCGTGCACCATTCACGCGACATCCTTGCCGGCGAATCCTGGCATGGCGGCCCGCTGGTGCTTTCACTCGCCGACGTCGCGGCCAGCGGCCAGGTCGACGGCTTCAATGTCGTGCTGCACGAATTCGCCCACAAGCTCGACATGCTCAACGGGGACGCCAATGGCTATCCGCCGCTGCATCGCGGCATGGATGCCGCCGCCTGGGCGCACGATTTCAGCACGGCGTACGAGGATCTCTGCGCCCGCGTCGAGGCAGGCGAGGAGACCACCATCGACCCCTACGCCACCGTCGATCCCGCCGAGTTTTTTGCGGTGCTGACCGAGGCCTTCTTCGAAACGCCACACCTGCTGCACGCCGAATATCCTGCGGTCTATGGACAGCTGCAGCAGTTCTACCGCCAGCATCCGCTGGCCCGGCTGGGGAGACCCGAGCATGAATGAGCCCCGCACCGCTGCCCGCATGGAGGGCATGGCGCCGTTCCATGTGATGGACATCCTGGCCCGCGCGCAGTCACTGGAGGCTGCCGGGCGCGACATCATCCATCTCGAGATCGGCGAGCCCGATTTCGCCACCCCCGCCCCCATCGTCGAGGCCGGTGTCGCCGCGCTGCACGCCGGGCATACCCGCTACACCGGCGCGCTCGGACTGCCCGCCCTGCGCGAGGCCATCGCCGGATTTCACGCCACGCGCTGGCAGGCCACAGTCGATCCGGCACGGGTCGTGGTGACCCCGGGGGCATCGGGCGCCCTGCTGCTGGCACTGGGTCTGCTGGCCGGCCGCGGCGACGAGGTGCTGATGGCCGATCCCGGCTATCCCTGCAACCGCCATTTCACCCGGTTTTGCGATGCCCGGGCGGTCACCATTGCGGTCGATGCCAGCTGCGGCTTTCAGCTCACGCTCGAGCTGATCATGCGCCATGCCAGCCCTGCCACCCGCGCAGTGCTCATCGCCAGTCCGTCGAACCCCACCGGCACCGCAATCTCCCGCAGCGAACTTGTGCGCATCCATGACTGGTGCAGCGCACAGGGAGTAGCCCTGATCGTCGACGAGATCTATCTGACGCTTACCTACGACGGCGACGAGCACAGCGCCGCGCACTGGGACGACGTGTTCGTGATCAACAGCTTCTCGAAGGGGTTCCTGATGACAGGCTGGCGCCTCGGCTGGCTGATCGCGCCAGACTGGGCCTTGCCCGGGCTCGAACGGCTGGCGCAAAACCTGTTCCTGGCGGCAGCCACCCCGGCACAGCATGCCGCACTGGCTGCATTCCTGCCTGCCACGCTGACTGAACTCGATCGCCACAAGACTGAGCTGAGCGCCCGCCGCGACTATTTGCTGTCCGCCCTGCGCTGGCTGGGGTTCGTGATCCCCGTAACGCCGCAGGGCGCGTTCTACGTGTATGCCGATTGCAGCCGATTCGCCCATGACAGCCACGCGTTTGCCAACCAGTTGCTCGGGCAGACGGGTATCGCGGTCACGCCCGGGATCGACTTTGGCTCCCATCACGCGGAACGTCATGTCCGCTTCGCCTACACGCAACCCCTGCCACGGCTGGCCGAAGCCGTCACCCGGCTCGAACGCTTCCTGCAGGCATAAAAAAACCGGCCAAAAGGCCGGTTTTCGTCCTGAACCGGAATTACTTGGCAGCAGGAGCGGGAGCAGGTTCGGCAGGAGCAGCTTCAGCAGGAGCGGCTTCAGCAGGAGCAGCTTCAGCGGGAGCAGCTTCAGCGGGAGCGGCTTCAGCGGGAGCGGCTTCCATCGGAGCAGGCGCTTCGGCAGCGGGCGCTTCAGCGGGAGCAGCAGCTTCTTCTTTTTGGCCACAAGCAGCCATGGAAACGGCCAGCAGGGCAGCCAGGAGGACGGAATATTTCATTTGATTTTCCCTTTACTTACATATAAAAACCCACACCAGAGATCGGTCCGGGACTTGAGATCCAGCCGACGCGCGGATTCTAGCAAATCGACAAAAGAAAACCACAATCTACTAAAAAATTGATTTACTGCAACCCGCATGTAGCAAAATCACAACACGGCAGGTTCACGTGTCATGATCTTGGGGGGTCTCCATGAACTTGCCGGGACGGGCGCCAGAGCGCAATTTACCTTGATAGACAAAGCCCGTGTCATGGCTGCGACTGCCGTCCGGTACGGTGATGAGTTCATTTTCGCTCCAGATCCAGACATGGCCGTCGCGGGTGTCGAGGATGAACGCGCGCACCTCTGGCCGCCCTCGGCGCCCACCAACGGCGGTGCCTGATAACGCTCCTCCATGGCCCGAGCACTGGTCGACAACGCAGGTGCGCTCAACAGCATCCCATCCAGCCTTCATCGCGGATCTTTCACTTCCCTGCGCCCTTTCTCGCAAAAAGCTCAGCCACGGCAGCGTTATCCAGCACATATTCATGGTTGCAGATATCGTCATGCACACGGATCTCGCCGTGTTCGGCGAGAATGGCCTCGCATTCGGCACGCCCGACGCCGCGCAGCATCGATTCGATCTTGCCCTGATCGCGCGGGCAGTGATAGCTGACCGACCGGGGGTCGAATACCCGCACATCTTCTTCGGGAAACAGGCGCCCGATCAGCTTGATCGAGCCGAGCTCCAGCAGTTCCTCAGCCCGCACGGTGCCGGCCAGCACCTGCACCCGATCCCAGCCGTCGGCATCGCGCTCGTCCGCGCCTGGCAATGCCTGGAGGAACAGGCCCGCAGCCGCCTCATGATCGGCCGCCAGCCACAGGCGGGTGGGCAGTTGCTCGGACTGGGCCAGATAATGCTCGAACACGGCTGCCAGGGTCTCCCCCTCCAGCGGCACATGGCTCTGGTAGGGCTGGCGCATGTTGGCAGTGTCGAGGGTCAGGGTCAGCGCGCCTTCCCCCAGCAGAGCCGGCAGGCTGCCCGCAGGCGAATCCGACGTAGTCCGCGCCATGCCGCGTAGGCGCAACTGTTCGTCGCAGTCCATCACCAGGAGCGACACTTCACCGTTGCCGCGCAACTGGAACATGAGCCGTCCCGCCTGCTTGAGGTTGGCGGTGATCAGCGTGGTCACCGCCGCCAACTGCCCCAGCAGTTCCAGAACAGGCTCGGGGTAGTCGCGCCCCGCAGTCATCTCGCGCCAGGCCGGGCCAAGTTGAACCCAGGCGCCGCGAATGTCGAGTTGCTCGAACAGGAAACTGCGAACACGGCTGGACTGGACGTTGGCGGAGCTCAATTGAGTTGCACCCGCTCGCCCCAGGGCACGGCACCCTTCCCCTTGACCAGCCAGATCACCGGGTAATTCGGTGGCGCCTTGGGGAAATCGCCTTCAGCGTCGGTGAAATACACGAGCATGTTGGGGCTGCGATTCTCATGCTCGAGCCAGTCGAATACCGGCCTGAAGTCGGTACCACCCCCACCTTCGATCTCCACCGGAAGCTGCATGGCGTCCCAGGGTTCGAATTCCCACGGGGCCGCGTCAGCCAAGTGATTGTCGCAGGCCAGCAGCGTGATCCTGGCGCGCACCTGGCCTTTCAAAGCGTCCAGTTCGCTGACGAATTCGCGCAATTCGTCGTCGCTGATCGATCCGCTGGTGTCGATCGCCGCCACCACATCGATCCCCTCGCTCGACAGACGAGGCAGCAACGCTTCGCCCTCGCGCCTCGACGGGCGCCGCCACGAATAATCGTCACGCTGGTTGACCGCGAAGAAGCGCGCCAGGAGCGCGCGCCACGGCAGGGTGGGTGCGAGCAATCCGTCGATCCAGCGCGTCATCGATTGCGACAGCTTGCCGGCGAGACGCGCTGCCTGGGCGGCGGCGGCGAGACGATTCTTCCACTGCTCGGCGAGTTCCTCGCGCTCGGCAGGCGACAACTCGTCCGGCTTCTGCGAAGCCTGGCTGCCGCTGCCGTGCCGTTCATCGGCCTGGCTCTGGCCTTCCCTGCCCTCTCCCCCGGATTCGCCGGCATCCGGGTTGTCCTGCCGCTCGCTCTCGTCGGGGTTGCTGCCCGATTCGCTGTCGTTGTCGAACATGTGCTGATCGAAGGACTCTTCGGGCGTGTCTTCGGGAATCAGCGGGTAGATTTCCTCGGCAGACAGCGTCATGAAATTCTGGTCGGCAAGAATGCCGTGCAGCGGCGGCTTCAGGCCTTCCTCGATCAGGATCAGGTTGACTGCGTGGTCGCAGGCCACGTCCCAGCGCCGTTTGACCCGGTGATTGCGGCGGTGGGTATGCCCCATCGCACAATGCATCGCCTCATGCGCGAGCACGAACTGCGTCTGGGCGAGACTCAGGTTGCCGATGAATTGGGGATTGAAGTAGAACGCCTGCGCATCGGTGCCGGTGGTGGCGCACCAGTCGCCGCCGACCTTCAGCGGCAAATGCATCACGAGCGCGCCGAGAAACGGCCGCTCCATGATGAGGCGGGTACGTGCGGCAGCCAGCTTGGTGAGAATCGGCTCAAGCGCGGCATCGGGTTGGTCGGCCATGACTTAATGTTCGTACAGAACGAGATCGGTGATGCTGTTGGCCCACTCGGCGAAGGCTGGCACGGCGAACAGCGGCCGCCCCACCGCGCGATGCAGGTCCGACACCAGCATCACGCCCATCTCCCGCTGCGGGAAACGCTGCGCATACTTGAGAATATTGCCGTAAACAGCAGCGGCATTGCCGCTGTCGGCGGCTTGCAGTGCTTTTCTCACCAGCGCAGCCGCAACCCCGTACTGCAGATCGATCCCTTCGGGTACATCCGCAGCCTCGCCGGCAATGATGGCGTCGATGTCCGGTATCTGCGCCATATTGTCGACGAAGGTTTTCAGTTCCAGCCCGGCGGATTGCCCCACGCAAGCGACCAGTGAATCCGCCAGCAGCGGCGTCGTGTCGAATTTCTGCAGCGCGCGGTGAGCGTATTCCCACGAGCGCGGACTGGGGAAGGCGATCGGCGTGTGCGCGGGATCGAAACTGAACAGAAGATCGGGGCGGAAGCGCAAAAAGGCGACCACGCGCGGGTCGATGGTTTCGCTGTGCGCCCAGTCAACCCAGTCGTCGAGATTCACCTCGACCTCGTAATGGGTGAAGCGATTGGCCAGTGGCGCCGGCATGGCATAGGTGACGCCGCGGTCGCCCTGCCGGTTGCCGGCGGCGAAAATCACCCAGCCGTCGGGTACTTTGTACTCGCCGAGGCGACGGTCGAGAATCAACTGGTAGGCCGCGGCCGACACGGTAGGCGGTGCCGAGGTGATCTCATCGAGGAACAGGATCCCGGACTGGCCGTGGCGCCCGGCGTCGGGCAGCACAGCGGGAATCAACCATTCGACCAGTTGGCCGCTGCGGAACGGGATGCCGCGCAGGTCGGTCGGCTCCATCTGGCTCAAACGGATGTCGATCAGCGGCACGCTGTGCTGCCGGGCGATCTTGGCGACGATCTGCGACTTGCCGACCCCCGGTG
>JANJWF010000076.1 GCA_024709685.1 Thiobacillus sp.
GCCGTTGGCCTCGATGTCCTGGCAGATCGCGGCGGAGGCGAGTCCCGGCAGGAACCGGCGACCGGCGGCCGCCGCGCCCGCGACCGATGCGAGCAGCGCATCCATCTGGCGCGCCGCCTCGGTGCGCCGACCATCGAGCCACTCATTGACGTCGATGCCGGCCAGTTTCGCCTTGCGCAAATGGCGTTCCACTTCGCTTCCCAGCACGTGCAGCACATCGACCTGGGCACCGCCCGCGAGGGCCAGCGCATGCCGTACGAGTTCGGCCGACACCGGCGAGAAATCCACCGTGGCGAGAATCTTGCGGTAAGGTCCGTCGGCCGGCTTGCGCACGAGCAGCACGGGGAAAGCGGCCAGCCGCACCAGCCGCGACGCCGTCGAGCCCAGCAGGAGATCCAGCAGCGAATTCTCGCCGCGCGCACCGACGACCACCAGATCGGCAGCGGTCGCCAGCGCATGCTCGGCGATTTCATTGTGCGGACGGCCGATCCGGCTGGCGGTTTCGACACGAATGTCGAACGTGCTCGCGATCTCGTCCGCCTTGTCGTCCAGGCGGGTCTTCCCCACCTCCTGTAGCGCCAGGTCATGGCGACCCAGCGTCTCGGCGTCCAGGCTTATGCCGGGGTAAAGATCGAGCGGACGCACCACATGCAGCAGGTGCAGCACTGCGCGCTGCTGCTGAGCGATGTGTGCAGCACGCCGCACCGCGCGGTCGGCCGCCGGCGAGAAATCGGTCGCGACGAGGACACGCTGGATACTCGACATGGCGATCTCCTGAAGGCAATTTGTCTTTGTATCATAGTCGGCACGCCGTGAGTGCGCAGCGCGCACCGGGACACTTCAGAGCCAGCCCTCGATTTTCCTGCGATCCGGCACGCCACCAGCATGCACCAACTTGCCGTCGACCACCACGCCGGGCGTCGACATGACGCCGTAGCCGAGAATCGCACCCATATCCTCGATCTTCTCCAGGTTGATCTGGACGCCCTTCGCGCGCGCAGCTTCCTCGATGAGCTTCGCCGTCGTCGCGCAGTTGGCGCAGCCGCTGCCGAGCACCTTGATGTCCTTCATATCGTTCTCCTTCAGTTTGCGGGCTTGACCGCCTCGATCGTCGCCGACGCGATGTAGTCCTCGACGCCGCGGCCGGGCGCCCACTGGCTGATGTACTCGCGGCTGGCGTCCTTGGGCTTGATGCGGATGTCGGCAAAGCCCGCCTCGGCAAGCATCGCCGTGAGTTCGGCGACGCTTGCCGCGCCGGCGACACAGGCAGTGTAGAGAGCGACTTCCTTCTGCATGTCTTCGGGCAATGGCGCCGTAGTGACGATATCGGAGATCGCCAGGCGGCCTCCCGCCTTGAGAACGCGGAAGGCGTCGCGGAACACCTGCACCTTGTCCGGCGAGAGGTTGATGACGCAGTTGGAAATGATGACGTCCACGGTGGCGTTGGCCACCGGCAGGTGCTCGATCTCGCCGAGGCGGAAGTCGACGTTGGCGTAACCGCCCTTGACCGCGTTGGCGCGCGCTTTAGACACCATGTCGGAGGTCATGTCGACGCCGATGACCCGGCCACCGTCGCCCACCTGACGCGCGGCGAGGAAGGCATCGAAGCCTGCGCCGCTGCCAAGATCGAGCACGGTCTCGCCCGGCCTGAGCGCGGCAATGGCCTGCGGATTGCCGCAGCCGAGGCCAAGGTTGGCGCCCTGCGGCACCGCGGCGGTCTCCTCGGCGCTGTAGCCGATGCCACGCGACAGCAACTCGGCGATGGCCTGCCCGGAAGGCGCGCAGCAGCCGGTGCTCGGCGCACAGCAACTGGAAGATTCGGCGCGCGCGACGGCGCCGTAGGCGTCACGCACCTGTTGACGGAGCTGATCGTGTTCGTGTGCACTCATCATTGGAACAGCCGTACGTGACAAATCAACGGGTTGTAGGTCGGCTTCAACCCGACATGTCGGGCTGAAGCCCGACCTACGGTCCATTGGATCATCCGGGCTCATGTGAGTCTCCTGTCAGCAGCAGGACTTGCCCGAAGGCGTGGGGGTGCAGCAGGTGCCACCCGCCGCCACCGCAATCGTGGCGAGCTTCGCCGCTGCCTTGGGCTCGAACCGTGCCGCATAGGCCTCGTCGAAGCTGGCGTCGAGCTGCTGCGCGGCCTCGTCGCGGATATGGCGGGCGATCTCGATCACGTGGTCGATCTGCTCGCGCGACACCCCGTAACCCTGCAGGCGCTCGACCTGGCACAGGCCCTGTTTCGGGTGGTTGGAAGCGATGTTGGCCGCCAGCGAGACGAGGGCGACGATGGATGGATGCAGATCGGCACTCATAATATTCCCTTCAAGGCATTGAACAACACGCCCACGACGATGAAGGCGCTGCCGAGGTAGGCCGTGAACAATGCGAGCAACGGCACTTTCACGACTTTTTTCAGGATGATCAGCTCCGGCAGCGACAGCGCGGTCACCGCCATCATGAAGGCCAGCACGGTACCGAGCGGCACACCCTTGCCGAGCAGCACTTCGGCGATCGGGATGATGCCGACCGCATCGGAATACAACGGCACACCGACCGCGACCGCGGCGGCCACCGACAGCAGGCCACCGCCGCCGGCGATC
>JANJWF010000127.1 GCA_024709685.1 Thiobacillus sp.
TGCGCTGCATGCCCGGGCGCTGGCCGATTCCAGCAAGTGAGTCCGGACGCGCTGCAGTCGCACACGGCGGCAATGGCCGTACCGCCCGTTCCCGGATCGTAGTAGGCCTGCGCTCCGCTGGACCTGCGCCGACCGACTATAAGAAGCGCCGGGGGTGCCGTCGGACCGTCGGCCTGCGCCAGCAGCAGATCGCTGATGACGCGCACCCAGAGGCGGTCGATGGATGTCACCGATTGGCTCGCCTGGTTCCTCGAGGCCCTGCATCACGCAGTCGATCCGGCACAGCACGCGCTCGATGCTATATTGACCGAAGCGGGCTTTCTGGCGGCATTGGGCGGCAATCGCCAAGTGTTCGGCCAACACCGCGCTGCGCGATATCAATGATGCTCAATCCGGCGCAAACCTTTTTTCAAAATGAGGGGGGAAAAACCATGGGGAAAGGGATACTCAAGTCAGCGGCACTCCTGATCATGGGACTCATGGGTTGCGGACTCTCCGCCACCGCAGCCGCATACGCGCAACTGTCCGCCACCGGGGCGACCGCCACGCTCGTCCAGACAGGAGCGACCCAATGGACGCTCACCAAGACCGGCGCATTGAGTTCCGCTAACTCCACGGTGACGTGGCAGATCAACGCGGTCGAGCAAAGCACCGTTCCGGGACGCCTGCGGGTCGAGGGTCAGTTCCTGCTGTCGAACACCGGCAGCACCGCTGCCCCCCTCGGCAACGTCGTGGTGAACCTCCAAACGCGCTCCGGCAACCGCTGGGTGACGCTCGCTTCCGACGTGGCGAATGCCACCGCAGGCGATGCCGCCACGAGCGCGAGCATCGCGTCGAAGGGCAGTTCGGAGGGTGCGTGGAGCTTCACCGAGAGCGCGGCGTCGGGAACGCTCTCGTTCAAGGATGCCACCACCGGTGCGGCGTTCGCGCTCGTCCCGCAGAAGGTCATCGCGCCGGGGGCGTCCCGCGCGTTGCGGTACCGGGCAGAGTTCGACAACACGGTGCTGGCGTTGCCGGCAGGCGCACGGGTGCGCGCCGAGCTGATCGTGAGCTTCGGCAATGCGGCCCCCAATTCGGCCTCGGCCCCCAGCATCGATATCAACGGCAGCGGCGTCCTCGACGCGGACGAGGCGTGGGTGCGTTCGGTGCCGGTGCGCCAGACGCTCACGGTGCCTGCGGCCCCCTCCGGCGCGACGCCGACGCTCTCCGACACGCTCGCCGACATCAGCACGACCGGCACCGTGACGTTTAACAACGCTCAGTTCAGCCTCGGCGCGACGAGCGGCACCGTGACGGCGTTGGTCGATCGCGGCACCGACGGCGGCACGATCACGAACTGTGCGCACTTGGCCGGCGGCGGCGTTGATCTAGAAACGTGCCGCACCATCGCGGTGCCGGGCACGCCGCCTCCGTGTACGCCGGGTACCGCCGGCTGCTTGTGGCAGACGGGCAACATCGTCACCTATACGCAGTCCGACTGGGGTCTCGATACGAGTACGGCCGCCGCGCTGCTCGTCGCGAACTGGAACGCGTACTACTTGAATGACCTCGTCGTCGGCGGGACGTTCGAACTGCACCTGACGGAGCCGCTCACGGTTTATCGCTTCCTTCCGCAGAGCGATGCTCCTGGTCGGTTGACTGGGAACGTGATCGATCCGACGTGGACATCCGCCGGCGAACTAGCGGGACAAGTGGTCGCTCTCCAGATCAACCTCGACTTCTCCGGTGCAGTCCTAGCGGCGAGCGTGGACCTTGGCTCGTTGCGGGTCTGCAACTACGGCGACGTGCCCGCGTTGAACAACATGACGATCCAGCAGGTGGCGAATCTTGCGAACTTCATCCTTGGCGGCGGCTTTGCCGCGATCACGCCAGAGCAAGCAGCGCTCGCGCTCGGGGACATAAACAATGCGTTCCGCGCCGGTGCGCCGAGCACATTCGCTCAGGCTAACCTCGTCAACGGCGCGTGCCCGTGACATGGGTCTTGGGGGTTCCCCGTCAGGGCTTCACCGAAAAAACGGCGCAGGGCCGCCTAATCGGAGAAGGCGAACGACACGATTGCCAGCTCGCCTTCCACACCCGAGTCGTCGACCCGCAGCACGCGCACCGGCAGGTAATGGCGATCGATCGCGAGCCAGACCTCGAAGCGGCCGTCGCTGCTCATGCGCCGGGCGAGATGCAGCGTACGCAGCGGACCGAGCGCGGTCTCGAGCGTCGTCTCGCCCCGCACCTCGTACGCGTAGTCGCGCAGCTTCTTGCCATTGAACACCGTGTAGGCAACCGGCCCTTCGGGCGGCGGCGCGGTCAGCGCCAGCTGGAACAGCAGGCTCAACGTGTCCTGCACGCCATCCGGATAGGCGAAGTGGCGGGTCGCCCCGCTTGACGGTGTCAGCGTGAGCTGGCCCTGGTCGAAGCGCGCGCTGCTGTGCTTGTCGCCGCGCTGGTCCCAGAACGCCTCCGGAACCAGGCCGCGCGGAGTGACCTGGCCGCGGCTGGTCTGCACGAAGCGGCCGGAATAGATGAGGCTGGCGAAGCCGGTAGCGGCGGTCACGCTGGTGACGGTGTAGCGCTCGCCCTCGTTGACCCACACCAGGTTCTGCCTGCCCGACGCCGGTCCGATGCTGATCCGGTATTCCATGTCGATGCGCCGGGGCAACGGATTGAGCGGCGGCGGCTCTTCCGCCGCGGGAACCGGCGCGGGCTGCTCGGCCGCCTCGGGTTCCGGCGCCTCGGGTTCCGGCACC
>JANJWF010000129.1 GCA_024709685.1 Thiobacillus sp.
CGAAGAGCATGACGTCTACGTGCCGATCGCGACGCTGGAAGAGCTCGATCAGCACAAGAAGGGTATGACGGAGGTGGCACGCAACGCCCGTCAGGCGAGCCGCTTCATCGATGATCTGGTCAGCAAGCTCGACACCATCGAGGAAGGCGTGCCGCTCGCGGAGCAAAGTCGCAACGCCGCGACCGGCAAGCTGTTCCTGCAGACCGAGGCGATCACCGGCGACATCCCGCTGAGCCTGCCGACCAGCAAGGTCGACAACCAGATCCTCGGCGTGGTGCTGTTCCTGTCGCGCCACCATCCGAAGCGCCAGGTCATCCTGGTGTCAAAGGACATCAACATGCGGATCAAGGCGCGCGCGCTGGGGCTGCCCGCCGAGGACTACTTCAACGACAAGGTGCTGGAAGACACCGACCTGCTGTATGCCGGCCTGCGCGAACTGCCCGCCGATTTCTGGGACAGCCACGGCAAGGGCATGGAATCCTGGCAGGCCAACGGCCACACCTACTACCGCGTCAAGGGGCCGCTGGCCGGGAATTTCCTGCCCAACGAGTTCGTCTTCCAGGAGGGTCCCACCCCGCTCTACGCCAAGGTACTGAAGGTCGAGGGCAAGCAGGCCGAAATGGTCACGGTACGCGACTTCACCCATCACAAGAACAACGTGTGGGGCATCACCGCGCGCAATCGCGAGCAGAACTTCGCGCTCAACGTGCTGATGGATCCCGAGATCGACTTCGTCTCGCTGCTCGGCCAGGCCGGCACCGGCAAGACCCTGCTCACGCTCGCCGCCGCGCTCGCCCAGGTGCTCGATAAGAAGATCTATTCGGAAATCATCATGACGCGCGTAACGGTTCCGGTGGGTGAGGATATCGGCTTCCTGCCCGGCACCGAGGAGGAAAAGATGACGCCATGGATGGGCGCGCTGGAAGACAACCTCGACGTGCTGAACAAGAGCGACGACGAGGGCGGCGATTGGGGGCGCGCGGCGACGCAGGATCTGGTCCGTTCGCGGATCAAGGTGAAGTCGCTCAACTTCATGCGCGGCCGCACCTTCCTCAACAAGTTCCTGATCATCGACGAGGCGCAGAACCTCACCCCCAAGCAGATGAAGACGCTGATCACGCGCGCCGGCCCCGGCACCAAGGTGGTGTGTCTGGGCAATATCGCGCAGATCGACACCCCCTATCTCACCGAGGGCAGTTCCGGCCTCACCTACGTGGTCGACCATTTCAAGGGCTGGCTGCACAACGGCCACGTCACCCTGCAGCGCGGCGAACGCTCGCGCCTGGCCGATTACGCCGCTGAAGTGCTGTAACCCCAACAAGGAGACAATTTTGAAACACTGGTTCATTCTGGCCGCCGGACTCGCGCTGGCGAACCCCTCCCACGCATTCGACTGGAACGGACTGTTGAAGGGCGTGCTCGGCGAGCCCGCCGGGCAGTCCACCAACAGCGGCGTCGATGCGCTCTCGACAACCGAAATCAACGCCGGCCTGAAAGAAGCGCTCGCCCGCGGCGCCGAATCCGCCGTCACCCAGCTCGGCCGGAAGGACGGATTTTTCGGCGACGCCAAGCTGAAGATCCCGCTGCCGCCTACGCTGCAGAAAGCCGAGAAAGCCATGCGCCTGATGGGCATGGGCAAGCAGGCCGACGATCTGGTGCTGTCGATGAACCGCGCCGCCGAGGCCGCGGTGCCGGAAGCCAAAACCCTGCTTGTGGGTGCGGTGAAGGAAATGACGCTGGAGGACGCGAAAGGCATCCTGACAGGCGGCCAGACTTCAGCCACCGATTTTTTCCGCAGGAAGACCGAAGCCAAGCTGACCGAACGCTTCCAGCCCGTCGTCAAAGCGACCACCGACAAGGTCGGACTGGCGCAACAGTACAACCGCTACGCCGGCATGGCCGCGCAGTTCAACCTGGTCGACAAGAGCCAGGCCAGGGTCGAGGACTACGTCACCCAGCAGGCGCTCGACCGCCTCTATGTCGTGATCGGCGAGGAAGAGGCCGCGATCCGTGCCAACCCGGTGCAGGCGGGCAGCGAGTTGCTGAAAAAGGTGTTCGGCGCCGTCAGCGGCCGTTAAACGACCGCCCATCCTGAGGCTGCGGGCTGTGGGCATACCCCGCTGCTATGCTGGATCTGGTCTGCAACGCCTTTAGGATCGCCATGACGACGAGAATGCGAATGCTTGGCCTCATGACCGGACTGCTGCTCGCCCTGCCCGCCCTGGGCTGGGAAGTCGGAGAGTTCAGGAACGGCATGACCCGCACCGAGATCGAGCAGGTGCTCAGGACCTGGAAATTCGACAAGACCCTGTCGATCGGAAACGATAGCCTGATTGTCTACGACTCGCCCGACAATGCCGCCGGTCGCCGCTTCCTGTTCACCTTCTGCAACGACAAACTGGTGGCGTTCAACCAGCAGATCGAGCCGACTTTCCGCCATTTCATCGTCATCGCATCCAATTATTCCAACCTGTACGGCAACCCGCTCCATGTGGTTCCCGATACCAGCGTCATCTCCAGCGGCGAGAAGAACCAGCTCGCGATGTTCTGGCGCAAGGACTCGGATTACCTGGGCATCACCTACGCGCTGTATCCCGGCAGCGAACAGCTATCGATGACCTGGCAGATCAACAATAACTGCTGGCAGGCGCCACGCTGAGTTTCCCGCGCGGGCGCCCGCCGCGAGCCAGCTTTCCGGGAGGCCGACGAACCTCGATCGGAAATGCCCCCAGGCGGTGATTGCCGTTGCCTGCCTGCTCACGGCTTGAAATGGTCCTGGAAGGGCTTTCGAAATTCGGTGTGACAGGCGAGGCAACTCGTCTGCAGGCGCTGAAAGGCAGCGATCGTCGCCTCGCCGTTTCTGGCACGTGCGGCATTTGCCAGGTCCGTCGCCCGCTCCTTGGTCTCCCCGTCCAACGCCTTGAAGCGGCCGACATTGGTGCCAAGAAAACTCATCAATCTGAACTTCTCGGCGAGCGTCGACGGCGGATGCGGAGGATCGATCACGGCGAGGGACGCCTTCGCCACCTGCTCGTAGTCCTCGCGCGCGATGCCGCCTGCAATGAGCTGCATGCTTTTTCCCTGCTCTTTCATGACCTTGCTGAGCACCATTTCCTCGGCAGCAGGCGCCGATGCCGGGATGACGAGGAACACCATTGCCCAGGCCGCGAAGCGATGGCGTATTCGGCGCATGTCAGGCCTTCCTTCGATGCAGCGCGGAATCCGGCTCTTCCGGTCCATGTGCGGCGCGATTGCGGCATCGAGTTTTGCAACAAGGTGGTCGGTTTGGGGAGACAGATCGAGCATGAGGATCAGTGTTTCAGCGATTGGACGGATTCATTCTACTGATCGTCCCAGGCCCGGAGGCCAAACACAGCACAATTTTTTAGCCGCCATAAGCCCGTCCGGGCGAGCCGGCCCACGCAAAACAACCGTGCCCTCAGCCAGCTTGGGGCATGGTGCGCCGCGCCGCCGTGCAGTGACTTCCGGGGAAATTGCTCTATATTTTTTTCATGGCGCCGGTTGGCTGTGTGTCGGCTGATTTCGTTTGGTGGAGGAACTGCGATGAAGAACCCCGGCCGTTGGGCTGCATGGATATTCGTGCCGGCGCTGCTGCTGAGCGTGGCGGCATCCGCCCAGGAAGACCGCAAGAAGGCGCCCGAGGATGCGAGGCTCTACATCATCTCACCCGCGAATGATGCCACGGTGAAATCGCCCTTCACCGTGCGATTCGGCCTGAGCGGAATGGGCATCGCGCCGTCGGGCGTCGCCAGGGAAAAGACCGGCCACCACCATCTCCTGATCGATACCGATGCCAGGGAAATCGACATGAGCCGGCCCCTTCCAAGCAGCGACAAGATCAGGCATTTCGGCGACGGCCAGTCCGAGGTCAAGCTCGAGCTGCCCCCCGGCAAGCACACCCTGCTGCTGGTGCTGGCCGACGAAAATCACGTGCCGTTCGATCCACCCCTCTTGTCGGAGAAGATCACCATCACGGTTCGATGATTCCTGACGCTGGCCGGCGGCGCAACTCGACGCCCGCAAGGTGAGGAAAAGACCGACGAGGCTATCTAGCGTGGTGCACGCTGGGCCTGTGCCACAAGCTGCGCGACCAGCTTCTCGGCGGCCGCGAGCACCCGCTCGCTCAGTTCAGCCACCCGCGGGGCATCCCTGCGGTTGTCTGCGAGGTTCCGAGTCGCGAACAGCGCCTGCTGATAGGGTTCCCACTCGCGCCGGACCTGTGCCACGGCTGCCTTCGTTTCGGCTGACGCAAGTGGCGAATTCTCGATCCGGATCAGCACGGCGGTGAAATGCGCGCGGCTCAGGTGCATTTCCATGTAGGCCGGATCGTCATAGAGATCCCACGTGCGATAGAAATAGAATTTGGCCATTTGCTGCGACAGCATGCGTTCGCGCCCCGCGATACCGATCAAGTGATCGATGGGTGCGCCGGTGACATTCTGGTAGGCCACCGTCAGCAGGTGTGCCGCGCCCTGCACTGCCTCGCTGACATCGTAGAACTTGACGGCATTCGCCTTGCTCGGTGCGGCCGCCAGCAGCGGCCTGTATTGCTTCCACGCGTCTTCGAGGTCGGCGAGCGTAGTTCGCACCACCGGGGTCGGCTGGTAAGTCTTGAGTGCTGCGAGCTGGGATTCGAACTGTTTGATCGATCCCTGCAGGATGGTCCGGGCGTCATCGGCCGCGATGCCTTGCCCAAGCATGAGGTAGGCCTTGACGATGCGCTGCGAGAGCATGCGTTGACGCCCCGCCAGGTTCACGGCGGTTGCGGTGTCCATCCTCGCCGTCGCCGCCCCAACCGCTTCTGCCTGCACGGGCGACGGCGATCCCGCAAACGCCAGCCCTGCCACCAGCAGCCCTACGCAGAATCGGAGTCGGTCCATGGAGAAGCTCCAGCACGAAAGGACGATGGCGAAAAAAAACCCTGCTTCAAACTAGATCATCGAAGACAAGGGGGCAACCCGATCCGGGAAGGCGGCAGTCTCCGCCGGGCGCTACGCTGTCAGCAGTCCCTGGCGCGCAAACAGCCACAGCTGGCGCCGGGTCAGTTCGACGATGGTTTCCCGCGGCAAAACCGTCCCCGCTTCCCGCAGCATGTCCTGCATCGCCAGCGCGAGATCCTCGACGGTGCGGCTGCCGTCCAGCATCGCTAGCAACGCCCGCCCGGCCGGATCCAGATCCATCGCGACGTGGCGCGCTCCGCTCACCACCCAATTGGCCGACGTCGCCTGAAGCCGGGCCAGCGCATGCGCGCAGGGGCGCTCGGCCGGCTGGCTCGCATGGGCACCGGCCGCAACGGTCGGCATCACGGCGTGGCTCATCACCAGCTGGAACAACGCCTCGGGGAAGGCCCCCTCCTCCAGGCTTGCTGCCGCAGAGAATTCGTCCATCACGCCACGAGCTGCGGACACCAGTTCGCGAAATGGGAGTGCGCCGGGATAGGCAGCCGACAGGGCGATGACCGCTGCCTTCAACGCCGGATCGCTGACCGGAAAGGTGTTCCCTGCGGGATTGACGAAGTGCTGCCCGATTGCGGCATCGAGGTCGATGTCTTCGTCGCAGGCAAGGTCCGCGTAGAACGCAAGCGATTCCAATCTGTCCGCCCGCGCCGGCTGCGCAAACCCGGCATCGTCGCGGCAGACCAGCGCGCGCCGAAAACGCGTCGCGAGCGCCGCGTCGAGCGCGGCCTCGGCGTCGAGCCAGCGCCCCGCCATGCCTTCCGGCGCCAGCCCCCATGCGTCCTCGAGCTCGACCACCGCGCTGCGCGGCCCGGCCTCGCCGACGTAGCGCAGCGCATGCGATTCGAGGCGCGCGGCGAAATCGGCGAAGGTCATCGGCGCGTTGAATTCGGCGAGATATTCGTGGAACAGGTAGGACGGCGCCGCGGTCTTGAGGTAGGCAATTTCCTTCAGCAGCGCCGGGTCGCTCCATTCCCGCTGCAGCGTGTCCAGCACGGCAAGCGCCTGCCGGTGCCGTTCGGGCGCGGGCAGGTCGGATCCGGTGCGTTCGAGCAGCGCCTGCCGCAGCGGCAGCAATTGTTCCCAGCCGGCCGCGACGTTGAAGCTGATGTAGGCGAGGCCATCGGCCGTCAGGTGGCGGCGGCACAGATCGAGCAGCGCGTGCTGCACCGCGGGCGGCACCCAGGAAAACACGCCGTGCGCAATGATGTAGTCAAACTCGCCGAGATCGGCGGGCAGCGCGGCGAGATCGCCATGCAGGATGCGGACGTTGGGCAAGCCGAGGCGGCGAACGAAATCGGCGCCGGCCTCGGCCTGGACCCGCGACAGCTCGACGCCGACGCACTCGGACCCGGGCCAGCGCCACGCCAGCGGGATCAGGTTGCCGCCCTGCGCGCAGCCGAGTTCGAGGATGCGGGCGCGCGACGGGTCGGGCGCCTCGAAGCCGTGCAGCCATGCCACCGCCGCCAGAAAATCGGGCTGGGTCTCGGGCAGCGGCAGGCTGTCGTAGGGGAGTTCGTCGTAGCTCGCGAGGGTATCCATGCCTAAGGCTGCATACGGAAGCCTGTCAGCCCTCCGGGCTTAATGCCCGCGCGTGCCCGGCTTGGCCGAGAACAGCGCGGCCGCCGGCCGCGGCTTGCGCGGATGCGATGCAGGCTGCGCGCCCGGCCTGGGTGCAGCCTTGGCGGTGGCGGGACGGGCGCCGCCGGCGGCCGGCTTGCCCTGCGGGGCGCGGCCGGAAGCGTTGCGTCCGCCGGGCTGGCCCTGGCGCGGCGCGCCGCGACCCAGCGGACGCGGCGGACGCTCGTCCGACATCAGGTCGGCCCTGGCCGGCGGGACGAAGCCGGGTTCGATTTCGACCCGCACGATCGAGCGCTTGATCAGCTTCTCGATGTCGCGCAGGTAGCCCATCTCCTCGTCGTCGACCAGCGACAGCGCCGAGCCGGTGGTGCCGGCGCGGCCGGTACGGCCGATGCGGTGCACGTAGTCTTCCGGCACGTTGGGCAGCTCGAAGTTGACCACCTGCGGCAGCTGGTCGATGTCGATGCCGCGCGCGGCGATGTCGGTGGCCACCAGCACGCGCACGCTGCCGTCCTTGAAGCTCGCGAGCGCCTTGGTGCGCGCCGCCTGGCTCTTGTTGCCGTGGATCGCGGCGGCTGTGATGCCGTCCTTGACCAGTTTTTCGGCGAGCTTGTTGGCGCCGTGCTTGGTGCGGGTGAAGACCAGGATCTGTTGCCAGTCGTGGTGCCTGATCAGATGCGCCAGCAGGTCGCGCTTGTGCGCCTGCGGCACCCGGTGCATCGACTGCTCGATGATCTCCACCGTGGTGTTGCGGCGCGCGACTTCGACGCTCTTCGGATTGTTCAGGAGGCCGTTGGCGAGGGTGCGGATCTCGTCGGAGAAGGTCGCCGAGAACAGCAGGTTCTGGCGCTGCTTCGGCAGCACGGCGAGCACCTTCCTGATGTCGCGGATGAAACCCATGTCGAGCATGCGGTCGGCTTCGTCGAGCACCAGGATTTCGACACCCGACGGGTCGACCGTCTTCTGTCCCAGGTGGTCGAGGAGCCGCCCTGGTGTAGCGACCAGAATGTCCACGCGCGATTTCAGCGCCTTGAACTGCGGATTGATGTTGACACCGCCGAACATCACCATCGAGGTGAGCGACAGATATTTGCCGTAGGTCTTGACCGATTCCTCGACCTGCGCCGCGAGTTCACGCGTCGGCACCAGGATCAGGCAGCGCGGGCGGCCGGGCTTTGACACCTGCGCGGCGCGCGCCGAGAGGTGATGCAGGATCGGCAGGGTGAAGCCGGCGGTCTTGCCGGTGCCGGTCTGTGCCGCGGCGAGCAGATCGCCGCCTGCCAGCACCTGCGGGATCGCCTGCGCCTGGATCGGGGTGGGCGTGGCGTAGCCGGCATCGGCAATCGCACGCAGGATGGGTTCGGCCAGGCCAAGCTCGTCGAAGCCTGGGCTGGCAAGGGTGGTTTCAATAGTCATACAGGTGTCCTGCGACGGCCTGTCACGTTTGCAGTGACGCCAATCGAGGCAGACGAATAGGGATCGTGGGATCAGGGTAAGAGGACCCCGCATCGATTGGCAGGATGCGGGTGCCCGGACTATACCGGCTAAGCCCGGGGGCGGCAATGCTTTTCGGGCATGCGCCCGGCTAGCTGACCAGTCCCTTCTCGATCGCATAGCTCGTCAGCATCGAGGCATTGTGCAGGTCGAGTTTCTTCATCAGGTTGGAACGATGCTTTTCGACGGTCTTGATGCTGAGGCAAAGGTAGTCGGAGATATAGCGGTTGGGGTGCCCTTCGGCGACCAGCTTCAGCACTTCGCGCTCGCGATGCGTCAGCGTGTCCCAGGCGCTGGCGGATTCGCTGTCCTTGCCGGTGCCGAGGTAGCCATGGATGACCTTGCCGGCGACATCCGGGCTCAGGTAGGTCTTGCCGTTCAGCACGCTGCGGATCGCGACGTGCAGCTCGTCGTAGGTCGCGTCCTTGAGGATGTAGCCGTCGGCGCCGGCACGCAGGCTGGCATGGATATATTCCTCGGTCTTGTGAATGGTGAGCACGAGGATCCGGATTTCCGGATGGCGCCGCTTGACGTCGATCATCGCCTCGATGCCGTTCATGCCCGGCATCGACAGGTCCAGCAGGACCAGATGGGGGCCGAGCAGTCCGATGGCACGGATGGCATCGTGGCCGTTGTCCGCCTCGCCGACGATCTCGATATCGGGATCCTGTGTCAATAGCGCCCGCAGGCCTGCCCGCAGCAGGGTGTGATCCTCGACGATGAAAATGCGTTGTTTGTCGTCCATGATTTTCCCCGTGCCGTCTGACCGTCGCATAGCCAGCTTTAAATATATGCCCCGACTTCGCGTCCAGCGCTACCCGCTGCTAGCGCACTGTCGGCATGAATACCCAGTCCGAGTACTTCGCCTTGCCTTCGAACCCCCTCTCCAGAAGCCGGAAGTTGCCCTTTTTCAGGGGTTCCGTCTCGGACAGGCTGTACACCCCGTAAATCTCGCCGTTCGGGCCGCTGACGAGACCCCACTCCGTGCTGCCCGTCATCGGATCAGCGTAAATCTTCCTGAGATAACGCCTGATGCCGGGATAGCGCGGGTCGAGCAGCAATTCCTCCAGGTTCAGCGGGTAGCGCCTGCCCTGGCGCGGCGTATTCGCATAGAACTGTTGGAGCGCGTGGCGGAACTGGCCGCCGACAAAGAGCAATTCCTGCTCCTTTTCCCGCTTCATCGCCGTGTGCCAGATCTCCCCCGCTGCCGCGAGGGCGATGCTCATCATGGCGACCAGGATCAGCAGGCCGATATAGCCGAATCCCCGTGCGCGGCCGGTTTGGGGCTGGCACCCAACGCGGGAGGGAAAGCAGACCTGAGTTTCGTGGCGGACGCTCATGTCGTCACTACCAGTCCAGGTACGCCGAGCCGTCGCGGGCCTTGCCTTCTGCGCCGCTCCTGACGTCATACACGCCACCCAGTTCCACCTGCTCGGGCGGAACGGTGATCCAGGTCGTGTTGCTTTCCGTGATCGGATCGGTCGGCACGTTGCGCAAATACTTGCTGGCAACCAAGTCGTCGAGGGCATCGGGATACCTGCCCTTGTCGCCATAGTACTTGTCGAGCACCTGCCGCAGCAGGGTCAGGTTGGCGTGCAGCACTGCCTCCTTCGACTTCTCGATACTGGCGAAATAGCGCGGTACCGCGAGCGTCAGCAGGGTCGCGATGATCGCCATCACCACCAGCAGTTCGATCAGGGTGAAACCGGATTTTCGCCGCCGCAAGCTCATCATCGTTTTCCTCCTACCAGTAGCGGTAGGCAATTCCGTTCAGGCCGACGCCCGGCGCCAGCGAATACACGTCATATACATCCGCCCCTTCCTCGGGCGCGTCATGGCTGCTGGCGTAACTCCGCTTGCCCCAGGTTTCCTCATCCGGCTGCGCCGGATCGGCAAACAGCGGGTCGCGCGGAATTCGGCGCAGGAAATAGAGCTTTTTTTTCCGGTCCGGGCTGCTTGCGTCCGGCACCCCGTCGACCAGGACCTTGAGCGACTCCGGGCAGGACGACGCCTCCAGCGACTGCACGATGCGTCCATCCTCGACCGCCTGCATGTACGCATCCAGCGCGGTGCGTATCTCGCGCAGGGCCAACCGCAACTCCTGCTCCTTGCTGCGCTTCGCCACCACACCCGCCAAGGGAAACGCCACGGTCGACAGCAGGGCGACGATGGCAACCGTCACCACCAGTTCGATCAGGGTGAAGCCGGAACGCGGCGGGCGGCGGTTGATCATGGGGCCACCTTGATGACATGCGGCGCCGGCAGATTGGCCGCCAGTTCCTCGCCGCCGGGGCCGCTGGGAGCAAGGCGGCCGACCACGATCTGCGATTGCGGATGAGCGGCGATGGCCTCGAAGGCCAGCGTGACGACACCGCCCGATCCGCTGGTGCCAGCGGGTCCGATCTCGGCGAGGTCGACCCGTATCTGGCCGCTCGCCTGATCGATGGTCTTGCTGAAGGTGGTCTGGGCATTGTTCTGCTTGAGAAAATCGCCTTCCGTGACATCGACCGCCTTGAATACCGCAGGGTCGTAGCTGACCAGCAGGCCCATGCGGCTCACCGCCTGGACCGACTGTGCGTTCAGCGTCAGGCTGATCGTGTCGCCCGGCTTCGCTTCGCCCGGACCCTGCCATGACAGCGCGAGTGCCTGCGCCGCGGGCGCAGGCTGGGGAACAGGCGCAACGTCCCGGCGCGACTGCGTCGGGGAGACCGTGCGTGCGGCGGGTGCAGCCGCTGCCGTGGTGCTGACGGCCACCGCGCCAAGCGGCTTCATGCTGAACAGCTCGCTGCGAAGGCTGGCCTCGGTGCCGGACCAGTACTCCACTTCGCCGGCGTCGTGAAGGCGTGCACTACCCACGATGCGCGGGGTGATGGCCAGTACGATTTCGGTCTTCTTGCCGTCCTTCTTGTGACTGGAAAACAGATGCCCGAGCACCGGAATCTGGCCGAGTCCGGGCACCTTGCTGGCGGTCTTGCGATCCTCGTCATTGATGAGGCCGGCCAGAACCTGAGTCTCGCCGTCTTTCAGGCGCAGCACGGTGGTCGCGTTGCGCGTGCCCACCTCGTAGGCGAGTGTTCCCGACTGCTCGTTGGGGACCTCCTTGATGATGGAACTGACATCCAGCCCCACCTTGATCACCACTTCGGCGTCGAGATGGATGTCGGGCTCGACCTCGAGCTTCAGCCCGACATCCAGGTACTGCACGCTGCCGGTAACGACCGGAGTGCCGGTCGACACCGGCGTCACTGCATTGGTGATCACCGGCACCCGGCTGCCAATCATGATCTTTGCCTTCTCCCGATTACGCACCCGGATGCGCGGACTGGCGAGAACGTTGGTATCGCTGTCCTCGAGCTGCAGTTTGAGGGTGGCACTCAGCGGGCTGGCCAGCAGGTCGTCCCGGTTCAGCTCACGCAACTGGCCGAGCGTGGCCGCTGTCTCCGGCGTGGCGAGTGTGAAGCTGTTGGGCCACTTGATCCCGAGCTCGCTCAGACGCGTGGTGCTCACTTCCAGCACCTCCACTTCCAGCATCACCTCCGGTTCGGCGACGTCCTGGTCGGCGACCATTTTTTCCGCCAGGCGGATCGCGTCCGGCGTGTCACGCATCACGATGGAATTGGTTTTTTCGTGGATGAAAATATCCTTGGTCTTCAGCAGCGTCTTGATCATGGTCAATATCTGCTTGGGGTCGGCATTGGTCAGATGGAAGCTCCTGACCTTGAGATCCTGATAGTCCTTGAGCTTGGCCGGCGTGCTCGGGTAGATGAACACGGTGTTGTCGCTGATGACCTTTTTTTCGAGCTGGTTCTGCAGCAGGATCAGGTCGATGGTGTCCTCCACCGACACGTCCCTGACGAAGACCGAGACTTTCAGATCGGACTTGACGTCCTTGTCCAGCAGGACGTTGATGCCGCTGGTGCGCGAGAGCGCCTCGAACACCATCTTCAGGTTGGCGTCGCGGAATTGCAGCGTGACCGGTTTGGTGAATTTCGCCTTGAGCGAGGGCTCGGCCAGCCGCTGCTTCGCCTCGTGCTGTTCGATCTGCCGCTGCATCAGCAGCGCCTTGCCGTTTTTCGGGTTTTCCAGCAAGACCGGTTTGAGGGCTGCACGGGCAGCGTCGAGATCGCCGCGCTTGAGCCTGGTTTCAACCTCCTCCAGGGCGGCATCATGGCGCTTGTCCATTTCCAGCGCCTCGAGACCGAGCCTGGCACGGCTGTTGTCCGGATCGATCGCGAGAATGCGCATGTAGATCGCCTGGGCAACGTCCGGGTGATCGCCGGCCCGCTCGCTGCTGGCGGCATCGAGCAGACGGTTCACGGTATGCTCACGGTTGCGCAGAAGATCGGCTCGATAGGTGAGATTTCGGGGGGCAGCCCGGGTCGCCTCCGACAATTTCGCGAGACCTTCCTCGTCGCGGCCCTGCTGAATCAAGGTCAGGCCGTCGCGGTGCAATTCATGACCGGCGCACCCCGCCACCAGGACGGCGAGCAGAGCAAGCCATGCGATTCGCCCTCCGTGCCAGGCATTCGAGCGCCTCATGTCTCCCCCGTGCCGATCGTCTGCTTGATGTTGAGCGGCAGATAGGTCATCTCCAGCCACCCGCGCATCAAACGTTCTACCCGATACGTGTTTTCGAGCACCTCGCCTTCCGAGACGGTGTAGATCCGCTCGCTCCTCACCAGCAGAATCACCTGCTTTCCATCTTCCACATAACGACCCAGATAGCTGTATGGCATCGGCGGCGCGGTAGGCGGGGGCGGTGGCGTGGGCTTGCGTGGCGGGGGCGGTGAGGGCGGCGGAGGCGGGACGTACCAGGAAGTCACGCTGAACGCACTGCCGACCTTTGTCTCGGCGTCCGCCTTGGCATCCGGCCGGGCCAGCCGCTCCAGTTCGACCCGCAGCGCCGGCGCAGGCTGCGGCTGCAGCGCCGGCTCTGGCGTTGGCGGCGCGCTGGCGTGCGCCTGCCTGGTTTCGGCCTGCTGCCCCTCGTTGGATGCGGCCAGGAAGATCGCAGCGGCCGCCATCGCGACCAGCACCCGCTGATGCCAGGGCTGCATTTTCATGACGGCTGCTCCAGGTAGAGCACCAGTCTGATCTTGGCATCCACCAGGGGATCGCCGACTTTCTGGCGCTCGAACTGCACGTGCTCCAGCGAGGCGATCGGGACATTCGCGCCGGTGCTCGCCAGAAACCGGCGGATCTGCCCGTATTCGCCCTTGACCGGCAGCGTCATCTGCAGGCGGATCAGTTTTCCGATCTTGTCGCGGCTCGGCTTGTAATCGCCCTGATCGAGGCTGAGCCCGCAGCTTTGAGCGGTGGCGGAAATCTTGCCGATCCAGTCGGGCGAGCTTCTTTCGTCGGGAAATGCCCGGTAGAACTCGGCAAGCTGCTCTGCCGCCGGACGCTCGTTGGCAGACAACTGCCTGCCAGCCCGCGCAATCCGCTCCTGCAGCGAGGCCGCGCTGTGGCGAGCCTCTTCCAGACGCTGCTGCGCGGGCAGCACCGCGGAAAAATAGAGCGTGGCCGACATCACCCACAAACCGATCCCGACCATTCCTGGCAAGCCGAGCCGGCCCAGCCGGCGTCCGATCGAGCGGCGAGTCAGCCGGGCCGTCATGGCGCCCCCACCTTCCAGACGGCGAGCAGGGAAAAGCGTATGGGCTTCTGCGGGTCCGTCTGCTGAACCTGATGGTTTTGCAGGAGCACACTGTCGAACGCGTCACGCTTTCCGAGTTGCCTGACGTACTCCAGCATGGCGTCGAAATTCTTCGCCTCCGCACTGATCGTGACCGTCCCCTTGCGAAGGTCCGGCTCCATCGACAACAGGGCGATGTCTTTGCCCCCCGACGACTCCACCGCCTTGAACAGCGTGTCCCAGGGCAGGCTCAGCTGGCGCAGCACCTGGTTGGCATGCTGCACTTCCAGCGCCTGTTCGCGTGCTGCATCCGGGGTGACCGGCCGCAGTGCGCGCGCACGGTGACCCGCCAGGCGCTCGTCGTGGTCCACCCGTGACTCCCACAGTTCGATGCGCTGGCCCAGCTCATGGTAATAGCCGCCCACCAGGACAAGCGCCAGCAGGGCCGATGCCAGCATGGCGAGCCCAAGCCAGGGGAATGGCCGGGTGCTGCGCTGGTAATCGAGGCCAAGCGCGCGCATGGGATCACCCTTCTGCCGCCATGAGAAGGTTCCCCTCGTCCGCCGGCGCGGTGCCATGTTGCGGCTTCGGCGCCAGCAGGTGGAACTGCCAGCGGTCGTTTTCCGGAAGCTTGAGGTCGCCCACCCCGGACGCCCACAGGAACACGTCGCGGGCCGTCGCCTCCGGGTCGGCCAGATACGCTTCGCGCTCCAGGATCTGCACCAGCTCCACGCGCCAGGCGGGACCGATGCGCATGCTGCGGACGCGTACCCAGCGCCCACGGTCCAGCAGCGCGAGCACCAGATTGCCCGGCTCCAGCAGGGTCAGCCACGTGTGGCGGCCACGCAGGCATCGGCGGTAGTCATTGCAGACCGCCATCAGGTCCGGCTGGATCGAGTCGAGCCGCATTCCCGCTGCGGCAAACGCCTCGCGCAGGGCGCCCGGCAGCGCGGCGTCCACCGCACTCGCCAGCCTCGGCATCCCGGCGCGCACTTCGCTCACGCGTAACCCCCACTGCACAGCTGCCTCGCCATACACCCGCTCGAAGCAGTGGCGCGCGAAGGCTGTCTCCTCCTCCGCATCGCCGAGGGCATCGCTCCATGGGACCAGCACATAGCGCACCAGGCGGCTGGAGAGAATCACCCGCGTACGCGCAGGGCGGCCGGGCGGTTCCGTCAATACCTTTTCCAGCGCCTGCACGGCGCCGCGCCACGGCGCCGCATCCTGCCCCGCGGCCGCGGGAGCCAGCCACTCGTTCCGCACCGTGGTGCGCATCCCGTGCAGCGTCAGCCTGCGCTCGGTGCGGGTCAGGTTGACCTGGTCGGGCGCCAACTCGACCTGCAGGGTGTTAGTCCGAAACCGTGACACGATTGATCTCCTGCAACGAGGTTTCGCCTGCGCCGACCATGTCCAGCGCGATTTCGCGCAGGAAGCGCGTACCGGCGCAACGGGCCGCCTCGCGGATGAGGCGGACCGGCTGGCGCGCGATGATGAGTTCGCGGATTTCCTCGTTCAGATGGAGGATCTCGCCGATGGCGCGACGCCCCTTGAAGCCGGTGCCGCGGCAGTGGCCGCAGCCACGTCCGGCGCGAAACCGCATGCCGGCCGCCTGCTCGGGGCCGATGCCGGAATCGGCGAGCAGTTCCGCATCGGGCTGGACGTCGACCGCACAGTGAGGGCAACTCACACGAACCAGCCGTTGGGCCATGATGCCGTTCAGCGCCGAGACGAAGCTGTAGGGATCGACGCCCATGTGGATGAAGCGGCCGATGACGTCGAACACGTTGTTGGCGTGCACGGTGGTGAACACCAGGTGCCCGGTGAGCGCCGACTGCACGGCGATCTGCGCGGTCTCCGGATCGCGGATTTCACCCACCATGATCTTGTCCGGGTCGTGGCGCAGGATCGAGCGCAGGCCGCGCGCGAAGGTCAGTCCTTTCTTCTCGTTGACCGGGATCTGCAGCACCCCGGGGAGCTGGTATTCGACCGGGTCCTCGATGGTGATGATCTTGTCCTGGCCATGGTTGATCTCGGTGATCGCGGCGTACAGCGTCGTCGTCTTGCCGGAGCCGGTGGGCCCGGTCACCAGCAGCATGCCGTAGGGCTCGCCGGACAGCCGCCGCAACTGGGCGATGCACTGCTCGTCCAGCCCCAGCGAGACGAGGCGCAGGCCCTTGATCTGGTCGGACAGCGTCTGCTTGTCGAGGATGCGCAGCACCGCGTCTTCGCCGAATATGCTCGGCATGACCGACACGCGGAAGTCCACCTCGCGGCCGTGCACCGACACCTTGAAGCGGCCGTCCTGCGGCACCCGGCGCTCGGCGATATCGAGTTCCGACATGATCTTGATGCGGGAAATCACCTGCTCCGCCAGCTCCAGCCCCGCCACCGAACCAACCGTCGTCAGCACGCCATCGATGCGGTACTTGATGGCGAGCCCGGCGGGACCGGTCTCCAGATGGATGTCGCTGGCCGCAGTTTTCAGCGCGTCGTACAGCGTCGAATGGACCAGCTTGACGACCTGGCTGGTGCCCTCGCTGATCGTCTTGAACGAAAGATCCTCGACCACCGCGCCGGCCGTGGCGGTCTTGCCCTCCGCCGGCAGCAGGCTGTCCATCGCGCACAGCGTTTCCTCATACTGCGCAAGATAGGCGGCCACATCGGCGGGATGGGCGAGGCGCCAGGAAAAGGGCACATCGATGCGCTGCTCCGCCCACGCCTGCAGCCCGACCTCGAACGGGTCGCCCATCACCAGGATGAGCCGCTCATGCTCGTCGCGCAGCGGCAGGCATTCCCGCGCCATCGCCTCGGCGAACGGCAACGCCTCGAAGGCCGGCTTCATCCGGTACAGGTCTTCCATCTTCGCGACCGGGTAGTGCATGGCCGCCCCCAGGGCCTCGACAAAGGCCTGAGCACCCAGAGCGGACTGTTCCTCGAGCACCTCGACCACGCGCCGCTGCGCCGGACCGGCCAGGACGCGTGCCGCCTGGACCTGTTCTGGAGTGAAGCGGGTGCAGACATCTGCCAGGTTCATTGGATGCTCCCCGCCAGTTCGAAGATGGGGAAATACATGAGCACCACGATGAGGCCGATCACCACACCGATGAACGCCATCAGCAACGGCTCGAACAGCTTGGTGAAGCGCTCGACCCAGCGCGCAGTCTCCTCCTCGTGGAATGTGGCGATGCGTTCCATCATCTCGCCCATGCGGCCGGTCCGCTCGCCCACGCGCAGCATGCGCAGCGCCACCGCAGTGGTCAGCCCGTATTGCTCCATCGCCGCGGACATCGGATGCCCCTCGCGAATCCGAGCCGAGGCCTGCATCAGCTGGTCGCGCAGCCCGGATTCCAGCAGGTCGGACACCAGGGTCAGCGAAGGCACCACCGGCATGCCGCCACGCAGCAGCATGCCGAGCGAGCGATAGAAGCGGGCAAGCTGGTAGACACGCAGCCGCCCGCCGATACCCGGCAGCCGCCACAGCGTGCGCAGCAGCCACTGCCTGCTTGCCGGACGGGTCGCGGCATAGCCCGCGCCGCCCAGTACCAGCAGCGCGGCGGCCAACAGCGTTGTCCCATGGGTTTCAAGCAACTGCCCCCAGCGCATCAGCAGCCGCGACATCAGCGGCAGGTCGCTGCCGATATCGGCGTAGATATGGCTGAAGCGGGGCACCACGTACACCATCAGGAACAGCGTCACCAGGCCGCCCACCACGAACAGCAGAAGCGGGTAGATCGAAGCGCTGATCACCTGCCGCTTGACTGCGTCCATCTGCGACTGGTACGCGATATAGCGCGACAGCGCCTCGGGCAGGTCGCCAGTCCGTTCACTCGCGCGCACCGCCGCCACGTAGAGCGCCGGGAAATTCGCCGGCGAATGCTGCAGCGCGTGGGAAAAAGCATGCCCCTCGTAGAGGCTGGCGATGATCTGTGTCAGGGTCTGCCTGACCTCGGCATGCTGTTCCTTTTCGGTCAGGGTCTCCAGCGCTTCCATCAGGGCGAGTCCTGCCTGCAGCAGCGCCAGCAGTTCTTGGCTGAACAGCACCAGCGGGAAATGGCGCTTGCGTTGCCAGGGTCGCGCCGGCCAGGCAGTTCTCGCCCTGACCGCGAGCACCGTATAGCCGCGGGCCAGCATCTGGCTGGTGGCATCGGCGCGATCCACCGCGTCCAGCAGCCACGCCGTCGGCGTTTCGTCGCCGCGCAGTGCCTTGACCTCATAGCGCATGCCCTTGCCTCCCATCCACTACCAACTGGTGATATCGCCGGCCTCGCCGTCTCCGCCCGGCGCGCCGTCCCGGCCGTACGACAGCAGGTCGTACTCGCCATGTTCGCCAGGCATGACGAAGACGTAGCCATTGCCCCAGGGGTCGACGGGGACACCTTTCTGCAGGTAAGGCCCGTCCCATCTCGCCTCGTTGGCGGGCCGGGCGACCAGGCTGGCCAGCCCCTGTTCGGTGCTGGGATAGTGGCCGTTGTCGAGCCTGAACTGGTCCAGGGCCTTGCCCAGCGCATCGATCTGCGCGCGGGCCATCTTGATTTCGGACTTGCCGATCTGGGCGAAATACTTCGGTCCCACGTAGCCGGCCAGCAGGCCGATGATCACCATGACGACCAGCAGTTCGAGCAGGGTGAAGCCGCGATCGCCGTGGCGTGGACGCTTCATGACATACCGCGTTTTCTGCATGTGCTGCCCTTCCGGCCCCGCCATCTGCACCATTGCCGACAGGCGTTGGTCTTACCTTAGTGCTACGTGTGCAGACTGGCTGTGGGGGGGGCACCGTATTCGCTCATGCGGAGTCGACCCTATTTTCAAGGTGGGGAAACTGCGTAGTCGGGGAGCCTGCGCCAGCCACAGATCAGGCACACGCGGCATGCGGAACCGGGGCAATCCGCTGCCCCTTCGCCTTCGCTGCCTTTCCGGGTTTCGACCTCCGCCCTGATGTGCAATTTGTCAGGAAACTGCCGCCGTCCTCATCGCTGTGCCGGGCACGGCTGTCAGCCGCTCTATGGCTCGCAGGGCCACGACACCTCGATGCGGGTGCCCTGGCCGGGAGCGGATGTCATGCGGTAGCTGCCTCCGGAGAACGACGCGCGCTCCTTCATGCTGAGCAGGCCCAGTCCCCCGCCCTCGCCGTCGCCGCGCGGGAGGCGGCCAGGGTCGAAGCCGCAGCCGTTATCCTCGATCAGCAGCTGCAGCACCTCGTCGGTACGCTCGATGCTGATCCGCATCCGGTCGGCGCACGCGTGCTTGACGATGTTGTTGGTGGCTTCCTGGATGATGCGGTAGAGGATGATCTGCAGCGGGACCGGCACCTCGTGCTCGGCTACGTTGAAGGCTTTCTCGACGGTGATGTGGCCGCAGGCGGCTTCGAACTCACGGAAAAACCATGACAGCGTGGGCAGGATGCCCAGATCGTCGAGGATCGATGGCCGCAGTTCCGTCGACACCCGGCGTACCTCGACCATGGCCTCCCTGATTTGGGGAATCAGTTGCTGCAAGGATTCGCTCGCTTCGCTGACCGACCCCGCGGCCAGCAGTTGGCCGGCTTTTTCGATCGACAGCTTGATCAGGCTGAGGGACTGCCCCAGCCCGTCGTGAAGGTCCAGCGCGATTCGCCGCCGCTCGTCTTCCTGGATCGTCGCCAGCAGGCCGGACAGACGCCGCAGCTCGGCGTGGGAGTCGCGCAGGGCCTGCGCGGTCCGCACCTGTTCGGTGGTGTCCCTGAGGATGGTTGAGAAATGCTCGACCTCGCCATCGTCGTTGCGATGCGCAATGATGATCTGCGAGGCATGGATTTCACGGCCAGCGGTGTCACGCAGCCGGGATTCGCCCCGCCACAGGCCGCTGCGTATCGCCGACGGAATGGCCTCGCCCCGTATCTTTTCTTCGACTTCCTGCTCGCTGCCATGGCAGGCGCCCATCTTCATCTGCGAGATGTCATCCTGCGGGCCCAGGCCCAGCAGCGTGCGCCCTGCCGGATTCAGGTAGACGAGGTTTCCGGCGACATCGGTCATGGCGATGTAATCGGTCGTCTTCTCGAGTATGGCCAGCAGGCGCATCTGCATGCTCTCGCTGAGCACGCGCCTTTCCTTTTCGTGGCAGGCCAGGTACTCGAGCTCGGCATGGAGACGCTGGTATCCGGCCTCGGTCTGCTTGAATTCGCTGATGTCGCCCATCATCACGACGGCATTCAGATCGTCCGCCTCCCGGAACTGGGGCGGCGGCCTCACCAGGGGCTGCACGAGGATGGAAACATGGCGCTTGAGGACGGGGTCGAGCACCTCGCATTCGGTGCGCTCCCCGCGCGCCAGCCTGGCGATTGCGCTCGGCCAGAGCGAAGTGAGGTAGCAGTCGGGGTCGACACAATCACGATGAAGGATGGCGTGCAGATGCAGGCCCTTGACGTCGTCCACCCTGCCAAGCCCCCACCGCTCGATCGTGCGGTTGGTGTGGATGAGGCGGCCTTGCCCATTCAGCAGGCAGATGAGCTGCGGCATCATGTCCGCGGCAGATTGCCACTGCTGCTTCGCTCTTTCTATTGTGCGCACATCCATCGTTCCCCCCTGGGTACCGCGTCGAGCATCTCCTTTAATCGGGCATCCAGCTTGAATACTAGTCAGGATCGCTGCTTCTGCCGCCATCTTCCGGGCGGTCGGGCGGGCGCGCTGAAACGGGACCCGGCTCGGCAGTCAGCTGGATCCAATCGAGCGTCGAACCTTACCAGGCCAGCCGGATGCCGCTGCGGTTGTTGTCCACGACCGTCGTACTGAGTCGGGGCGAAATGGAATTGGGAATCAGGCGTTGAAAATCCACGACGTCCAGCGGGGTGCCGACCGGAAATGAAATGACGCCGTGCTTGAGTACCATGGCGCGCTCGTCGACTCGCTTGACGCGGTACAGGCCGATGCTCTGGCCGCGGTACCAGATGTTCACGATGGGGAGCCCCGCCAATATCGAGGGAACATCACCCGTCTGGATCGATCTTGCCGAAATGTGCCGCATGTCACCGTCCTCCTGTGTGTCTGCCTGAATCGGGCCCCCGCTGCATCGGCGGGGACCATCCCTGGTTCCGGACGCGGGCTGAACAATCCGCGTGAGGCGAAAGCCAGAGATTAACGGGCATGCACGGCGGACAAAATGCCGAGGTCATTTAGCCTTGCTGAAGGAATCTTTAGCTGCAGGCACGCACCCGCGAACGGCGCTCAGTGCTGTACGGGTTGATGCGCGGCCGACCACAGATGCAGCAACTCGGCCAGGGTTCGAACGCCGACCTTGCGCATGATGTTGAAACGGTGGACGTCCACGGTTCGATCCTGAATGTCGAGCTCCGCTGCGATTTTCTTGGTGTGATTGCCCGCTGCGATCAGCGCCATCACCGACTGCTCGCGCGGCGTCAGCGAAGCGAAGCGCGCCATCGCCTCATCCAGTGCCTGCCGGTCGCTCCAGAACTGGTGGTCGTCCTTCAGGCAGGCCTGAATACGATCGAGCAGGTCCTGCTCGTTGAACGGTTTCTCGATGAAGTCGGATGCTCCGCATTTCAGGGCCCGCACGGCCATGGGCACGTCGCCATGGCCGGTGATGATGATGACCTGCAACGTAATCCCCCGGTCCTGCAGGATGCGCTGCAATTCCAGTCCGCTCATGCCGGGCATGCGTACGTCGAGCAGCAGACAGCCGCGCATGGATGGGGTCGCAACGGACAGGAAGCCCTCCGCCGTGGCGAAGCTCTGGTGGCGCTGGCTGACCGACTCGAGCAGGGCGCCCAGCGCCTCGCGAACCGCATCGTCGTCGTCGACGACATAGACGGTGGGCAAGTGCAGCTTCATCAGCGGGACTCCGTCGCTGCCAGGCTGAACGTGAAGGTAGCGCCTCCTCCCGGCCGGTTGGCGTAACGCAGGCTGCCGGCGTGGGCTTCGGCAATGGAACGACTGATGGCCAGACCCATACCCAAGCCCCCCTGCTTGCCGGTCACGAATGAATCGAAGATATGCTCGCCGAGCTCCGGGTCGACGCCAGGACCGGTATCGCTCACTTCAACATAGACCAAGTGCGCGTCGGACGATGTCTTCAGCGTGACCCGCCGTTCGCCGGATCCGGCCAGCACCGCATCCATGGCATTGCGCACCAGGTTGAAGACCACCTGTTCCAGCAGCACACGCTCCCCCTGCACGGCGGGCAGGTCCCCAGCAAGCTCCAGGACCATCTCCACGCTCTGCGCCCGGGCATCGTGATCGAGCAGGCCGACGGTCTCGCGGGCGATCAGGTTGAGGTCCACCGGGCCGAGTTGCGGTTCTCCCTTCTGCACGAACCGGCGCACCCGCTTGACGATTTCGCTGGCCCGCTTGGCCTGGGTATTCATGGCCTCGAGCCAGCTCTCCATCTTCTCGCGGTTGCATTCGCCTCTGAGGGTGCGCAGGCCCGCCGAGCTGTACATGGCGATGGCGGCCAGCGGCTGGTTGATCTCGTGGGCAATCTCGGTCGCCATCTGACCCATGCTGGCGAGCCGCGAAACATGGGCCAGCTCGAGCATCTGCTGGCGTTCACGGCGTTGCGACGTCCTGATCGGGGTGACGTCGTTGGCCACCACGTAAAAGCCGCGCACCTCTCCCTGCGGCGAAGTGTCCGGCAGGAAGGAAATGGACACGTCCCGCACGCCCTCTCCCGCGCTGTGAAGCGGGCGTTCGAAGCTGACCGCATTCCCCGCCAGCGCCTGTTCGATATAGGGGCGGGTCGTCAGATAGACAGCCTCGCCCAGCAACTCGAGCATGGACTTGCCGTAAATCTGTTTGGGCTTCAGGCCGAAGAATCGTTCGTAAGCCATGTTGTTGAAGCGATAGCGCTGCTCCGCGTCGACATAAGCCACCAGAACCGGCACATTGTCCACCACCTTTTCCATGCCCTGGGCGAGCGCCCGATTGCGGCTGATGGTAAAGGCGAGCATGCCGGCGACAATGAAAGCGAACGGCACCAGCACGCCGTAAACCGACCACAGTTTCTTCAGCAGCGGCAGATTGGCCGCCCGCATGGCCGACCGCGAGAGCTCGACGACAACCGTCCAGTAATAGCGATCCGCATCGACCGGGCTGCCAAAGCTCGCCCCCGCATGGCTGGCGCCCCCGCCAAGCAGGGGATAGATCCGATCGAAGCGGATCAACGATGCGTCACTCTGATAAACACCGGAATGTTCGGCTTCAATCTGCCGCCACAGTCGCGGGGACAGCTGGGCGACGCTGCGCTGCGAACGGTCCGGGTAGATGAATCCCCATTCGTATTCCGGGTCGGCAGCCATCAGCCAATACCCCTGTGCATTGAGCAGCCGGATCCTGCCCGCGTATCCTTCCAGCGCGCCGAGCTTGTCGCGCAAGCGCTGCCCAAGGTAGTTGAGCACCACGATGCCGCGGACCGCGCCACGGTCATCGGCTACCGGCACGGCGAAGCGGATGACGGGCCTGGGCGGCTGCTCGACGGCTCCCGGCTCGAAACTCAGGTCGAGCGGCGAGACGTAAATCTGCCCCGGCGACAGCCGCATGGCTTCCCTGAAATAGACCTGATCGCGTCGATCGTGAAGTTCCGTTTCCGCCACAATGGCAGCCCTGCCCTCATTGAAGTCGACACGCACCTGCTCCATGCCATCGCGGTCGATGAAACGGATCTGGTCGTAGATCCGTTTCTGCGAAGCCAGTGCCAGGTACTCCCTGGCCAGGTCGAGGCGGGTGCCCGGGCTTTTGTACGCCAGATATTGACTGAGCTCGTTGTGTTGCGACAGATAGCGCAGGTCCGACAGCACAGCGTCCATTTCCTGCTGAACGATGCCCGCAGCAAGCCGGGTGACCCGCTCCTGCTCGGTCTGCAGCAGTTCCAGATTGTGGTCGGTTTCCGCCCGCTGATAGAACACGAACGGGATGGCGAGCAACACGGAAAAGGCCAGCCCCAGCAGCGCAGCGAGACGGATGATCCGGCGGATATCGACCTGCACCACCCGATGGATGGTGTGGGCCTGGGCAAGCCACGGTGCGGGCAGTCTCACGACGACGGATTCCCGGGTGTCACCTCCTCACTTGAGATCCGGCCACCGATCTCCGCGAGCAGTCCGTACAGGGTCTCGGGATCCACCGGCTTGATCAGGTGCCGGTCAAAGCCGGCGTCCTCGCAGCGGGCGCGAGTTTCCTCGTCGCCGTAGCCGGTCACCGCCACCAGACAGATGTATTCGGCCGGGTCCTGCTGCGCGCGCAGCTGCCGCGCCACCTGGAAGCCGTCCATGCCCTGCAGTCCGATGTCGAGCAGGACCAACTGCGGATGAAAACTGCGGACCAGCGCCAGCGCAGCCTGGCCATCTGCCGCGGCCACGACCTCATGGCTGTCGAGTTGCAGCAGCACGGTCAGGCTCTCGGCCACGGCGGAATCGTCGTCGACCACCAGCACCCGGCAACGCGCCGCGGCTGCGGGACTCGCATCCGGCGCTTCCTGGCCCGCGGCCGGTACGTCGGGCAGGGCCGGCAGGCAAATCGTGAAGGTCGAGCCTTTTCCCGTCCCTGCGCTGTATGCCTCCAGCACCCCGCCATGCATCTCGACCAGCCGCTTCACCAGGGTCAGGCCGATCCCCAGTCCGCCCTGGTTGCGATCGAGGGTGCGCTCGCCCTGCTGGAACAGATCGAAGACCTGCGGCAGCAGGTCGGCCGAAATTCCGATGCCGTTGTCGCTGATCTGGATTTCGACGACTGGTCCGGCAAGCCGGGCTTCGACCACGACGCTTCCGCCATCCGGCGTGTACTTGGCCGCGTTGTCGAGCAGGTTGAGCAGCACCTGGGCGAGCCGCACCGGGTCGCCTTGCAGATGGATCGGCTCCCCGGGCAGCCGCACCACGAGTTGATGCCCCATGGCGTCGATCTGCGGTCGCACCATGTCGAGGGCCTGGTTCACGACGCCAGCCAGTTCGACGGGCTCCATCTTGAGCGTGACCTTGCCGCGAACGATGCGCGACACGTCCAGCAGTTCGTCCACCAGCCGGGTTAGATGCTCGATCTGCCGTTCGATGATCTGCTGCGCCCACTGCACCCGCGGCTCCTGAACCTTCAGGCGGCCCAGCACATGGGCGGCGTTGCGGATCGGTGTCAGGGGGTTGCGCAACTCGTGGGCAAGCATGGCGAGGAACTCGTCCTTGCGATGGTCGGCCGCGATCAATGCCTGTTCGGCCTGCTTGAGGCTGGTGATGTCCTGCACGGTTCCGAACCCGCTCAGTAGCACCCCCCGCTCGTCGAACTCCAGTTCCGCCCGCTCGCGCACCCACTTCACCTCGCCGTCCACGACCAGCCGGTGCTCGATATCGTAGGGCGCGCCCCGCATGGCCGCCCGCCACATGCGGTCGACGTACGCCCGGTCATCCGGATGCACGGCGGAAAGAAACGTTTCGTAGGTCAGCGGCGTGTCCCGGGGAATGCCGTGAATGCGATAGCTCTCGTCGGACCAGTGCAATTCGTTGCGCTGAATGTTGAGTCGCCAGCTGCCGGTCTGGCCCACGGACTGGGCACGATTCAGGTCCGCCCGGCTGTCGCGCAGCGCCTGCTCGATCTGCCTGCACTCGGTGATGTCGACTTCGGAGCCGGCCATGCGGACCACGTTGCCGCTGGCATCGCGCCGGGCAATGCCCCGATCGGAGACCCACTTCAACGACCCGTCCTTGCAGCGGATGCGGTATTCCTCGGCGAACACCTCCGTCTTCCCGAGGAGGTGTTCCTCGATCGCAGCAAAAACCCGCGCGGCGTCCTCCGGGTGGATGCCGGCGCTCCATTCCTCCTCGCTATCGCCGATCTCGTCGTCCGCAAAGCCGCGCAACGCCTTCCATCGTGAGGAATAATGGATGCGCCGGCCCGGCACATCCCAGTCCCAGATGGCGCTCTGCGCGCCTGCCAGCACCAGTTCATAGCGCTCGGTCCGCTCGCGCAGCGCCTGCTCGATCCGCCTGCGCTCGGTGACGTCGCGCACCGTCGTCAAGCGGCGTCCGGTAGGGGATCCGGCCGGGATCGTCTTGCCGTGGGCTTCGACGATGATGCAGCTGCCGTCCTTGCGCAGGACGGTGTGCTCGACGATGCTCTCGTTGCCGCGCCGAAGCATTGCGGCGGCGCGTTCGCGCTCTTCCGGGACGATCAGTTCCAGGAGGGTCCGTCCTGCGAGCTCACGGATCGTGTAGCCCGTCATGCGCGCGATCTGCTCGTTGCAGTCGACGATGCGGCCGCCCTCGCTGATGAGAATGCCCTCGAAGGTGGTGGCGGCGAACAGCGCCAGTCGCTCTTCGCTCTCGCGCAGGGCCTGTTCGTCGAGGACGCGCTTGCTGATATCGCGCAGGATGACGGTAAAGCGCCGGTTTCCCGCCACCTCGACCTGGGAGATCGAGGCCTCCACCTGAAAGACCTCGCCATTCGCCCGCCGGCCGCGAACGCAGCCCGGTCCGGCAAGCTGGCGGCTGCTTACGCCGGTCCGGGCGAATCTGCGCATTTGCTGCGCGTGCCTGCCGCGGGCGTCCTCGGGCAGTAATGCCTCGATCGGCTGGCCCAGCGCCTCGGCCACCGGCAGACCGAACATCCGCTCGGCTGCCGCGTTGAACTGGACGATGCAGTGGCTGTCGTCCACGCTGATGATGGCCTCCATCGCCGACTCGATCAGCCCCGCCAGTATCTGTTCGCTCTTGCGCGACTCAGCCAGCGCGTACTGCACCTGGATGCAGCTTTCGGCGCATTGGCGGGTCCCGCGAGCAGGCGGCGTAGGGCCGACAAGGTCCAGCTCCGGCTCGTTGGGCAGCGACTGATTCTCACCGGGTTGCGTGTCCGCCATGCCCCTCCGTTTGACCCGGCCCCTTGCCGCACCCCCCGCATGCCGGTGCGGCCGCCGCGTCCATGAGCTAAAAAGTTAGTTGATTTTTCACCATAATTTATGCGACCGCAAGCCATTCCCGTTCCGGTTCGCCCGGCCACGGCCGCTGAACCCGGCTAGCCGCCTAAAGATTCCACCAATTCCCGGTGTCGAGTTCTTTTCCCATGATGAAGCCACCTCCCGAGAGCAATGCCTGACACGACAGACAAAAAGGCATTCGGGCGGGTGCCTGATTTTTTCGCCGGATGCTTGCGGGCCGGCCGATTTGCCAAGCTCACCGATGCGTACCTTACGCCAAAACGCTTTTTTGGAGCCGTATATATGACTGTTGAGCAATTGCAGCAACTCGCTTCGGAGGTCGGACTCAAGGCGAGCATCCCTTATACCTCCCGAACGCAGACCATCAGGAATATCCAGCTCGTGCGCGGCCAGGAACCCTGCTTCGCGACCGCCAAGCGCCATGGCTGCACGGAACCGTGCGAGTGGGCCAAGGAGTGCCGCAAGCTCAGGGCGCAGTGGATGTCCTGACGAGAGGGAGGCCGCCATGAGGATCAAGCTGGCAGGACACACGCCGTTGCGGATGAAAGCCGAGACGCATGTTGCTCGCGGCTCCCGGCATGGCGCAACCGCGCAGCTGTCTCCTCGCATGATCCGGGCGTTTCCCGACCTTGCGGCAACGCAGAAAAATCCCGAACCGCCCGACAAGCCACGCATCTTCATCGTCGACAGCACCCACACCACCACCCTGCTGGCCCGGATCATGGCGCCGGAATGCGAGATTCACCCGATGCAGAACATCGCCCGGGTGGTGGAGAGCGCCCGCCATCCCGACCAGCGGCCCGATCTGATACTGCTCGACGCCAAGGCACTGGCCGGCCTCGAAATCTGCCGCCAGCTCAAGGCGGACGAGACGACCTGGTCGATTCCGGTCATGGTTATCGTCGACGGAGAGCATCCCGAGAACGAAGCGCGCGCCCTCGAACTCGGTGCGGACGACTGCATCACCCGCCCTTTCCGCCTCGACGTGGTCGAAGCACGCATCCGCAACCAGCTCCGCCTCAAGCGCAGAAACGACCTTCTGGAGCGCTACGCCAATCAGGACAGTCTCACCGACGTCGCCAACCGGCGCTGCTTCGACCTGACGCTCGAGGCCGAATGGCGGCGCGCGCGTCGCGACGGCCACCCGCTCGCGCTGGTGATGGTCGATGTGGACTGCTTCAAGCAGTTCAACGACCTGTACGGACACTTCGAGGGCGATCACTGTCTGCGGCGGGTGGCGCGCGCGCTGGCGCGCACACTTACCCGGCCGGGCGACCTCCTGGCGCGCTACGGCGGCGAGGAATTCGTCGCCATCCTGCCCGGCACCGACCTGGAAGGCGCGCACTGGATCGGCGAACGGTTGCGCAAGGCCGTCGCGGAATTGAACATCCGCCAACTGCGCCCGGACGGCGCCCGCCAGGTCACCATCAGTGTCGGCTGCGCAAGCTTGTGCCCCGGTGCCCGGCAGACCTGCCACACCCTGCTCCAGGCCGCCGACGAGCAGCTCTACCTGGCCAAGCATTCCGGCCGCAACTGCGTGCGCTGACACGCCCGGCCAGCACTCACGGCGAATCAGGGAATCAGCCAGTCGCTGACGGCCACCGGCATCCCTGCCGCTCCCTGCGGAAAGCCGAGAATGTAGCCGCCTCGCGACGCGAAACGCTGGCCAGGCCCCAGGCTTAGACGCGGATACATCGACGAGGACAGCGAAGATCCGGCCATCTGCTCGATGCGCTCGATGAAATAGTCGCGGGAAAAATTCTCCCCCAGGTGCGACATCGCGTCTCCCGTCACGGTGGCGGCAAAGAAGGCGTTGGCCTGGGTGCGCGCGTCGGCCAGCGGCATGTTCCTGGCGCGGAGCCACGCATTCACACGCGCCAGCCGCCGCTCGCGATCGCCTGGCAAGACAAACGGATACACCATGCGCAGCTTGTTCAGCCAGGGCTCGGGAAGGTCGGGGGGGCGCATGGCCGAGAGACTGGCCGACACATAGATGTGCGTCAGCCCGGCAGGGATGTCCCCCGCCTCACCGAGAGCCTGGACGTCCTTGGGATGAAGCCAGGCAACCAGGGTAGACGGCCGTTCATCGTGCAGCAGCACGGACCAGATTTCTGCCGCCACCCGGCCGTCGGCAGCGACCGGGTAGTCGACGATGTCTTCGATTCCCCTGCGCTGCAGGACTGCGCGCAGGGCCTGCGCCGTCAGGCGCCCCGTCTCGTCGTCGCGAAACACCTGCACGATCCTGCCCAGACCGGACCTGTTTTCCGCCAGCCGCCTGGCCAGCACGTCCGCCTCCAGGGCGATGCCGCGCGAGAAATACAGGGAGTAATAGCCCGCGCCGTCGACCACCGGATAGTCGACGTCAGGAAATACGCACGGCACCCCGGTGCTTTCGCAGAATGCGTGCACCGGCTGCCAGCCGGCATCGCCGAGCCCGCCGATGACGGCAAACACGGGCTGCCTGCGGTAATGCGCATCGATCTGTGCGCGCCAGGTTTCCGGCGCGCCACGCAATTCCCAGGCATGCAGCACCCAGGTCCGGTAGGCGAGATACATCTGCTCGCTGCCAGCTTCGCGGCGACGCGTCTCCTTGCGGGTGCCGCCGTTCTTGTCGCGGAAAAATGCCTGCAGCACGTCCAGCATGGCGCGACGCCTGCCGGTATCGACGCCGGGCGCGATGATGGTCGCAAAGTGGATCTCGCGGTCGTCCACCCCCGGCGCCGCGGCAGATGAAAGTCCGGCCAGATAGGCATGGATCTGGTCGACCTCGGCGTCGCTCAGCGCGTAGCGGGGCATCAGCGGATCGAGGACGCGCCCGTTCGGATCGATGCCATCGCGCAGCGCCCGTGCCAGGTCGGCGCGCGTGTAAGCCGGACGCGCAGCCGCGCCGGTTGTGCCCTTCCAGCGCCGGGCGCGCCCGGTTTGCGACGAGGTGAACAACAGCCGGCCGGCGATCGGGCGGACGGGGATCTGCCCTTCGCTGCCGCCCAGCCCGCTGCGCCGGTGACAGTTGACGCACGCAGCTGCGGCACCGCTCAGCACCACCCCCTTCTGCACGACCGCGCGCACCGGCTCGCCCGAAAGAAGCAGGCCGTCGCGGTAGATGGACTGCCCGGCCAGGTGACTGGCCACAACGGCAGCAGGCGGCTCCACCGCCCACCCGCCGTGCGCCAGTAGCAGAGCGATGCCTGCCAGGGTACGCCGTACGGTTCGCATCGGTCCGCGCCCCATGTGCGCTCTCAGTTCGTCCGAAGCCGGCGGACCTCACGCAGGATGTCGGCCGCGCTGGCGAAGCCGTCCAGCCGTACCCACGGCTGCCCCGGGCCGGCGCGCAAAAAGGTCGCCGGCTGGTGGTTCATCTTGTCGCCGCGATAGACATTGAACGCGCGCTGCACCGCGATGCTATCGTCCAGGCTGCCGGTCAGCAACTGCCACTGCGGCCCCGCGCCGTACTTGCCGGCATAGGCCTTCAGCGCGGCCGGGGTGTCCTGCTCGGGGTCGATGGAAATCGACACCATGCGCACCGCGGTCCGCTCCGGCCCGAGCGCCGCCTGCACCTGCGAGAAGGTCGCGCTCATCACCGGGCAGACCGTGCCACAGGTGGTGAAGATGAAGTTGAGGATGACCGGCTTGTCCTCGTCGGCCAGTTCGCTGCGCAGCGGTACTCCTGCCCCGTCGGCGTCCACCAGCTTCACGTCCGGGATCGCGTAGCTTCCCTGGGAACGCACGTAGCCATCCTGCTCGGCGGGCATGGCGTGATGGTGGTGGTGCTCATGCGGGTCCTGGGCCATCACCGGAAGCACCAGCACCAGGCCGAGGATCAAGGCGAATACGGCGAAGGTGCCGGGTGTGAGTACCACCTGGGCGCGGCATCGACCCGCCCGGCTGCTGGCAATCCTGTCACCCGGGCCAGTGTGGGATGGGGTGTGCGTGTCCATGTTCATTCCTCCTGTACGGGTGCGCGTTTCACTGCACGCTGACGGTCACGTAAGCCGCCTTCGAGAGGGCCGGCTTGATGTAGGTGTCCCTCACCCGGTAGCTGAATGTCTCGACGCCGGTGAAGTTGAGCCTGGGCGTGTAGGCCAGGGTGCCGTCGGCATTGACCACCACGCTGCCGCCCTTGTTGGGCTTCCTGGCAATCGTCAGGCTCGCCGGGTTGATGACGTTGGCCGGATCGATCGCCGTATCCGGATCGCTGTCGTTGGTCAGCACGTTGATGACGACCGGCGCATACGCGGTCGCGTCCTGACGCCGCGGTGCGGTCGCAGTGTCATTCACGACCAGCGGCGGCCGGTTGGCGCTGACGGTGATCGAGACCGTGGCCACGCTGCTCAGCGCGCCCTGGCTGTCCTGCGCCTGGTAGCTGAAAGTCTTGGTGCCGGTGTAGGTCGACGGCGGGGTGAAGCTGAAGCTGCCGTCGGCATTGCGCATGAGTGCCCCGCCGGACGGCGCCAGCGCACCGAAGTTCACTGCGGCCAGGATGTCGCCGGCGTCCGGATCGCTGTCGTTGGCGAGCATGCCGGGTGCCGCGACGGCGAGCGTGCCGCGCTGGATCACGCGGTAGAGGTCGTTCTGCGCCAGCGGCGCATGGTTGAGGCCGGCCACGTCGAGGGTAAAGGACTGGGTGGCGAACAGGCCGCCGGGATCGGTCGCCCGCGCCGTTACGCCGTGGGAGCCCACCTGCCCGCTGGCAGGCGTCCAGGCGACGAGGCCGCTGGACGGATCGATGCCCATGCCCGCCGGGGCCGCGTCGAGGGAATAAGCGAGCGCACCGCCGTCCGGGTCGCTGGCGGCTACCGGGTACAGATAGAGGCTGCCCTCGGTCGCGGTGGTCGGCGGCGTCGAGGTGATCGCGGGCGGGCGATTGGCCGGGCCAGCATCAAGCAGCCTCTGGTAAGCCGCCAGCGCGTCGGCCAGTCCGTAGCCGTAGCTGTTGTCGGGCCCTGCCACGCCAAGGTCTCGCGCGCTGCCGGTCAGCGCCGCCTCGAGCTCGGCGACGCTGGCTTGGGGAAAAGCGCCGGCGAGCAGCGCCAGCACGCCGGCGGTATGCGGCGCCGCAAAGGAGGTTCCGGAAACCACCCGGTACAGCGGCAGACCGCCGAACGACAGGTCGGACGTGTTGACGTTGACCCCCGGCGCCGCGACGTCCGGATAGATGCTGCCGTCGCAGGCAGACTGGCCGCGGCTGCTGAAACCGGCGATCGCCAGCGCCGAATCGACCGCCCCGGTGGCAAACCCGGCCGGATTGTTGGCCGGGCTCAGACTCGTCAACGGCGACGGGCCGTCATTGCCGGCAGCGAATGCCAGCGCGGTTCCAGCCGCCCTGAGGATGACGATATCGTCGTTGAATTCGACGATGCACTGCCCTGCCGAGCCGGTCAGTCCCCACGAGGCATTGACCACGTCCGGTGCGTCCACCGTGCCCGGGTCGCCGTCGGGGTCGAGCAGCCACTGGAAAGCAAGATGGATATCGCTGTAGTTGGCCACGCCTGCATCGTCGTAAAGCTTGGCCGCAATCCAGCTCGCGTCGGGTGCAACCCCGATGGCGGTTCCGCCGATGCCGCCGCCGACGATGAGGCCCATGGTCTGCGTGCCGTGGCCGTCCGGATCGTACGGGCTGGCATGCTCGCCGTGTGGGTCGTACCAGCTGTTGGCGCCGCCGCGCCACTTGCCGGCGAGGTCGGGATGCAAGGGGTCCACCCCGGTATCCATATTGGCGACGACGATGCCGCTTCCGGTGTCACCCTGTGACCAGAGGTCCGGCGCACGCACCGCATTCAGGTTCCACTCCGGCGGCGCCGGGCTGCCAGCGGCGGTCACCGGAGCCTGCAGGATCGAATCCAGGCGGACGCTTTCGACCCCGGGGAGCTGCGCCAGCATCTTCACCTTCGAAGCCGGCACCGTCAGCGCCATGCCGTTGATCACCCAGAGTGGGCGGACCCGCCGTGCCGGGTTGGCTTGCAGCCACGTCTGCAACGGGCCCTGTGTGGCCGCGGCCTTGGCTTTGAGCGCCATGAACAGGCGAGCGTCGCGCTGGCGGCGGTCTGTTACTTCGAACAGGAGCGGGTCGACCCGGTCGGCAAAGGACACGATCACCGCAACATCCTCATCGGCCTCCCGGGCCGCCAGTTCCGCCGACAGTTCGGGGCTGATGACTGTGCCCTGCACACCGGCGGCGCCCAGGAGGGTCAGCGTGGTCGCTGCGGCGCGGACGAGAGGGCTGGAGGGCATGCTTCACCTCACGTCATCACTCGATTGTCAGGTTTTCGATTTTCTGTTCGCCGACCACCAGCGTGATCTTGCTGCCCTGCTTCAGGTAGCGGCCGGGGTTGCCGAACAGCATCGAGTAATCGCGATCCATGAGGATCTCGCCACCACGCCGGGTCGAACGCAATGCGCCGACCTTGGGCGAGGCGGGTACACCGAGCCGGGCGCCGCGGCTGTCCAGCAGGTAGGGCTGGACCTTGCGGTCCAGCATCGGTGCAGCCTTGTCCGCGTCGAGGACGCGGTAGCGCAAGTCCAGCATGAAGCCGGCCGCCGACAGCCGGACGGCGCGGATCTTGACGCCGAGCCGCTCCTCGGCAAGCCGTGCCAGCATCGTCTTGACGGCGTCCGGCTTCGGCGCGTCGCCCTTGGCCGGAGCGGCCTCGGGGGCCGGGTTCGACGGACTGGCGGCGCCGGTGGCCGGGCCGGGCCAATTGAGGGCCGTGGCGAGCAACAGCAGCCAGGCCCCGACGGCCCGGCACGGCCCGCGGCTCGCGTCTCCCACCGCATGAATCGCCGCGCCCTGATTCGCATGCCGTTTCATGGTCGTCGTCCTTTCTATCCATCAAGGCTGGCTGATCGCATCCATCGAACCCGTGGGCAGGATGGGCAGGGTCAGGAGGCTGCTGAAGCCCGCACAGGCCGAGGCGGCGCCCGTGGTCGGCCCGGTGCACGCAAACACCTGGTTGCCGCCGCCGGTCAGACTGCTCGCTCCCGAGGCCACCGCGAAGGTGCCGCGGGTGCTGAGCCGGATGTCGCCGCCGGCCGC
>JANJWF010000182.1 GCA_024709685.1 Thiobacillus sp.
GAAGTGCATCACATGGTCGTGCACGAACTGCGCGGCGATCATCAGGTTGCGGATCAGTTCCGCATTCTTCGGAATGCTGTAGCCGGGAATGGCGCGGTGCAGGGCGTCCTCTACCGCGCGCACCGAGGCGATGCCGTGCACTAGGGTGCAGACGCCGCAGATGCGCTGGGCGAACGCCCAGGCGTCGCGCGGGTCCCGCCCGCGCAGAATGATCTCGATGCCGCGCACCATGGTGCCGGCCGAATACGCGCTGGTGATCTTGCCGCTGGCGTCGGTTTCCGCCTCGATGCGCAGGTGGCCCTCGATGCGTGTGATGGGGTCGACGACGACGCGTTGTTGTGCAGTGCTCATCTGTTATCAGTCCTCTTGGCGCGCAGCGTTTCGGCTTCCTCGGTGTGGATGGCCGACACCCTGCCGCCCCAGTGTGTCGATCAGCGGACCCTCCATGGCCATGACGCCTGCCTCCTGAAACAACACACCATTGCACTGAAACCAGCCGGCGTTCAACTCACTTTAGAGCGCTGAAATCACTAACTCGAGCTGATCGCGTCCAATGGCCACGTCCTGCGGATGGGCCTTGACCAGTTCGGGCACGAAGGCCACCTCGATGAACTGCGCGGTAAGCGTTCCCTGTTCGTTGCGGTGCGTCACCCACCAGACGCCGGGGCAGGCAGTTTCGGCAAGCGTGGATTCACCGCCGGCTTGCAGGGTGGCGCTGATTTCGCCGCTGCCGAGTCGTTCGCGAAGCCAGTCGAGATCGGCCGGTGTCAGCGGCAAGGCGGAAAGATCGATGGCAGTCCCCTCACCGGTATCGAGCAGGCGTTGCACCATTTCGAGGAGTTCGCGCAGCAGCGGCGGCGCATTGCCGCTCAGCCCCGCGTCGCCAGGTGGCGCATTGACGACGTGGATGGGGATGACGTCAAGCGACATGCTGCCACGCCCGGATCTGTTCCACGATCGCCGCACAAACGGGCGGGATGGCGGCGGCAACGGCAGCGGTGGGCTGCTCGCCCCAGTCGATGGTCTGCGGCTGGATCGCCAGCATGGCGCGCTTTTCAGGCCAGTGGCCCGTCAGGATCGCGATGGCGCGCAGATCGGCGAGACCCACTTCGTGCACCGAAGTCTTGCGGTTGCTCGTCAGGAATGCGTCCATCTCCTCGCCCTTCAGCAGGGTCCACCCGCCCGGCCTCGCCTTGATGTTGGCGGCGTCGACGACGATCAGCGCGTCGGCTTCCTCGATCGGGCCCGCCAGGGTGAAGGAAAGCGTACCGCCATCAAGCAGGGTCACGTCGGGAAAATGGGCCAACTCGGATTCGAGTGCCTGCAGCACGTGCACGCCTACGCCTTCGTCGGTGAGCAGGGTATTGCCGATGCCGAGCACGAGCGTTTTTGTTTTCATTGCGGCAGTCTGTCGGTAGGTCATTCGAATAATAGCCAAGTCATGAATCCAAGCCACTGATTCTTAATCACAACCCGGTGATATTCGAATTCAGCGCGTTGCCATTCCGATCACATATACTGGTTTGAGTGTAGTTACAGATTGCCGCCCATGTGCCTTGCCATTCCCATGCAGATCGAATCGATCGAAGGCTTCACTGCCCGCTGCCAGGCCAAGGGCGTATGGCGCGACGTCAGCCTGTTCATGATGCAGGACGCGCTTCCCGCGGTCGGCGACTTCGTCATGGTCCACGTCGGCTACGCGATCCAGATAGTCACCGCGGCCGACGCCCGCAGCTCGTGGGAGCTGCTGGACCAGATCCTGGAGGAAGGCGGTGCATGAACTGGCCGTCGCCCAGGCACTCGTCGAACAGGTGGACGCGGTGATCGACCAGCATCAGGCGCATGGCGCGACCCTGATCCGCGTGCGCATCGGCCCCTTGGCCGGCGTCGTGCCGGAACTGCTGGCGAGCGCCTTCCCGCTCGCCGCCGCCGGCCGCCGCATGCAGCACGCCGGACTCGAATTTGCCCACGCGCCGATCCGGGTGCGCTGCCAGACCTGCGGCGCGGAGACCGAGGCCGCGATGAACCGCCTGCTGTGTGGCGCCTGCGGCGACTGGCACACGCGGATCATTTCCGGCGACGAACTCCTGCTCGAAAGCGTCGAACTGGAAACGGTGCCTTCCCTGACCCCTGAATCCTGACCTGGCTCCTCGATATGTGTGACACCTGCGGCTGCAACCTCACCCCCGGTAACCGGCATCTCGCGTTCAAACCCGTCGCCGGGGGTGCGACCGCGGTGTCCGTGCTCAAGGGCCTGCTGGCGAAGAACGACGATCAGGCCGCCCACAACCGCCAGCACTTCGACCGCCGCGGCATCCTCGCGCTCAATCTGATGTCGTCGCCCGGCTCCGGCAAGACCGCGCTGCTTGAAGCCACGCTCGTCGCGCTGAAGGACGAATTCACCTGCGCCGTGATCGAGGGCGACCTGGAAACCGAGAACGACGCCGAACGCATCCGCGCCCTCGGGGTGACGGCGCACCAGATCGTCACCGGCACCGCCTGCCACCTCGACGCCCATCTGGTGCACGACGCACTGCACCACATGAATCTCGACGGCGTCGACCTCCTCTTCATCGAAAACGTCGGCAACCTGGTCTGCCCGGCGAGTTTCGACCTCGGCCAGCACCTCAACGTCACCCTGCTCTCGGTCACCGAGGGCGACGACAAGCCGGCAAAATATCCCGTGATGTTTCGTGCCGCCGACGCCCTGCTGCTGACCAAGACCGACCTGCTGCCGGTGCTCGACGACTTCGATCCGGCCAGGGCGGAGGCGCACCTGCGCGAACTCGCCAACCCGGCGCCGGTGATGCGGCTGTCCGCACGCAAGGGAATGGGCATGGATGCCTGGCTTGCCTGGCTGCGCGAGCAGCTCGCCGCGCAGCGCGCCCGCGTGGCGGTCGGCCAGTCGCGCCGTCCGGCGATCCAGCGCGACGGCCAGCAATACCACCAGGCGGGTGCCTGATGCGCGACGCCCGCGCCTGGCTGGAAAAAATCCACGCCCTCGACTTCGATCGCACGGTCAAGATCATGAACGTGTGCGGCGGCCACGAACGCTCGATCACCCACGCCGGGCTGCGCGGCGCCTTGCCCAAGTGGGTCGAACTGGTGCCCGGCCCCGGCTGCCCGGTCTGCGTGTGTCCCGAGGAAGACGTGTTCCAGGCGATCCAGCTGGCGCTGCAGGACAAGGTCATCCTGGTCGCCTACGGCGACATGCTGCGGGTGCCGGTGAACGTAAAGAAGGGCGAGATACGCACCCTGGCCGAGGCGCAGGCCGCCGGCGCCGACGTGCGACCGATCGCCAGCCCGGTCGAGGTGAAGAAGCTGGCGCGGGAAAACCCGGATCGCCCGGTGGTGTTCTTCGCCGCCGGCTTCGAGACCACCACCGCACCGGTGGCGGCAATGCTGGCCGAGGGGATGCCCGACAATCTGAGCGTCCTGCTGTCCGGGCGGCTGACCTGGCCGGCGGTGGCGATGCTGCTCGACTCCGGTACCCCGGGCTTCGACGCGCTGGTCGCGCCCGGCCACGTCTCCACCGTGATGGGGCCCGAGGAATGGACTTTCGTCGTCGACCGGCACGAGATTCCCGCCGCGGTCGCCGGCTTCGGGCCGGAGTCACTGCTGGCGTCGTTCTATTCGGTGCTGCGCCAGTTGAAGACTGGCGAGCGCCTCCTCGACAACTGCTATCGCGAAGTCGCCCACCCCGGCGGCAACCCCACCGCGCGACGCCTGCTTGGCGAAACACTCGATATCGTCGACGCCAACTGGCGCGGCATCGGCGTCATTCCAGGCTCGGGCTACGCGCTGAAGCCCGCGTATTCAAGACACGACGCGCGCCTGCTGTTCCCCGACCATGGCGACGCCGACTCCAATCAACCCGGCCGCCGCCGCGCCGGCGAAATGCCGCCCGGCTGCGACTGCGCGCAGGTGGTGCTGGGCAAGATCTATCCCAATCAGTGCCGCATCTACGGCCGCGCCTGCACCCCGCGTCATCCGGTCGGCCCCTGCATGGTGTCGGACGAAGGCGCCTGCCGCATCTGGTGGGCGGGCGGTGTACGCGTCGCCGCCGATGCCTGAACGCGTCGCGCAGTTCATCACCCTCCGCGGCCGGGTGCAGGGCGTGGGCTTTCGTCCCTTCGTCTACCGTCTCGCACATCAACACCAGATCAAGGGGTGGGTGCGCAACGTCAACGGCGCAGTGGAAATCCATGCCGAAGGCACCCCGGCGCAACTAGAGATTTTCGGCAATGCGCTATTGAGCGAAGCCCCGCCATTGTCCGCTCCCGGCCGGCTCGCGGTCATTGCCTGCGACTCCGAACACAGCGAAGCATTTGCCATCCTCGACAGCGCGGCAGCGAGTCATGCCGACATCCATCTGCCGCCTGACGGATTCGTCTGCGCCGACTGCCTCGCCGAACTGCACGACCCGGCCAACCGCCGCCACCGCTACCCGTTCATCAACTGCACCCAGTGCGGCCCGCGCTACACCCTGATCACCGCACTGCCCTACGACCGCCCGAATACGGCGATGCGCGATTTCACGCTGTGCCCGGACTGCCGGCGCGAATACGAGGATCCGCTCGACCGCCGCTTCCACGCCGAGCCGATCGCCTGCCCGGTATGCGGGCCCCATCTCGCGTTTGCTGTGACGGGAGAGGGTGAGGCGCCGGCACAGCTAGCGGACTTGGCCCTCTCCCCCTTCTCCCCTGCCCCTCTCCCCGTTGGGGCGAGGGGATCTGCAGACGAAGCCGCACTCGCCGCCGCTGTTGCCGCCCTGCGCGCCGGGAAAATCGTCGCGGTGAAGGGCGTCGGCGGCTACCACCTGATGTGCAACGCGCGAAACGACGACGCCATCGCCACGCTGCGCGCGCGCAAGCCGCGTCCGGCGAAACCTTTGGCGGTGATGTTCCACAGTATCGACGTATTGCGCGGTGCCGTTCACACCACCCCTGAAGTGGAAGCCTTGCTCGCGTCCCCCGAGCGCCCCATCGCGCTGCTGCCGAAGCGCGTCGATGCCGGCCTCTCCGAGCACATCGCGCCCGGCCTCGGTGAAATCGGCTGCCTGCTCCCCTACTCGCCGCTGCACACCCTGCTGCTGAACGATTTCGGCGGGCCACTGGTCGCCACCTCCGGCAACCTCTCCGGCGAGCCGGTGCTGACCGACAACGACGCGGCTCAGACGCGCTTGAGCCATCTCGCCGACGCCTTCCTGCACCACGACCGTCCCATCGTGCGGCCGGCCGACGATCCGGTTTACCGCGTCATTGCAGGCGCGCCGCGCCCGCTGCGCCTGGGGCGGGGCAGCGCACCGCTCGAACTCGACCTGCCCGCCCCACTGGCCGAACCGGTGCTGGCGCTGGGCAGCCACATGAAGAACACGATCTGCCTGGCTTGGGGCAGCCGCGCCGTCGTCTCGCCCCACATCGGCGAGATCGACACCGCACGCAGCCTCGACACGCTGGCGCAGGTGGCGACCGACCTGCAGCGGCTTTACCAGGTGCAGGCGACGCGGCTGATCGTCGATCGCCACCCCGGCTACGGCTATCGCCGCCATGCGCGTGACAGCGGCTTGCCGCTGTCCGAAATCTGGCATCACCATGCCCACGCGTCGGCTTTGGCCTGGGAATTTCCCAGTATCAATGAATGGATCGTATTTGCCTGGGACGGCATCGGCCTAGGCGAAGACGTGAGCCTGTGGGGCGGCGAGGCGTTTACCGGCGCGCCCGGGCGCTGGCGCCATGCCGCATCGATGCGGCCGTTCCGTCTACCCGGCGGCGACAAGGCAGGGCGCGAGCCGTGGCGCGCGGCGGCGGCGCTGCTGTGGGAGACCGGCCGGACCGCAGCCTTCGCGCCCGAGCGGCTGCGCCAGGCCTGGTCGCACCGGCTGAACAGCCCTGCAAGCTCGTCGGTCGGCCGCCTGTTCGACGCCGCCGCGGCGCTGTGCGGCCTCTGCACGCATGCGAGTTTCGAGGGCGAGGGACCGATGCGGCTGGAAGCCGTAGCCGCGTCAGCCCGGGGCGAAGTCGTGGCGCTGCCGCTCACCCGCGAACCGACCGGATTGTGGCGCAGCGACTGGGCGCCGCTGCTGCCCATGCTGGTCGACGCCGCGCTGCCAGCCGCCGAGCGCGCGGCAAGCTTTCATCTCAGCCTGGCGCAGGGGCTGGTCGACCAGGCGAACCAGCTGCATCGGCAAACCGGCATCGAGTCGGTCGGCCTGACCGGCGGCGTGTTCCAGAACCGTATCCTGGCCGAAGCC
>JANJWF010000004.1 GCA_024709685.1 Thiobacillus sp.
ATGGACGAGCACATGGTGGTGCAGGGCGAGATCGCTCATGTCGACGCCGACATTGCCGACATCAACCTGAATAACGTCACCTGGTGGACGGCCAAGCACAACCAGTACGCCAGCCGCGAGGCGGTGGATCTGCTGATGCACCGCGACCGGAAGGATGCGGAGGCCGACACAGCGCAACTGAGTTTCCAGGCGGCGATGAAGCGCTGGATGAAGCAGAAGGTATACGCCCGGCTGCCGCTGGGGCTGCGCGCGCTGCTGTATTTCCTGTACCGGTATTTCCTGCGGCTGGGGTTCCTCGACGGCTGGCAGGGCCTCACGTTCCATTTCCTGCAGGGGTTCTGGTACCGGTTTCTGGTGGACGTGAAAGTGCATGAGCTGGAAACGCTGATGCAGGCGCAAGGGCTGACGCTGGCGCAAGCCGTCCGCCAGGAATTCGGGTACGAGATTCAATGAAGATTTCCGTCATCACCGCGGTCTACAACAACCGCGACACCATCGGCGAAGCGCTCGATTCGGCGCTGGCGCAGGACCATCCGAACGTCGAGCTGATCGTGATCGACGGCGGCTCGACCGACGGCACGCTCCAGGTACTGCAGGGCTACGCCGACCGGCTGGCGGTGCTGGTGAGCGAGCCCGACCGCGGCATCTACGACGCGCTCAACAAGGGCATTGCGCGCGCGAGCGGCGAGGTGGTGGGCTTCCTGCATTCGGACGATCTCTTCGCCGACGCTTCGGTACTGTCGCGCATCGGCGCGGCCTTCACCGACCCCGAGGTGGATGCCGCCTATGGCGACCTGCTGTACGTGAGCAAGGACGACCCGCTCCGGGTGGTGCGCAGCTGGCGGGCGGACGCGTTCACCCCGGGCAAGCTCGCGCGCGGCTGGATGCCGCCGCATCCGACCTTCTACGTGCGCCGCACGGTGTACGAAACGCTGGGCGGCTACGACACCTCGTACCGCATCGCCGCCGACTACGACTGCGTGCTGCGCCTGCTGGGCCGCGGCGGGGTGCGCGCGGCGTACATCCCCGAGGTGCTGGTGAAGATGCGGGTGGGCGGCGCGAGCAACCGCTCGCTCAAGAACATCCTGCGCAAATCGCGCGAGGATTACCGGGCGCTGCGAACGAACGGCGTGGGCGGCGTGGCCGCGCTGGCGTGGAAGAACCTGAGCAAGCTGCCGCAGTTTTTCATGCACCGCGCGAGCGCGTAGTCCGCGCCTCGCGCCACGAATTCGCCGTGCGACCGCGGCGGCCGCCTGCAGACCGTGAGCCGCGACACCCCTCCGCGGATCTCCAATCCGATTTCGGCCTTCCGTGGGCAGAGCGTGCCGATCGCGTTCACTCGAGAGCTCGAACCCCCTGAGACAGGCATAAACTACAAAACCGTGATCGATATGGGGTTTGTAAAATGACGACCGTCACGCTCTCCAGCAAGTTTCAGTTATCCCTGCCGAAATCGCTGTGCGAAGCCATGCATCTTCAGCCAGGCCAGCAATTCGAGTTGATCCAGACAGGCGACATCATTCAGATGGTGCCGAAGACTTCCATCCGTGAACTGCGCGGCAGGGCACGGGGGGCCAGGACAGAGGGATACCGCGACAGGAAAGACCGGTACTGATGGTATTGGTCGATACCTGCGGCTGGATCGAATGGATGACGGATTCATCCATTGCGGATGCCTACGCCCCGCACCTGGAGAGCGAGAATCTTCTGGTCCCCACCCTGGTGCAGCACGAACTGTACGAATGGTTATGCCGGGAGACGGACACGAACACGGCACTGGCCGCGATCGCCGCCACGCAAAAGGCCACAGTGGTGCCGCTGGATACCTCGCTGGCTGCGGATATCGCGCGCGAACACAAGCTGGCCATGGCCGATGCCATCATCTACGCCACGGCGCGGCAGTTCCAGGCGACGCTGGTGACGGGTGATGCACATTTCGAATCGCTTCCGCAGGTGCTGTTCTACCCGAAGACCTGACGACGCCCCTTCGCGGGACCGTTCCGGGTGCCCAGGGTCAACCTTCGACAAAGCTGGTTTACACAACTTGAAAATTTCTGTCATCACCGCCGTCTACAACAACCGCGACACCATAGCCCACGCGCTCGATTCGGCGCTGACGCAGGATTACTTGTAGGAGAGCCGCCTCGGCCCGATCGGAAGTCGGTGGGCGCGACGGCCCGACAATCGCGGCGGTACCCAGAGGGCATAAAGGGGGGGCTTGTCTGTAAGCCGCTAAAGCAGCAACAGCCATGCACTAAGCCGTTGTCCCACGGGATACACCTCCGGATAAAGCGGCAACAACCACGCTCGGTCGCCCCCGGCCCGATGCCGTGGTGTTTGCGACGGTGCGCAATCGCGGCGGGGGCGCCGCTCCTACGGGTAGGGTATTTGCAGGAGGTCCGCCTCGGGGCGATGGCGTTGTGGTTGTGTTGCCGAAATCGCGGAGAGGCGCCGCTCCCACAGGTTCCGCGGGTTTGTAGGAGCACCCGGCAAAGGGCAGGCCGTGTTTGTAAGCCGCTGAAGCGGCAACAACCACGCTCGGTCGCCCCCGGCCCGATGCCGTGGTGTTCGCGACGGTGCGCAATCGCGGCGGGGGCGCCGCTCCTACAGGGGGGCGCTGTTGTAGATACCGCGCCGAGGCGGAAATTTCGCACAGGGGCTTTGCCGTCTGTTCGCCTCGGGAGAAGCTTTATGAGGCACTGACGCCGGGCGCGAATCTTGCCCTGATTTTCTTGATGTTGCCGTGGATGGTCTTCGATACGCGGTCCAGCAGGATCCGTTCGCTCGATCCCGTGGGGGTCAATGGCAAAAGCGCTTCCGCCACGCCCGGCAGGGTCTTCTCGATGCGGTCGGCGATGTCGAGCGCAATCCTGAACATGAGGCGGCGGTTGACGCCGATGCTGTCCGCGAGCGCGCGCACATCCTGGTGGTCGATCTGCCCGGGCTCGAAGTGCCGGCCTACCCTGAAGGCGAAGTGGGTCGACAGTCCGGTGTAGACCTGGGTGCACATCAGGTCGTAGAACGGTGCGAGTCTCAGCCTGCCGTGGGTATCCAGCATGGACAGGTTCTTCGCGTGGCTATCGTTGTTTCCGGCCAGGAGATTGAAGAACAGCCATTGCACCAGGTTGTGGCAATCGGTGAGCGGGACGGCGCTGCTGTTTTTCACCAGATCGTAGCAATCCTTGAACGACGGGCCGCCGTCGTTCTCGTACTTCACACCGGAGGGCTTGCCCAGCAGTTGGCAGAGGTCGGCCTGGTACAGGCGTTTGAGCTTGCCGGCTTCATCCCTTTCGCGGTCGAACCGTTCGACCAGGCAGGACTGCACTTTGGGCAAGTACTCCACATGCGCGGTCGGCAGTTTGCACGCATGCGCCAGTTTCATGATCAGCGTTTCGTTGATCGCGGAGCTGAGCACTTTCAGGCCTGTGCGCTTGATGTCGGGCTTGAGGATGTGGGTAGAGATCGAGGCATTCAGCGGCAGGGATGGCTTGCCGCCATCCCCGAGCAGCAGGAGCAGCTTGTGCTGGGCGCCAGAGAGGGATGCGTTGCTGTCCGCAGCCGCGATGACGGCCGGGGCGGCCGCGGTGGCATTGTTCACGAGCGCGCCGATGTCGTCCCAGGAGACGGGCAGGTAGTCATCCGGCTGTGGATTTTGTCCTTCGGGGAGAATGACGACAGATCCTGCGGTGTCGCCGCCCACCTTCGACAGCATGCCGAACACGGTGGTGACGTGGTACCTGGCCTGCAGCAGCGCCCGCTGGTCGCCTTCCGGCAGCAGGTTCTCGAAGAAGGACGTGACCGCCGGGATCGAGATGCGGCCCGGCTTGAGCGGCACAAGCACGGAGAACGGTACGCTCACCAGGCCGCCAAGGCAGTCCTGCGTGTAGGTGAACGACAAGGGATCGGTGTCGTGCAGCGTGCCGACGCGCACGTTGTCGACAAACACGCCCAGGCTATGCACCGGTCCGCTTCCTTCTGATCACGACTTCGAGACCGACCATGCCCAGCAGGTCGAGAAGCTTCTGCGCCTGGAGAGTTTTTTTGCCGTTCTCTGCGTCGCTGATGAAGCGGTTTCCGGAACCGAACATGCCAGCCGCCACCTGCTGGTTGATGCCTTGCTCCTGCCGCACGAGGCGGATCAGGCTGCCGATCTCCTCGGTGGTGCTGACGACCAAGCCTTGATCGATGTTCGTGTCCATGACGGCTCCGCTCAATTCATTTCCGATCGGTAATATGACGCGGGCGCCTCGCTGATGTCAACGTAAAAGTTACCGATCGGTAATATTTTTGGCAGGGGACTGGGCTTGCATGCGAACATGCCCGATCGGTAATGGCGGTGCTCCTGCCCTTTCCTGTGGCGATTCTCAACCGCAACGAGCCTGCCTTTTACTGCCGGCACGCTCGAGGTGCTGCAGGGCTATGCGGATCGCCACCTGGCGGGCGGATAGGTTCACTCTGGCAAAGCTCGCGCGCGGCTGGATGCCGCCCAGATCGCGGCGATACCCGGAGGGCATAAATACCCTGAGAGCATAAAGGCGGCGTTCCTGCAGGTCTGCGGGTTTCGTCGGTCGTGGCGTTTGCGTCGTTCCGAAAATCGCGGCGGGCACCCAGAGGGCATAAAGGCGCCGCTCCTACGGGGGGGAATTGCGTGCGGTGCTCGATGCTCGCTCCGGCCGAAAATCGTAGGAGCCCCGCCTTTATGCCCTCCGGGTACCCGGGGCGACGCCGTAGTGGTCGCATCGGCACGAAAATCGCGGCGATGGCGCCGCTCCCACAAGATACAAGGAGGGTCGCCCCCGGCCCGATGCCGTGGTGTTCGCGTCGTTTCGAAAATCGCGGCGCCTCCCCAGCGGGCATCATGGCGCCCGCGCCTCCACAGGATGAGTCGGGTTTCTGCAAGCGGCCAGCGGCCAGTAGAAAGAATTGAAAAGACTTGTGCCATTATCGGCATCATTAACGAATCAGGAGGTCATCATGGCACACCGCATTCTGGCTGAAACGACCGCCAGCGTTTCCGAGCTGAAGCGCAACCCGATGGCTACCGTTGCCGCGGGGGAAGGCTTTCCTGTGGCGATTCTCAACCGCAACGAGCCTGCCTTTTACTGCATTCCCGCCAAGGCCTACGAGGAGTTGATGGACCGCCTGGAAGACATCGAGCTGAACGCGCTCGCCGATGCACGCCTGAAGGATGGCAAGGCACCCGTGCGGGTGACACTGGATGAGTTATGAGCTGAACTTTCATCCGGACGCACTGGATGAGTGTCGCAAGCTGGACAAGTCAGTGCGTGAGCAATTCAAGAAAAAACTGGCCGAGCGGCTGGAAAACCCGAGGGTACCCGGGGCACAGCTTTCGGGCGGCAAAGACCGCTACAAGATCAAGCTTCGCAATGCGGGATTCCGGATGGTCTATGAGATGATCGAAGCGCGGCTTGTCGTTCTCGTCGTGGCTGTAGGCAAGCGCGAGCGCAGCGCGGTTTACAAAAGCGCTTCGCGCAGGTGATCGCCACATCCGGGGAGCGGTCAGCGTAGGCGCGATGTTGTAGGTGCCGCACCTGTGGGATACGAACCTGATGTTGTAAAGCTTTGTCTACGGGGGCGATCGGCGGGGCGTTTTTCGCGGGGTGTCGGGATTCGGTCGGGGGTGGGGAGCGGCCGACACGCCGGGCGGCTTGTGGGCAGAGCGGGAAAGAGACAGGGCCGGCACGATGGGGTGTGTGCTGGAGCAGGGGGCTGGTCTGGAAATTGCTGCGTTGGCGTAGCGACGCGGCAGGGGCTCGGGGAGGGGCTTGCCAGGCCGGGAATGAATAGAAACACGAAAAGTACTCAGGGGGATAACAAGCTGTGGAACTGGTTCTGGGAATGCTCCTGACTTTGATGGTCACGCCGGCGCTCATCTGGGCTGCCAACAACTACGGTCTGCTCGACCATCCGGACGAACGCAAGCAGCACCAGGCGGCGATCCCGCTGGTGGGCGGGCTGGCGATGTTCTTTGGTATCGCGGTGTCGGCCACCTGGTTCCTCGCGCATGCCGACGTTTTCTGGGGGCTGCTCGCCGCCTTGTCGATCATCGTCGGGATCGGCTTCCTCGACGACCGTTACGGGCTTTCGGTGCGGGTGCGCTTCCTGGCGCAGGCGATCGCGGCGCTGATTCTGGCCCTGTATGCCGGCGCGCAGCTCACGAGCCTGGGCGACCTGCTCGGCTTCGGTACCGTTGCGGTCGGCGTGTTCGCGGTGCCGCTTACCGTGTTCGCGATGGTGGGCGTGGCCAACGCGCTCAACATGGCCGACGGCATGGACGGCCTGGCGGGCGGGCTGGCGCTCATCTCGGCGGCGTTCGTCGCGGTGGCGGCCTACGCCTCGGCGCGCGAGAACACGCTGATTACGCTGCTGATC
>JANJWF010000026.1 GCA_024709685.1 Thiobacillus sp.
CTCGATCGGCTTCGAGGTGGCGACGGGGCCCGAGATCGAAACCGATTTCTACAACTTCACCGCGCTCAACATTCCGGAAGATCATCCGGCGCGAGCGATGCACGATACCTTTTATCTGCAGAGCGGCGAGTTGCTGCGCACCCACACTTCGCCCGTGCAGGTGCGCCACATGCAGAACCACCAGCCGCCGCTGCGCATCATCGCGCCCGGTCGCGTGTACCGCTGCGATTCCGACGTGACGCACACGCCGATGTTTCATCAGATCGAAGGTCTGTGGGTCGACGAGTCGGTCTCGTTTGCCGACCTGAAGGGCGTGCTCGCCGACTTCATGCGCAACTTCTTCGAGCGTGACGATCTGCCGGTACGCTTCCGACCGTCGTTCTTTCCGTTTACCGAACCGTCGGCCGAGATGGACATCGGCTGCGTGATGTGCGGCGGCGAAGGCTGCCGCGTGTGTTCGCACACCGGCTGGCTGGAGGTGCTGGGATGCGGCATGGTGCATCCCAACGTGTTCAAACATGTCGACATCGATGCCGAGCGCTTCGTCGGCTTTGCCTTCGGCCTCGGCGTCGAGCGTCTCGCCATGCTGCGCTATGGCGTCGATGACCTGCGCCTGTTTTTCGAGAACGATCTCCGCTTCCTCAGGCAATTCAACTAAAGGGCCGCCACATCATGCAATTTTCAGAAGCCTGGTTGCGTAGCCTCGTCAACCCCGCCCTCGATACGCCCCAACTCGCCCACGCCCTGACCATGGCCGGGCTGGAGGTGGAGGCGTTGACGCCGGCGGCGCCAACTTTCAACAACGTCGTGGTGGCGAAAATCCTGACGGCGGCAAAGCATCCCGATGCGGACCGCCTGCGCGTGTGCCAGGTCGATGTCGGCGAAGCGGAACCGGTCACCATCGTGTGCGGCGCACCCAATGCGGCGGCAGGACTCAAGGTAGCCTGCGCACGCCCCGGCGCCAAATTGCCCGGCATCGAGATCAAGGTCGCCAAGGTGCGCGGCATCGAATCCTTCGGCATGCTGTGCTCGACCAGGGAGCTCGGCCTGGAAGGGACGGCGGACGGCCTGATGGTGCTGGACGCCGACGCGCCGGTGGGGAAGGATTTCCGCGCCTGGCTCAACCTGGACGATACCCTCATCACCCTGAAGCTCACGCCCAACCGCGCGGACTGCCTGTCGGTGCAGGGCCTCGCGCGCGAAGTCGGCGCAATCACCGGTGCCGAAGTGTGCCTGCCGCAGGTGCAGGAAGCACCCGTCCGTATCAAGGACACGCTATCGGTCAGCGTGACGGCCAGCGAGGCGTGTCCGCGCTATCTGGGACGCGTGGTACGCGGCATCAACGCGCAGGCCGCCACGCCGCGCTGGATGGCGGAGCGCTTGGAGCGCAGCGGGATCCGTCCCTTGCTGGCGCCGATCGACATCACCAACTACGTGCTGCTCGAACTCGGCCAGCCGATGCATGCTTTTGCCCTGTCGCGCCTCCATGGCGGCGTCGAGGTGCGGTTGGCGCGTCCGGGTGAAAAGCTCGAACTGCTCAACGGCCAGGCCGCCGAACTCGCGCCCGACATGCTGGTGATCGCCGATAGCAGCGGACCGGTGGCACTGGCCGGGATCATGGGCGGACAGGCGACCAGCGTGGAACGCGTGACGGTCGACGTTTTCCTCGAGGCAGCTTTCTTTGCGCCGACGGCGATCGCCGGACGGGCGCGGCGGCTGGGCTTGTCCACCGATTCGTCGCACCGCTTCGAGCGCGGCGTCGACTTCGGCGCTACCCGTCAGGCGATGGAGCGGGCGACGCAACTGCTGCTCGAAATCTGCGGCGGCCAGGCGGGACCAATCAGCGAGGCCGTGACCTCGTTGCCGCAGCGCCAGCCGATCACGTTGCGGCTGGCGCGCCTCAAGCGCGTGGCCGGCATCGAGCTCGACGCAGATCAGGTGGCGCGCAGCCTTGCGGCGCTCGGTGCGGCAGTTGAACGCCGGGCCGACAGTCTGGTCGTCACCCCGCCGAGTTTCCGCTTCGACCTCGCGATCGAGGAAGACCTGATCGAGGAGGCCGTGCGCCTGTTCGGCTACGACAATATTCCGGCCCAGCCGCCGGCGGCGCCGTCGCGCATGCTGCCGCAGGACGAAAGGCTGGTGGCCGACGACACCCTGCGCCAGATGCTGGTCGACCTGGATTACCAGGAAGTCATCACCTACAGCTTCGTCGATCCGGCGTGGGAGACAGCACTCGACGCCGGCGTTCGTCCGCTGCTACTGGCCAATCCTCTCGCGACCCAGTTGTCGGCGATGCGGACGACCTTGTGGAGCGGCCTGATCGAGACCCTGCGTCACAACCTCAACCGCCAGCAGGAGCGGGTGCGTATTTTCGAGTTGGGGCGAGTGTACCTGTCGGATGCTGAGCAGCCGATGAAACTGGGCGGGCTGGCATATGGCGACGCCTTGCCCGAGCAATGGGGCGCAGCGTCACGCCGCGTCGATTTTTTCGATCTCAAGGGCGACCTTGAGCGGCTGTTCGGTCATACGTTCGATGCCAGGAGCAGCGCGCATCCAGCCCTGCATCCCGGGCAGAGCGCCGAACTGTGGGTCGATGGCCGGGCCGTCGGCTGGATCGGTGCGCTGCATCCGCGCCTGGTGCAGGCCCTCGGCCTGCCGGCTGCGCCGGTGCTGTTCGAACTCGACAGTGTGCTGCTCGCGCGACGCGGCTTGCCGCATCATGCCACGCTGTCGCGCTTCCCTCAGGTGCGGCGCGACCTCGCGTTCGTGCTGGATTCCCATACGCCCGCGGGGGAATTGCTGGCGGCGCTGCACAAGGTCGCGCCTGCCCAGATACGGTCGATCGACGTATTCGACGAATATCGCGGCAAAGGCGTGGCTGAAAACCAAAAAAGCCTTGCTATCCGGGTAGTTATGCAAGATACTGAACGGACGTTGACGGATCAGGAGGTGGAGGATGCAGTGCAAAAACTGATCGATTCCGCACGCCGTCAGTGCAATGCCAGCTTGCGCGAGTGACCTGTTTTTTTCACACCAGACCTCCCTGCCGAAACGACCATGACCACCCTCACCAAAGCTGATCTGGCCGAACTGCTGTTCGAAAAAGTAGGCCTGAATAAACGTGAAGCCAAGGACGTCGTCGAATCCTTCTTCGACGAAATCCGCGTGGCTCTTGAAAAAGGCGACATCGTCAAACTGTCCGGTTTCGGCAATTTCCAGTGTCGCGAGAAGCCGCAGCGCCCCGGTCGCAATCCCAAGACTGGTGAAGAAATGCCGATTTCCGCGCGTCGCGTGGTGACCTTCCACGCCAGCCAGAAGCTCAAGTCCCAGGTCGAAGGCGCCCAAATTGGATCGCCCACCAGCCCGGACTGAACTCCCGCCGATCCCGGCCAAACGCTATTTCACGATCGGTGAAGTGTCGGAGCTGTGCGCAGTCAAGGCGCACGTGCTGCGTTACTGGGAACAGGAATTCACCCAGCTGCGTCCCGTCAAGCGGCGCGGCAACCGGCGCTACTATCAGCACCATGAGGTACTGCTGATCCGCCGTATCCGTGAACTGCTATATGAAGAGGGATTCACGATCAGTGGCGCGCGGCAGCGCCTCCAGCACGATGCGGGTGCGGAACCCGAAACGGGTGCTGCGGCTGCGCCGGACGTCGAGATGCTGCGCACCGAGATCAAGAACATTCTGAAAATATTGGGCTGACGGGCTTTCGCGCCGTGTCGGTCATCTGCTAGAATCTCGGGCTTCGTCGGGGCGTAGCGCAGCCTGGTAGCGCACCTGCATGGGGTGCAGGGGGTCGGAAGTTCGAATCTTCTCGCCCCGACCAATCAAATCCTAGAGCTGGGCCCGGATTCCTCCGGGCCTTTTTCTTTGCTTTGTCTATAGTTGTGACTGATTCCGAGCCCCCCTTGCCGTCTGCCGGATCGTCTGGATCACGCCTGTGTCAATTCCCGCAATGCTGATCGACATACCTCGTTTTGCCATTTTTTCACTATCAGGAGAGAGTCATGGAACACACCTTGCCCGTACTGCCTTTCGCCATGGATGCGCTCGCGCCGCACATGTCGCAGGAAACCTTCGAATACCACTATGCCAAGCACCACCAGGCCTACGTGACCAACCTCAACAACCTGATCAAGGGCACCGACTTCGAAAACAAGTCGCTTGAGGACATCGTCAAGAGCGCGCCTCCCGGCGGCGTCTACAACAACGCCGCCCAGGTGTGGAACCACACCTTCTTCTGGAACTGTCTGTCGCCCAGCGGCGGCGGCGCGCCTTCCGGCGCGCTGGCCGACGCCATCAACAAGAAGTGGGGCTCGCTCGACGAGTTCAAGAAAGCCTTCCAGACCAGCGCTGTGGGCAACTTCGGTTCCGGCTGGACCTGGCTGGTGAAGAAGGCCGACGGCTCGGTTGACATCGTCAACATGGGTCCCGCCGGCACCCCGCTGACCACCGGAGACAAGGCGCTGCTGTGTGTCGACGTGTGGGAGCATGCCTACTACATCGACTATCGAAACCTGCGCCCTAAGTTCGTCGAGACCTTCCTCAACAACTTGGTGAACTGGAAATTCGCGGAAGCGAATTTCGCTTGAGCCCGTTTCCGTTTTCCGAAATCGAGCCCGAAAAGCCTCATGAAATCATGAACACCCGATCACGGGGCTTTTAACGAGGGAACCGAAAGGGCCGCCATCGCGCGGCCCTTGTTTTTTTGGAACAGGCGCATCCCAGCGGGCCCGAGGTTCGGGGGATCGAATCGGTCGCGGCGAACGCCTCGCCTGCGACGTTCGAAGCCGCTGCCAACCCTCCCCAAGTCGCCTCCCCATCCCTTCGTCTACACTCAAAGTCTGAATCACGCCCTCGATACGCAAGCAGGCACTGTTTACCAACCTTCATACGGTTTTTGTCCAAGCTTTGGGGCACATCGGCGACCTGCTGAATGGCGAGCTCGCGTTTCCTGTCCTCGCACATGTACCCCATTCATGAACCAGGAGCGAACATGAACAACACCCGGCAACTGCACGAGCTCGGCCAAAGCCTCTGGCTGGACGGAATCAGCCGCGAGATGCTCGACGGCGGCACACTGCGACGCTATATCGACGAGTTCTCCGTCACGGGCCTGACGTCTAACCCGAGCATTTTTGACAAGGCCATCGGGAGCAGCACCGCTTACGACGCCAGCACGCGCGAAAAGGCGCGGGCCGGGAACTCCGGCGAGTCACTGTTCATGGAATTGGCACTGGAAGACCTGCGACGTGCGGCGGATCTGTTCCGACCGGCATTCGACGCGACCGGGGGTGTTGACGGTTGGGTCTCGATGGAAGTGTCGCCGCTGCTCGCCAGCGATACCTCCGGCAGCATCGAGGCGGCGGCACGAATTCACCGGCAGGCCAGCCGGCCGAATCTCTTCGTCAAGATCCCCGGTACGCCGGAAGGCATCCCAGCGATCGAAGAGTCGATCTTGGCCGGCGTGCCGATCAATGTCACCCTGCTGTTTTCACGCGAGCAATACCTCGCGTCCGCCGAGGCTTATCTGCGCGGCATTGAACGCCGCGTTGCCGCCGGACTCGACCCGCGGGTCAGTTCGGTCGCCTCGCTGTTCGTCAGCCGTTGGGACACTGCGGTGAGCGACAAGGTGCCGGCGGCGCTGCGCAACCGGCTTGGTATTGCGATCGGCGGGCGCACCTATCGCGCCTATCGTGAGTTGCTGGCATCTGCGCGCTGGCTCAAGCTTGCCGCCATCGGCGCACGTCCCCAGCGCCTGCTTTGGGCCAGCACCGGCACCAAGGATCCCGAGGCATCGGACATCCTGTACATCGAAGCGCTGGCCGCACCAGACACCATCAATACCATGCCCGAGAAGACCCTGCTGGCTTTCGCCGAGCATGGTGAATGCAGCGAAATAATGGCTGAGGATGGCGGCGATGCCGAAGCGGTGCTGACGGAATTTGCACGGGCCGGCGTCGATGTCGATGCGCTCGCGATCCGGTTGCAGCGCGATGGTGCAAGATTGTTCGTCGACTCATGGAAGAGCCTGCTGCAGCGCATCGCTGACAAAAGCTAGGCGTTTGCCGCGCGGGCAGGCGCAAATCCGCCCGCGTCGTGCAGCAGCTGGCCCATGCGTCACGGTCGATTGCGGTGTATCGAAGACGGCCTGCTACAGGCCATTGGAATTGATGGAGTGCTCAATGATTTCAGCCACGCATCGAGAAGGAATCGCCGAAATGACCGCATTGGATACTACCTGCATCAATACCGTGCGTTTCCTCGCGGTGGACGCCGTGCAGAAGGCGAACAGCGGGCACCCGGGCATGCCGCTCGGTGCCGCCCCTATGGCCTACGTGCTGTGGACGCGCCTGCTCCGGCACAATCCGCGTAATCCGGGCTGGTTCGACCGTGACCGCTTCGTACTCTCTGCCGGGCACGGTTCGATGCTGCTCTACAGCCTGCTGCATCTCACCGGTTACGACCTGTCGCTGGACGACATCGGGAATTTCCGCCAGTGGGGCAGCAAGACACCGGGGCATCCGGAACGGGGGCATACGCCAGGCGTAGAGACCACCACCGGCCCGCTGGGGCAGGGGTTTGCGAATGCGGTGGGCATGGCGATTGGCGAAGCGCAGATGGCGGCGTGCTACAACCGCCCCGGTTTCGAGATCATCGACCACGCCACCTATGCGATCGTCAGCGACGGCGACCTGATGGAAGGCGTCGCCTCGGAGGCAGCCTCGCTGGCCGGACATCTCAAGCTGGGCAAGCTGATCTTCCTGTATGACGACAACCGCGTCACGCTATCGGCCGGTACCGACATCGCGTTTTCGGAAGCGCCCGCCAAACGCTTCGAAGCCTATGGCTGGCAGACCCTCAGCGTGGCCGACGGCAATGACGTGGCCGCGATCAGCGCCGCGCTGGATGACGCTCGCGCCGACACGTCCCGTCCCTCGCTGATCCTGGTGCGCTCGCACATCGGCTTCGGCTCGCCCGAGCAGGACAGCTACAAGGCCCACGGCTCGCCGCTCGGCGTCGAGGATGTTAGAAGGACCAAGGAGAAGCTTGGCTGGCCGGTCGATCCGCCGTTTCTGGTGCCCGAGCCCGCGCTGGCGCATTTTCGCGAGGCACTGGACCGTGGCGCGAAGGCGGAAGCTGAATGGAATGGGCGGCTGGACGCCTATGCCAAGGCGTTTCCCGAACTGGCAGAAGAACTGCAAGGCCGTTTGCGCGGCGAGTTGCCTGCGGGCTGGGATGCGGATATCCCGGTCTTTCCCGCCGACGCCAAGGGCATGGCCACCCGTGTCGCCAGTGGCAAGATCATGAATGCGTTCGCGCCGAAGCTGCCTGCGTTGGGCGGCGGTTCGGCCGATCTGGACCCGTCGACCCACACCGCGCTGAAGGGCCTGGGCGACTTCAACCCGCCCCTGGCATCCGGTGAGGACAGCGAAGGCTCCGTTGGCGGCGGCTGGAGCTACGCCGGCCGCAACCTGCATTTCGGCGTGCGCGAACATGCGATGGGCGCGATCGTCAACGGACTGGCTGCGCACGGCGGCTTCATCCCGTACGGTGCCACCTTCCTGATTTTCTCCGACTACATGCGTCCGGCGATCCGCCTTGCCGCGTTGATGGGCCTGCACGTGGTGCACGTGTTCACCCACGACAGCATCGCGCTTGGCGAAGATGGTCCCACCCACCAGCCGGTAGAGCAGCTGGCCAGCTTGCGCGCGATCCCCAATCTCACCGTCATTCGGCCTGCCGACGCCAACGAGACCGCAGTGGCGTGGAAGGTGGCCGTGGAAACCCGGGGTCGCCCGGTGCTGCTGGCCCTGACCCGGCAGGACGTTCCCACGCTCGATCGCAGCCGCTATGCCAGCGCCGACGGCCTGCGCCGCGGCGCGTATGTGCTGAGCGATGCCAGAGATCACAAGCCTGCGCTGGTGCTGATCGCCAGCGGCTCCGAAGTCGGCCTCATTCTCGCGGCCGCCGAGCATCTGCAAGGCGAAGGCATCGCGGTGCGCTGCGTGTCGATGCCGAGCTGGGAATTGTTCGACGCCCAGCCGCAGGTTTATCACGATCAGGTGCTGCCGCCGGACGTACCGGCGCGACTAGCGGTCGAGTTGGGCGTCTCCCAGGGTTGGTGCCGCTACCTCGGTGCCGACGGCGACATGATCGGCGTCGAACGCTTCGGCGCCTCGGCCCCGGCCGACGCGCTCCTGCACGAATACGGCTTCACCGTCGATCACGTGGTCGCGCGTGCCAAGGCGCTGCTGTCGCGCTGATTGATGCAGACTTCGGGAGGCGTTGCTTACGTCCTGCCATCAACGGAGATCGAGACATGAGCCATCCATTCAAGGTCGGCGACCATGTGCGCTGGAACTCGGAAGCCGGCATGGTGAGCGGCCGGATCATCAAGGTTCATACGCGCGACACCGTCTACAAAGGTCACACGCGCCGCTGCAGCCCGGAAGATCCGCAGTACGAGATCCAGAGCGACAAGACCGATCATATCGCCATGCACAAGGGCGGAGCGTTGCACAGGATATCCTGAGCCGCACTTCGCCGGCAGGTGCCGGGGTGAGAATCGGGTCGCGCGGTTGACGCGGGGCAAGCCCCGGTTTCAAGCTTGGCGCGGGCTGGAATCCGCCAGCCGCAGGATATCCGGATAGCCGCCGTATGCCACGGCCTTTGCCTCGCGCAGGAGCAGGGCGTCGGTTTCGGTTACCGCTTCCCCTGCTGCCTCGGCATCGAGCAGGCGCAGCATCCGTGTCCAGCGCGCGCGCTGGTTTTCCACCGTCATCGGGGCGGCAACGCCTTGGCGCCGCAGTTCGGCGGCGCGGCTGGCCAGGCGGAACCGGGCGGCCTCCAGTTGCGGCGGCAGCGGCAGGGAGAGATCGAACGGGATGTCCAGCCGGTATGCGTCATCCGCGCCGCGGGGCCCGGGAACAGGCGGGGGACGCCAGCTGAGCTCATCGGGGCCGGGGGGCGTGCCACGCTGTGGATCGAGCGGGAATTTGTAGAAACCCCATTTCGCGCCGATCCAGCATTCGAGCAGGACGCGATCATCCTCGCCCAGGCACAAATCGCCGCTTGGGGCGGCCAGTTCAGCCTCGCCCGGAAGCGGGCCGTAGGCGCGCGGATCTTGCTTCCAGCGCTGGAAGTCGCGGTTGGGCGGCGTGCCGTAGTCGGTCTCGAGCGCCCGCCACAGCGTGATGAAGCGGCGGTAATCTGCCTGATAATCGCGGTTGCGGCGCAGGAACTCCCAGGCCCACTGATCGCGCGTCAGAACGGCGCAACAGGCGTAGGCATCGGCATCCATGTCAGATCGGCAAAAAGACCATGCTGGCGACGTTGACCACGCCGAAACGGATCGCGCGCTTGTTCTTGTCTTTGGCGAGGTCCTTGACGCTGGAGCTGCGCAGGCTGTTGCTGCCGTCGCGGCGCTGGATCGGCTGTGCCGCGCGGGCGACGAGGGCGGCGGACAGCAGGCAGGCGGCGAGGGCGACGCGGTTCACGAAGAACAGCTTAGCTCAAGTCTCCGTGCCCAGTCGGGTGGCTCGGCGGCGTAGGCCTCGTGCTCGGGTTGTTCGTCGAAGGGGCGTGCCAGTAGCGCGTGGAGTCGGTTGATCTCGCTGTAATCGCGCTCGTCGGTGGCGCGCCGAATGGCGATTTCGGCTAGGTGGTTGCGCAGGATGTACTTGGGATTGACGGATCGCATTGCCGCGCCGCGCTCGGCGTCATTCGAGCCAAGCTGGCGCAGCACAGCGGCGTAGCGCGCGGCCCAGGCGTCGAAGGCTGCGCGATCGGGGAAGAGGTCGCGCAGCGGCGCGTTGGCGGCGCCGGATCGACTATCGAAGTCGCACAGGCGGCGCAGGAAGATCGTGTAGTCGACGCGATTCTGCGCGAGCAATTGCAGCACATCCATGACAAGGGACACGGTGTCCTCGCCGGGCGCCAGGCCGGACTTGGCGGCCATGTGCCCGAGGTAGGCGGATCCGAATGCCTGCGTATAGCCGGCGATGGCGGCTGACGCGGTTTCCACCGACATCAGCGGCACCAGCGCCTGTGCGAGCTTGGTGAGGTTCCACGCGGCGATGTCGGGCTGCTGGTCGAAGGCGTAGCGGCCGGCGGTGTCGGAATGGTTGCAGACGTAGCCGGGGTCGAACGCATCGAGGAAACCGAACGGACCGTAGTCGAGCGTAAGCCCGAGGATCGACATGTTGTCGGTATTCATCACGCCGTGCGAGAAGCCGACCGCCTGCCACTGCGCCATCAGTTCCGCAGTGCGCAGTGCGGCCTGGCGCAGGAACTCGGGGTAGGGGTCGGCGAGCGTCGCCAACTCGGGGTAGTAGCGCGCGATGACGTAGTCGGCGAGATGCCTGATCGTCTCGACCTGGTTCCGGTAGTAGAACACCTCGAACGAGCCGAAGCGCACGAAGCTCGG
>JANJWF010000044.1 GCA_024709685.1 Thiobacillus sp.
CGTACGTACAGCGCACCGATGCCCTTGGGGCCGTAAGTCTTGTGCGCCGAGAACGACATCAGGTCGACTGGCAGCTTGGCAAGGTCGATCGGCATCTTGCCGGTGGCCTGCGCGGCGTCGACGTGGAAGACCACACCCTTCTCACGACAGATTTTGCCAAGGGCTTCGATGTCCTGAATCACGCCGATTTCGTTGTTGACCGCCATCACCGAGGCCAGCACGGTATCGGGACGAATCGCGGCACGGAATTCGTCCAGATCCAGCAGGCCGTTTTCCTTCACGTTCAGATAGGTGGCCTCGAAGCCCTGGCGCTCCATTTCGCGCACGGTGTCGAGCACCGCCTTGTGCTCGGTCCGCACGGTGATGATGTGCTTGCCCTTGGTGCCCGAGTAGAAGTGGCCCGCGCCCTTGATGGCGAGGTTGTTCGATTCGGTGGCGCCGGAAGTGAATACGATTTCCTTCGGGTCGGCACCGACCAGCGCGGCGATATGGCCGCGCGCCTCTTCCACCGCGGCTTCGGCTTCCCAGCCGTAGGGGTGCGAGCGCGATGCGGGGTTGCCGAAGCGTTCGGTGAGGTAGGGAATCATCTTGGCCGCCACACGGGGATCGACCGGAGTGGTGGCGGAATAATCGAAATACAGTGTCTTCATCGTTTTGCCCTGGTTGAATCGTTCAAACGGCCAGCGTCACCTTCGATACGCGGCGGTCCTGCAGCACCTTGTCCCTGCACTCGTCCTGCTTGGCGACCAGCGAGGCCAGCGTGACGTTGTCCAGGTAATCGTAAATGTGGGTGTTGAGTCCCACCCACAAGTCGTGCGTCAGGCAGCGGTGCTCCTCGTGGCAGTTCTCCTTGCCGCCGCACTGGGTGGCATCGATCGGCTCGTCCACCGCGCGGATGATGTCGGCCACGCTGACGTCAGCGAGTGGCCGGGCGAGGTAGTAACCGCCGCCGGGGCCGCGCACGCTTTCGACGAGTTCGTGCCGGCGCAGGCGGCTGAAAAGCTGTTCCAGATACGACAGCGATATATCCTGACGCTCGCTGATACCGGCCAGCGTCACCGGACTCTTGCCGCCGCGCAGCGCGAGGTCCAGCATGGCGGTGACGGCAAATCGACCCTTGGTGGTCAACCTCATGACGGTTCTCCTGAAATTTCTAGAGAAACTATAAAATTCCTGAGCGTTTTAGTCAACTATTTTCCCGACTAATTTAGTCAACTATCTTGTTCAGATAGCTGGGATCGAAATCGTCCGGCCCGTCCTCGCCCGCCGGCACTTCGGCACCCAGTTTCTGCAACTGCGCCAGAATCAGATCCAGCCGACGGTCGATATGAGCCGAATGGTCGATCAGGCCGTGAATCGCCTTCACCACCGGGTCGTTCATGTCAGCCGAAATGGCGTAGGCGGAGAATCCCAGTTTTTCCGCCTGCTGGTTGCGCTGCTTTTCCGCCGTGCTGCCCAGAATGCGCGCCGGGATGCCGATTGCCGTGGCATTGTCCGGTACGTCCTTCACCACCACGGCGTTGGAGCCGATTCGTGCGTTGGCGCCGATGGTAATCGGGCCCAGGATCTTGGCGCCCGCCCCCACCACCACGCCCGGCATCAGGGTGGGATGGCGCTTGCCCTTGCTCCACGAGGTGCCGCCGAGCGTCACGCCGTGATACAGGGTGCAATCGTCGCCGATTTCGGCGGTTTCACCCACCACCACCCCCATGCCATGGTCGATGAATACCCGCCGGCCGATGGTGGCACCGGGGTGGATTTCGATGCCGGTCAGCCAGCGGCCGAGGTGGGAGGTGAAGCGCGCCAGCCATTTCCATTGCATGCGCCACAGCTTGTGTGCCAGCCGGTGGACGACCATGGCGTGAAAACCGGGGTAGGTGGTCACAACCTCGAAGGTCGAGCGCGCCGCCGGGTCACGGTCGAACACGACCGTGATGTCTTCCTTGAGGTGGCTGAAAAGGCTCATGCGCAGAGGATGTTTTATCCGAGTAATTTAGTCAACTATTGCATACCAGGGTTCCGCGCCTGGCGTGCACCCCGCCTCGCCTCCTGCGCCGCCGTCAGGATGCCGCGCAGGATGTTCACTTCCTCCCTTGCCAGCCGGGTGCGCGCGAACAGTCGCCGCAACTTCAGCATCAGCTTGCCGGGCGAGCCGGGATTGAGGAATTCCAGTTCGGCCAGCGTGGTTTCGAGGTGGCCGTAGAACCTCTCCACCTCGGCGCCGGTCGCCGCATCCATCTCCGGCTGCGGCCAACCCGCATGGCCGAGCCAGGCCTGGCGGATTTCGTAGCAGAGCACCTGCACCGCCGCCGCGAGGTTGAGCGAACTGTAGTTCGGGTTGGCTGCGATCGTCACCAACCCCTGGCACAAACTCAACTCCTCGTTCGACAGGCCGCTGGTCTCGTTGCCGAACACCAGCGCCACCGGGGCTGCCTGGGCCTCGGTCAGCAGACGGGCCGAAGCTCCGGCTGGTGTCAGTACCTCGGCCACGATGTCGCGCCGGCGCGCCGACACGCCCAATGCCAGGGTCACGTCGGCCAGTGCCTCGGTCAGCGTTGCACACACCCGCGCCTGCGCCAGCACATCGGCCGCACCCGAGGCCATCGCATCGGCCTGGCTATTGGGAAACACCGCCGGATCGACGAGAACGAGCCGGGAGAGCCCCATCGTCTTCATCGCCCGTGCCGCCGCGCCAATATTGCCGGGATGGCTGGTGCGCGTCAGCACGATGCGAATATTGGCGAGAAGCTTCGGGTCTGACAGGGTCATCAAGTAAAATAGCGCGCTCGTTCTTTGAATCGTTTGCCAGACATCATGCATCCCATGCTCAATACGGCGGTGAAAGCCGCTCGCAGGGCGGGGGCGATCATCAATCGCGCCTCGCTCGACCTCGACCAGCTCACCGTGCGGAGCAAACAGGATCGCGATTACGTCAGCGAAGTCGACCAGATGGCCGAACGCGCCATCATCGAAACCCTGCTCGACGCCTATCCAAACCACGGGATTCTAGCAGAGGAGTCCGGCGTCGCCGATGCCAAGAATGGTGAGGATTACCAGTGGATCATCGACCCACTCGACGGCACCACCAACTTCCTGCACGGCCTGCCCCAGTATTCGGTCTCCATCGCCCTCAGGCACAAGGGCCAGATCACCCAGGCCGTGGTATTCGACCCCTCGCGCAACGAACTCTTCACCGCCAGCCGCGGGCGCGGCGCCATGCTCAACGACCGCCGCATCCGCGCCAGCAAGCGCGGCAAGCTTTCCGAATGCCTGATCGGCACCGGCTTCCCGTTCCGCGAATTCAGCTTCGCCGAAGCCTATATCAACATGTTCCGCGACATGATGAAGGCAACCTCGGGCCTGCGCCGTCCCGGTTCCGCCGCGCTCGACCTCGCCTACGTGGCCTGTGGTCGCTACGATGGCTTCTGGGAAATCCACCTGAACCCTTGGGACATCGCCGCCGGCAGCCTGATCGCGCAGGAATCCGGCGCGCTGGTCGGCAACTTCATGGGCGACGAAGGTTTCCTCGAATCCGGCAACATCGTCGCCGCCAGCCCGAAAATCTTCGGTCAGATGCTGCAGGTCATCGCGCCGCACCTGCCGCCCGAACTGAAAGCCTGAACCCGCAGCCTGCCCCTCCATGACCATCGCCAGGGAGTCAGCCACCCACACGCCGATGATGCAGCAGTACCTCGGCATCAAGGCGCAGCACCCCGACATGCTGCTGTTCTACCGCATGGGCGACTTCTACGAGCTGTTCTTCGACGACGCCGAAAAAGCGGCTCGGCTCCTCAACATCACACTCACCACGCGTGGAAGCTCGGCCGGCAGCCCGATCAAGATGGCGGGTGTGCCTTACCACAGCGCCGAGCAGTATCTGGCGCGGCTGCTGAGGCTGGGCGAATCAGTGGTGATCGCCGAGCAGGTGGGCGACCCGGCGACCTCGAAGGGCCCGGTCGAGCGCCAGATCGCGCGAATCGTCACCCCCGGCACGCTGACCGATTCCGGACTTCTCGACGCGACACGCGACACGCTGATCCTGGCCATTGCCCCCGGCATGGTTAATGCAACGCCGGGCGCAGACACGCTCGGGGTCGCCTGGCTCAACCTCGCCGCTGGACGTTTCCAGGTCACCGAGATCCCGGCGTCCGCCCTGCCCGCACTGCTGGCACGGGTGCGGCCAGCGGAAATCCTGGCCCCGGACGATTTCGAGCTCAGCGCACCCTGTGCGGTGCGCCGACTGGCAAGCTGGCAGTTCGACCCGGAGGGCGCGCAAGCCAGGCTGGCGCAGCAATTCGGCAGCCGCGATCTCGCCGGATTCGGCGTCTCCGACCTACCCCAGGCGATTGCCGCTGCCGGTGCCCTGCTCGACTACATCCAGGCCACGCAGCGCACCGCACTGCCACATATCCAGTCGATCCGCGCCGAACGCGACGGCGAGTTCGTGCAGCTCGACGCCGCGACCCGGCGCAACCTCGAGCTCACCGAAACCCTGCGCGGAGAAGCGGCACCGACGCTGCTGTCGGTGCTCGATACCACCGCCACCGGCATGGGCACACGTCTGCTGCGACACTGGCTGCACCATCCGCTGCGCGACCGCGAAATATTGAGCCAACGGCGCGACGCCATCGGCGTGCTGGCTGGCCGGCACGACACCGCTGCCACCCTCACCCGGCTGCTGAAAGGCTGCGCTGACGTCGAACGCATCGGCGGCCGTATCGCACTGAGGAACGTACGGCCGCGCGACCTTTCCGGCCTGCGGGACACGCTGGCGCTCTTGCCCGAGCTTGCCGCCGCGCTGCCCGACGACCGCGCCCGCCTGACTGCCCTGCAAGCCGCGCTTGCCGCCCGCCCCGACCTGCACGAACTGCTTGCGCGTGCCATCCAGCCGGAGCCTGCAAGCGTGCTGCGCGAAGGCGGGGTGATCGCCGACGGCTACGACGCCGAGCTCGACGAACTGCGCGCGCTGACGCGTGACGCCGGCTCCTTCCTGCTCGACCTGGAAACGCGCGAGCGCGCGCGCACCGGCATCGGCAACCTCAAAGTCGAGTTCAACAAGGTGCACGGCTACTACATCGAGGTCAGCCGCGCGCAGGCGGATAAGCTACCCGTTCCCGACGACTACCGCCGCCGCCAGACGCTGAAGAACGCCGAGCGCTACATCACTCCGGAGCTGAAAGCCTTCGAGGACAAGGCCCTGTCGGCGCAGGAACGCGCACTGGCGCGCGAAAAGGCTCTGTTCGAGGTACTGCTGGACAGCCTGACGCCGCACGTGCCGGACCTGCTGTCCATCGCTTCAGCGCTCGCCGAAATCGACGTGCTGGCGGGTCAGGCGGAACGCGCAAATACCCTGAAATTATGCGCTCCCGACTATACCGGCGAGCCCGGCATCATGATCCGTGCGGGACGCCATCCGGTGGTCGAGGCGCAGGTCGACCACTTCATTCCCAACGACATCACGCTCAGCCGCAGCCGCCAGATGCTCTTGATCACCGGCCCCAACATGGGCGGCAAGTCGACCTACATGCGGCAGGTGGCGCTGGTGACGCTCCTGGCCTGCTGCGGCCTGTGGGTGCCGGCGGCTTCGGCGAAGATCGGCGACATCGACCAGATCTTCACCCGCATCGGCGCCTCCGACGATCTGGCAGGCGGGCGTTCGACCTTCATGGTCGAAATGACCGAGACCGCGCACATCCTGCACAACGCCAGCGCCAACAGCCTGGTATTGCTGGACGAGATCGGCCGTGGCACCTCCACCTTCGACGGCCTCGCGCTGGCGTGGGCGGTGGCGCGCCATCTGGTCAGCGCCACCCGCGCGTTCACCCTGTTCGCCACCCATTATTTCGAGCTGACGCAACTGGCGCAGGAATTCCGCCAGTTGGCCAACGTGCACCTTGACGCGAAGGAACACGGTACCGACCTGGTGTTCCTGCACGCGGTAGAAGAAGGCCCCGCCTCGCAGAGTTACGGCATCCAGGTCGCGCGCCTGGCCGGCGTGCCGACCCCGGTGATCGTCGCGGCGCGCCGCCACCTGCGCGAACTCGAGGACGCCCAGCTGAAGCCCGGCCCGCAGGGCGACCTGTTCGCGGCCCATCTCCCCAACGACGCACCACCGCCGCACCCCGCGCTCGATCAACTGCGCGAAATCGACCCCGACACGCTCACGCCGAAAGCGGCGCTGGACATGCTCTATGCGCTGAAAGCGCATTTATGAAGGCAGGCGCGCTGAAAGCGTTGACCGAGCTCACGCCATGAAGACACTGCGCCTCGACACCACCGAACTCGAGCTCGACTTCAGCGCCGCGTTGCAGCTGGCGACCGCCGTCGCCGCACATCAGCTGGGTGAGGACACGATGTTGTTGAGCTGGTATGACCGCGAGCGCGATCTCGAATCGCCGGCGGGGGTGAGCGAATGCCATGTCGGCTGCGCCACCAAGGGCTCGTGGGACTATGCGAAGAACCGCGGTGCGCGGCTGGTGGTGGAGTTTGATTCCGGCCGCTTCTTCTTTTGCTTTCTTTAGGTTTCCGCAACCACCCGGACCGCCTGGCCCTGGCTGGCCACGATTTGGCCGGCGCGGATTTTCGCCGTCTTGCGGCTTTCGGTGTGACCATCGACGCTGACTTCGCCATTGGCGATCATGAGCTTGCCCTGCCCCCCGCTGTCCGCAATGCCGGTGAGCTTGAGCAGGTCGCACAGCGCGACGTGCTCGCCGCGCAGCTTGAATTCCAGGGTATCCATCGCTCCTACGCGCCCCGATGCCGCCACAGATAACGGTAGACGAAACCCGGATACGCAAACACCACGAACAGCGAAGCGTTGACCGCGTAGAACTCCCAGTTCTGCCGGTGAACGTCGCCGAGCTTGCCTTCGAGCAGCAGCGCGATACCGCCGATCACGAAGAACAGCACCACCAGCTCAAGCAGGCGCCAGGCGAAGGCCTTGTCGCCGGCCTTGGGCTTGGCGACGAAGAAGATGCGCTCGAACAGAAACGGCAGGTTGGCGGCGATGAACGCCAGGATCAGCAACAGGGAAGTAGAGAAGTTCACGGCAGATCCAGAAGCTATGCAATACCGAAGCAGACCCGCACCGGCACGTTTTGGTTCAGAATGACGCGCCGATGGCGTGTACGCACACCGCCATTAACGGTTGCGGTGCGATACCAAGCGCCAGCACGGCGAGCCCGTTGGCCGCCATGACGACGCGAGCGTCGGGGCTGGCGGCAATCGGAGCGGTGTCGTGCGGGGCGTCGAAATACATCAGCTTGACGATGCGCAGATAATAGAACGCACCGATCAGCGCGAACAGCACCGCGACCACAGCCAGCCAGACGTAGCCGATCTCGACCACCGCCTGCAGCACCGCCAGCTTGGCGTAGAAGCCGACCGTCGGCGGAATGCCGGCCATGGAGAACATCAGGAGCAGCATCACGAAGGCCAGCCACGGGCTGCGGCGGTTCAGGCCCCTGAAATCGTCGAGCTGGTCGGCCTCGAAACCGGCGCGCGACAGCAGCAGGATCATGCCGAAACCGCCCAGGCTCATCAGCGTGTACACCAGCACATAGAACATCGCACTGCCGTAGCCGGACTGCGAGCCGGCGAGGATGCCGAGCAGCATGAAACCCATGTGTGAGATCGTCGAGTAGGCCAGCATCCGTTTCAAATTGGATTGGGCAATCGCCGCAATGTTGCCGACGGCCATCGAGAGTACCGCCAGGATCACCAGCATGTCGCGCCACTCGGCCACCTGGTATTCCAGCCCCTGCCCCAGGATGCGGACGACGAATGCGAATGCGGCGATCTTGGGTGCCGAACCGATGAACAGCGTCATCGCGGTCGGCGCGCCGTGGTAGACGTCGGGCACCCACATGTGGAACGGCACGGCGCCGAGCTTGAACGCCAGTCCCGCGACGATGAAGACGATGCCGAACACCAGCGGAATGCGCAGGTCGGTGCCGTCGGCCAGGTTCTGCGCGATGTCGGCCAGCGCCAGCGAGCCGGTCACGCCGTAGGCCATCGACATGCCATACAGCAGCATGCCCGAGGCCAGCGCGCCCAGCACGAAGTACTTCATCGCCGCCTCGGTCGCCACGCTGGACGTCCGCTGCAGCGCGACCATGGCGTAGAGGGACAGCGACAGCAGTTCCAGCCCCAGGTACAGCGTGAGAAAATGGCTGGCCGACACCATCACCATCATGCCCAGCAGCGCAAACAGCGCCAGCACGAAGAATTCGCCCTTGTAGAGCCCGCGCTCGCGAAGGTAGACGCGCGAATAGACCAGCGCCACCGCAACCGTCAGATAGAGAAACAGCTTCAGCGCATCGGACAGCGGATCGTCAATGACGAGGCCGCCGAGCGCCAGTGTCGGCACGTCGGTGAAATCGCGCATGGTGAGAAATGCCGCGACGGCCAGCGTGATGAGCGAGAGTGAATAGGCGACATAGCGTCTGTCCTCTCCCAGCGCGGCGTCAATTACCAGAATGAGCGAAATCATGGCCAGCACGAAGATCTCGGGCAGCACGGGCCGGAGAAGGTCGGGCAACACGGGCTGGAGAAGGTCAGGCAGCATGGGCGCAAATGAAATAAAGAAGTCGCTCATCTCGGAACCTTAGGGCAGTTTGCTTTGGGCGACGTGCGTCAGCAGGTTGACCACCGATACGTGCATGACGTCGGTGAACGGCTTGGGATACAGACCCATGACCAGCACGCAGACAGCGAGCAGGCCGAGCAGCAGGGTCTCGCGCGGATTGATGTCGTTCATCTCCTCGACGTGCGGGTTGGTGACCGTGCCGAATACCACGCGCTTGTACATCCACAGGGTGTAGGCGGCACCAGTGATCAGCGTGCTGGCGGCCGCAAAGGCGAACCAGAAATTCACCCTGGTTGCGGCCATGATGACCATGAACTCCCCGACGAATCCGCTGGTGGCGGGAAGGCCTGCGTTGGCCATCGCGAACAGCATGAAGAAGGCGGCGAACACCGGCATCTTGTTGATCAACCCGCCGTAGTCCTTGATCTGGCGGGAATGCAGGCGGTCGTACATGATGCCGATACAGAGGAACAACGCCGCCGATACGAAGCCGTGCGAGATCATCTGCACCAGGCCGCCTTCGACCCCGAGCGGGCTGAACAGGAAGAAACCGAGGGTAACGAAGCCCATGTGTGCGATCGACGAATAGGCGATGAGCTTTTTCATGTCGGCCTGCACCAGTGCAACGAGGCCGATGTAGACCATGGCGATCAGCGAAAGCGTGATGACGAGCCACGCGAGTTCGTGGCTGGCGTCCGGAACGATCGGCAGAATGAAGCGCAGGAAGCCGTAGGCGCCGACCTTGAGCGTGATCGCCGCCAGCACCACGGAGCCGCCCGTGGGGGCCTCGACGTGGGCGTCGGGCAGCCAGGTATGCACCGGCCACATCGGCACCTTGACCCCGAAGGCGAGCAGGAACGCGAAGAACATCAGCGTCTGCGCCGTCATGCCCAGCGTCGTGTCATGCCAGGTCTGGATGTCGAAACTGCCGCCGGACTGGAAATACAGATAGATCATCGACACCAGCATCAAGAACGAGCCAAGCAGGGTGTAGAGGAAGAACTTGATCGCCGCATACACCCGGTTCGGCCCGCCCCACACGCCGATGATCAGGTAGAGCGGGATCAGCATGCCTTCGAAGAACACGTAGAACAGGATGCCATCGAGGGCGGCGAACACGCCGTTGATGAGGCCGGACATGATGAGGAAGGCAGCCATGTACTGCGCGACCTTGTCCTGGATCACCCGCCAGCCGGCAATGACCACCAGCACGGTGACGAAACTGTTGAGCAGGATCAGCGGCATTGAAATGCCGTCGACGCCGAGGTGGTAATGAGCGTTGAGCGCCGGAATCCACGTAAATTTTTCGACGAACTGCATGGCCGGGGTCGTGGTGTCGAAGCCGGTGACGAGCGGAATCGCAACGATCAACCCGAGCATCGCACCCGCCAGCGCCAGCCAGCGCGCCAGCGCCGCATTGCGGTCGGAGCCGGTGGCGAGCACCACTACACCGGCTACGATCGGTACCCAGATGACGAGAGAGAGAATCGACTGACCGAACATGAGTATTGTTTTAGTTGAGCCGCGCGAACCAGGTCACCAGGACAAATATCCCGATCAGCATGGCGAAGGCGTAATGGTAGATGTAGCCGGACTGGAAGGCCTTGAGCAGGCGCGACAAGCGTTCGACCAGGCGCGCCGTGCCGTGGACGATGATGCCGTCGATCACGTTCTGGTCGCCGCGCCGCCACAGCCCGCCGCCGAGCGCACGGGCGCCCTTGGCGAATACCCAGCTGTAGAGTTCGTCGACCCAGTAGTTGTTGAGCAGCATCTGATACACGAACTTGAAACGTCGCGCGATGGCCGCAGGAATGGCCGGGAACTTGAGGTAGAAGAGCGCCGCCAGCGCGACCCCCGCCACCGCGAGCCAGAATGGCAGCGTCATCACCGCATGCAGCCCCATGGCCACCGCACCATGAAACTCCTGATTGAGTTCGTACATCACCGGGTGGCGGTCGGAGACGTAAATCGCATTGCCGAAGAAGTCGCCGAACAGCATCGGCTCGATGGTCATGTAGCCGATCGCCAGTGAAGGCAGCGCCAGCGCCAGCAGGGGGCCGGTGATGACCCACGGCGTTTCGTGCGGGGTGCCGCCATGATGATCGTGGAGGTGCGGGTCGGGTTCGTTTCCGTGGGCGTGTCCCTGATGAAAGCGTTCCTTGCCATGGAAAACCAGGAAATACATGCGGAAGGAATAAAAGGCGGTGACGAACACCCCGGCCAGCACTGCCCAGTAGGCGATATCCGACCCCGGCAGATGCGACAGCTTGACCGCCTCGATGATGCTTTCCTTCGAATAGAAGCCCGACAGGAATGGGGTACCGATCAAGGCCAACGAGCCGATCAGCGCGGTGATCCAGGTGATCGGCATGTATTTCTTCAGGCCGCCCATGTAGCGGATGTCCTGGTTGTGGTGCATGGCGATGATGACCGAGCCGGCGGCAAGGAACAGCAGCGCCTTGAAAAAAGCGTGCGTCATCAGGTGGAATACCGCGACCGAATAGGCCGAGGCGCCGAGTGCCACCGTCATGTAGCCGAGTTGCGACAGCGTCGAATAGGCGATCACCCGCTTGATGTCGTTCTGCACGATGCCGAGGAGGCCCATGAACAGCGCGGTGATCGCGCCGATCACCATGATGAAGGAGAGCGCCACGTCGGACAGTTCATAGAGCGGCGACATGCGCGCGACCATGAAGATGCCGGCCGTGACCATGGTCGCCGCGTGGATCAGCGCGGAAATCGGCGTCGGGCCTTCCATCGAGTCGGGCAGCCAGACGTGCAGCGGAAACTGCGCCGACTTGCCCATCGCG
>JANJWF010000065.1 GCA_024709685.1 Thiobacillus sp.
GTGCTGCCCGATTCCCGCTTCCGCGTCACCCTCGACAACGGCCACTGCCTCGTGGCCTATACGGCGGGCAAGATGCGCAAGCACCATATCCGCATCATCGCCGGCGACAAGGTCTCGCTCGAGATGTCGCCCTACGATCTCTCCAAGGGCCGCATCACCTTCCGCCACATCGAAGGCCGCAGCCCCGTCACGCCGCAGCAGCGACGCAAGCACTGACGCTTCTCGCCCCGGCGGCCGGGCCGTCTGGGGTCATTCCGCCCTGGAGAGCGGCAGGCTGACCAGGACGGCGCCGCCTTCCTTCTTGTCGACCACCAGCACCCCTTTCCTGTTCGCGTCGTCGAGGATCTTGCCGAACGCGCTGTAGCCGTATTGCGCCTCGCTGAAGCCCGGGTGCATCCGCTTGATGGTGTTCTTGATCAGCGACGCCGAGATGGCGCCCTCGCCCCCGCGCTCCGCCACCAACTGCTCCAGCGTGCCGACGACGATGTCGATCGCGCGGCCTTTCAAGTCTTCCGGACCCGGCTCGGCCTTGGCCACGGGTTCGGCCGCGACGGTCGCCGGGCGGCCGCGGCGCCGGCTGGCTGGAGCCGCCCCGGCCGCTTCCTTCGCGGGCTGCGGGGCCGCGGCCGGCTTCTCGGGCGCAGGCTTCGCGGGTGCCGGCTTCTTCGCGGGCTTCGCCCGGGCCTTCGACTGCACCAGGTCCTCGTAGAAGATGAACTCGTCGCAGTTCGAGATCAGCAGCGACGATGCCGACCCGCGCACCCCGATGCCGATCACGCTCTTGCCGTTTTCCTTCAGCTTGGAGATCAGGGGCGAGAAATCCGAATCGCCGCTGATGATCACGAACGCGTCGATATGCGACTTCGTGTAGCAGAGGTCGAGCGCATCGACCACCATGCGGATGTCCGCCGAGTTCTTGCCCGACTGCCGCACGTGCGGAATCTCGATCAGTTCGAACGCCGCCTCGTGCAGGTCACGCTTGTACTCCTTGTAGCGGTCCCAGTCGCAGTAGGCCTTCTTCACCACGATGCTGCCCTTGAGCAGCAACCGCTCGAGCACCGGACGGATCTTGAAGTCCGGAAAGTTGCCCTCTTTCAAGCCGATTGCGACGTTTTCGAAATCGCAAAATACGGCAAAGTTGCGAGTGTCTGGTATGGCCATGGTCGTTTCCCCCTGGCGTTTACTTTAGCCTGCGAAGCTTGCCCGTTGATGGGCCCGCAGAAAATAATTGAACCTCGCCACTGGATGACGCCTTGATATGGAAGGCGTCCGGGTGGAGTATCGTTACAGTCACAGTCCGTTCGAAAGGATCCAGAAGTGAAGCCGAACTACCAGTACGAGAAGCGACAGAGAGAGTTGGAGAAGAAGAAGAAGAAGGCAGAGAAGGCGCAGAAAAAGGCACCCGTTACCGGCATGCCGGAAGCACCGGAAGCCACGGAGACTGGCGTTCCACCTGACAAGGCGACATCCTGAAGGTAGCGACAAGCGAGGCGATGCTTCTCACGCCTTACGCCCTGGTCGATGATCGCTCACCGCGGGATGCAGTTGGATAATAAGCCGACGCGGCTTCCCTTTCCCGGAAAACCACGGCCTATCCGTATTGTCTGAGCGTGGGCGGAAGTCCGCCCACGCTTCTACCGGTTTACTCGCCGAAACTCAGGAGTAACGGTGGTGAGTCCGGGGGTGGCCGTGTTGGTGCAGCGGCATGGCCTCGGCATCGAACACCTTTTGCTGCGTCGGCGTCAGCTGCGCGTAGAAGGCCTTGACCGCCTCGACCCGCTCTGCCATCCGGGTGCGGTGCGTCTCCTGCATTGCCTGCATGCGGTCGAGTCGTTCCGGCGTGCTCAGCTTCGCCAATTCCTCGCGCATCGCCTTGCGGTCCATGCGCTGCTGGAGCGGACCGGGCTGGGCAGCCGCGACGAAGACATTCCATGCCGTCTCCTGTTCGGCGGTGAGCTTGAGCTTATCCTTCAGCACGGCTCGATGCGCGTCTTGCTTCGCTTTCCAGCCCTCACCCTGCTGCATCTGGCGCGCCTCGCAGCGCGGCGTGGTGCCCTCGGCCTTGTCGGCCGACACCGCGTATGCCGACGCAGCCAGAATGCCGCCGCCTGCGATCAGGCCCGCCAGCACGGCACGTTTCATGAAGGAAGCTTGATTCGATTTCATTGCGATCTCCTTTCGAGACGTTGTCAGAACCGCCGGTCCGAAACGGAGGCGGCATGCAGCATATTGTGGAGAGGCAATGTAACGCGCGGATATCCAGCGAGCGGGGAAATGTAACGAAATGTATCGGGTCGGTCAGGCTCCAGCACCAGAAATCCAGGCCAGCCTATCCCAAGTGATCCAACCCCATGTGGTCTGCGATTTGCCAGCACACCCCGAAACCACGGCCGCTCCCTTTTGGTTCTCGCTAATGTCGACTCGCCTTCCCGGCCCGATACGCTGCCAGCAAGGCCGCCTTCAGATCCCGGTCCGCATCCGGATCGCGACCCGCCATGATTCCTTCTGCGATCGCCCTGACAAGCTGCCAGTCCCGTTCCTCGCTCAGGTCCTGCTCGAATCGAGTCCAGTCGAACCGGCCATCACGGCAGCTTTGCGCCGCCACCCCGGTGGCATCCGAGAATTCGATTTCGTGTGACGCCAATACTTCATACAGATACGAGTAGGGATCAATCCCAGCCGCCCTGGCCAGGAGTCGATGAAAATCCGGAGCCGTACCCGGCTCGCCAAGACGGCGATCAAGGTCAATCACGGAATCGAGTGCGTAGGTCTCGCCCTTGAACGAAAACGCCAGTCGGGCGCGGACGGTGTTGGTGCTCATGTTGATCGATAGAAAAAAGTCGATTACGCCGGGTTCAGTGTCCCCGATTGTTGTCATTCATCCGATGATTGCCGCAACGCCCAGCGCCCGCGCCCGCAGTTGTCCGCAGCCGCCCTCCACATCCTGCCCCGCGGAATGGCGCAACTTGGTGAGTACGCCGCGCCGGTGCAGGCGGCGCGCCATCCCGGCCGCGCGCTCCCAGCTCGGACGGCGGAAGCCGTCGCCCGGGTCCCCGCCTCCCTCGACCCTGTTGTAGGGAATCAGGTTCATCACCGCGTACTTGCCGGCCAACAGGCGCGCGATGCCATCGAGCTCGGCCTCGCTGTCGTTGATCCCTTCGAGCAGCGTCCACTGGTACTGGATCGGATAACCCGTGCGGCGGGCATAGGCCTCGCCCAGTTCGACCAGCTCGGCCGGCGCGATCTCGGGCGCCCTGGGCAGCAAACGGCGGCGCAGGGCGGCATCGGTGGTGTGCAGCGAGAGCGCCAGGGCGGGCTTCACCATGGACTGCGGCAGGCGCTCGAACACGCGCCGGTCGCCCACGGTCGAAAACACCAGGTTCTTGTGGCCGATGCCGCCCTCGATCCCCAGGAGTTCGATGGCCTCGAGCACGTTGTCCAGATTGTGGGCGGGTTCCCCCATGCCCATGAACACGACTTTCTTCACCGGCCGGCGGCTGCGCGCCAGCACCACCTGCGCGACGATCTCCGCGCTCGTGAGCTGACGCAGCAGGCCGGCGCGGCCGGTCATGCAGAACACGCAGCCCACGGCGCAGCCGACCTGGGTGGAGACGCACACGCCGTCGCGCGGCAGCAGCACGCTCTCCACCGTCTGCCCATCCGCCAGTTGCACCAGCATGCGGGCCGAGCCGTCCTCGCCCGGATGCTCGGAGTGCACCCGCGCCAGCCCATTCAGTTCAGCGAAAAAACCAGGCAGCTCCTCGCGCACCGCCAGCGGCAGAAAGTCCTCGGCGCGCCGCCGCCTTGTGTCGAGCGAGCGCCCCTGAACCCACGCCCCCAGCACGCGCCCTTCGTGGCAGGGCGCTGCGCCCAGATCGCGTAGACGTTGTCGGAGTTGAGGAAGTCGCATGGCGGGGCGGATGGTAGCACGGGGGCTGCGGGCCGGTCTGACCACCACCGGTCTTGTGTTGGTGCAGGCCCTGGCCCGAACTTTCCGTGAATTTTTCCGGTGCTAAACGACCGCCACTACTGCGGCCAATCCGGCACTACCGGAAGTTGCGCGATTTGATCGTCTGGGTGCACGGTTGATGAAGTGTGGCGGCGTCTTGCCGTTTGCTTGAATAGTCGAGCTATGTGCGACAGACTCATTCCTTGCCGGCAATCTGTGCGCCCAGGCGTTCCTCCTGCTCGCGCAGTTCGGCGGTCAATTCGACCCCAAAGTCGTCTGCTTCAAATACCTGCCGGATTTCAATCTCCGAATCCTCAAGCATGGGATTCGGGCAGCGCTTCACCCATTCGATGGCCTCGTCACGCGAATTCACCTGCCAGAGCCAGAAGCCCGCAACCAGTTCGTCGGGATTGCCAAACGGCCCGTCGATGACCGTGCGTTCCGTACCCGAAAAGCGCACACGCACGCCTTTTGAAGATGGATGCAGCCCTTCTGCGGCCAGCAGGATTCCCTCCTTCGCCAGTTCCTCGTTGTATCGTCCCATCTCTGCGAATTGCTCTGTGCTGGGCATGACGCCCGCCTCTGAGGCTGTGGTTGCCTTCACCAGGATCATGAACCTCATGACGACGTCACCTGCGTGCGATTGGGCATGTCCATGACGGCCTCCCTAGGCAGCATGTCAGGTTTTGCTGGCACAGTCGAACATCCAATGCACGCCGAACGGGTCCACCAGGCTGCCGAAATAGTCCCCCCAGAACATTTCCTGTAGCGGCATCTCGATCTTGCCGCCAGCCGCAAGCGCATTGAACAGACGCTCGGTTTCGGCGCGCGTGTCGGGCTCGAGGTTGATATATACGTTGTTGCCTGGCGTTATGGCAAAGCCCATGGATTCCGGCGCATCGGTTCCCATCAGCATGTGTCCGCCCAGAATGGGCAGTCCGACATGCATGACGAGGTTTTGGTCGGCCTCGGCCAGCGGCGGCTGGTCAGGCGCGGGCGGCATGTCCTTGAAGCGGGCGATGGGCGCGTCGAACTCCGTGCCGAAGACGGACTTGTAGAACAGGAAGGCCTGTTCGGTCGCGCGGGGGAAATTGAGGTAGGTGCTGACGCGAGCCATTTTCTGTTTCCTTCAACGTGAATGTCTATCTGAGGGAGGGCGAGCTCGATCTGCCGGGAGATCAAATCCTCCAACGAAGATTCCTCCCGGTGCCTTGCCATTTTTCTTTCTAGCACCTCTGGACAATCAAAGCACCCGCTTATCGAATGCACGCGTGGCGGCCCTTTAGTTCTGCGGCAAATTTCTTTAGAACCCAACCAAATGACTAATGAAAAACACTACGTCCGACCGCCTGCACATCCTTGCCATCTGTGCAATAAAGTCTAAAAAAACAACTCGTATCGTCAAAAGGCAAAACTGCCGCAAGGCAGTGACGCAAAGCCAGCGGCCTGCACTGTGCCCTTCCAGGATCCGCGCATCTCCAGGTAGCGCAGCTACCAATACCGATTCAGACGCACGGGCGCAACCCGGCGGCCCTGAATTCATGACTCCCACACTCAAGGAGAATTTCCATGAAGCACATCACCATCGACATGCCGATCGTTGCCGAATGTCTGGCAAACGAATGTGCCTATAACGTCAACATGAAATGCCATGCCAGGGCAATCACGGTGGGCAACAGCATGCATGCCGGCTGCGACACATTCTTCTCGGGCTCGGGTCACACCCAGGCCGCCGGGCGGACAGCGGGCGTCGGCGCCTGCAAATCCACCAACTGCAAATTCAACGAGGATCTGGAATGCATGACAGACAGCATCCGCGTCGCCCCCAAGGGCCAGGAGGTCAACTGCATGACTTTCCAGCCGCGCTGACCCTCTTCCCACCCTCGCACGGATCCGTGCGGAATCAAAAATAGGTCAGCCCGGTTTGACGCAATATTTGACGACGTGGTCCGTGGCTGACATCAGATGGCCGGATGCTCTCAGATTGGAGCCGGGATATTTCCTGCGGCTGTAGTAGTGGCTTGCCTATGGCGCCCGTCCTGCTGCATTACCGCATCTACGCGTGTTGTGAGCCACTTAGAAGTAATAGAAAATATTGAAGCTGGTGGTCCGGCGCGTTGCGTCGTCGCTCAACTGGTTGACTTCGTGCTTAATGTTCAGCGCCCAGTTTTGGTCAAATTGATAGGTGGCGAACACTTCGCCGAGTTCTTGAGAACGTGACGACAATTCAAACCACTCTTTTGAAAGCTGCAAACCGAGCTTCATATTCCCCGTTGTGCCGATCAAACCAAGTTGAACCGAGGCACCCCAGAACCAGTCTTGTTCCACATACAGTGCGGGCGAGAGCATGGTGAATACATAGAACTTTTCGTGCCCGAGCGTGATCCCGGCGCCCGATTTCAAATAACCGTGCAATGCATCGTCAAATAACCGTTTGGCGCCAAGGTCGACTTGCCAGGAGATGGGCTTGAAGAAGTTGTCCTGCAGTGCGTAGGAGCGAATATCGACGACGTGGAGCGAGTCGAGCTGCGTGGTGTTGCCGTCGCTGACAACCTGGGTGTCGAAAAAGCTGATGTATGCGCCCGGAAGATATCCGCTTTCGTGATCATAAATGTCGTGATAGGCGAGTCTGAAACCGATATTCATTCCGGTATTTATTTCGCCATTATCCTGATGGTTCACCCCGATTTTGATTCGGCTTGAAAGATGGCCCGTGCGTGGCGATGCAGGCTGCTCGATCTCGACATGCAGTGGGTTTCCCAATTGGCTTCTGGCCTTGAGCAGTTTGAGCAGGCTGCTACTGTAGGACGATTGGTCAATCTTGTCCTGGCTTCGTTGTCTTTTTAGTTGGTAGACCGCAAGTTCAAGTGCACTTATTTTTTCCAGGACGGGCAGGCTTTCGATCGAAGCCAAATCGTAATCCGTATTTTTTACAAATGCCCAGCTTTCTGCCTGGGTTAGGTGGGTCGCCAACTGCGTCATGCGCTTGCGGTTAGAGGGGCGATAGGTCTCCCTGAAAATAAAGCCTGCTTGTTCAATCGCTCTTACGGTATCGATTGGAATGGCATCGAGATCAAATTGGGAGATTAGGTCTGTGCCCGGTCGGGCGATCTGCAAAAGCCATAAGAGATTGTATGAGCAGTTCTCTGAAACGAAAAAATAATCGGCATAAAAGTGGCGTATTTCAAAAATGTGGCGAGTAAGCCGATCCACCTCTTCCTGGCTCAGATTGAGGGTGTGTTCCCAAATGTCGCGTTGTTCCAGATCGCTGTATTCCTGCACCTTCTTGGAATATGGCAACATTGAGTAGCGCCCTTCGTAACCGCCAAAAATACCTTGGTAGGCATAAATGAAGCCATTCGTTTCAAGCGTCTGTGCCGCGTAATTTACGGCATAGGATGTAAGGGGGGTCTGTTGGTCAGTATCGATGCGCAAAAAGGTATGGCCAAACGCTGACGCAGGCGAGTTGATGTGCGCTGACGCAAGAACAAGGGTGACGGACCGCGGATTGAGGTTTTGCCACTCCTCTTGGAGTTCCTGGCATTCTGGAAGCGTAAGCCGTTGCGCGAGTTGGGGGAGTTGTTCGATTAGCCAGGTTGATCGCGAGATATGTTTGCAATAAACACTGTCCTTCGTATTGCTGGTATCTGTGATGAGTGCATCCAGCAAGGCGTGCAGTTCTGCATGGGGGTCCTGCTTGCCATTGGGCGCGAAGAAAAACTTTGGATCATCAATCTCACTGACACCGTTCTTGAAGTGCAGCAAGTTCAACCAGTCCGGATGAGATGACAATTGCGCTTGATCCGCAAGCGAATGAAGCGAATCGATTTGGGCGTGCGCAGGAAAGGTAAGGAAAGTTGCCAGACAAAGCAAAAAAATCCGAACAGACCAAATTTGCTTCACTTTGCCTGGCTAGGAAGCCACTGAATTAATCCACCGTCGCCGAATTTGTTACCGGCCAAGTCTGAGGAAATCCCACTGACGAGAGCGAGATGCAGGGGGCGGAATGGAGTTGAAAAACGGGCGATTTCAGTCATTCCTGGTACAAGAAGACTGCGGCCAACAAACCGCGCCCAACTCTCCATGGCTTTTCCTGCACCTCACCGAAATAAGCATTTTATTCAGTAGCTTCCTCGGGGACTTAGCCCATGATGGTGATGATGTTATCGATCACGTCGGCCGAGGAAACTGAATCGGCGGTGTAAATCTTGTCAAAGTTGGCCTGCAGTTTGGCAACAAAAGCCGCCTTGTCTTCCACTTCCATCATGACAGCCAGGGTGTCGACTGTCTCGCCTTGACCGTTTGCAATGTCGGTTGCCAGTGCGTCCATGTTGCTGGCAACGAAAACGTTAACTTTGTCGTTGGACACGATTTTTGCAGGCTTGGCGCATCCCAGCGTGCCAGACGTAATGCCGAATGTCTGGTTGCCGAAAGTCCCGTTGGTGGTAACGGCCAATACTTGAGTCACCACGCTGTCTTGTTTCTCCATAACCATTGAGCCAAGACCGCAGCCCGTGTTTGCGCTCGGTCCTGCAAAAGCAGTGGTGGACAGCGCGGCCAGAGTAGAAGCTAACATGAACTTTTTCATAATGTTTCCTCAGAGTTGGTTTCGGGTGGATATAAAAAATACCCGAAAAAAGTCTAGCTTGGTACCCAATTACGGTCAACAAATACCGCTTCTGTTTTGAATAAATAGACGCTTGGACTTTAGGGCATCGTTGTATTTTCGCCCTTTAATTGCTTGGTCTGGAGTGATGTCGGGTATCGTTGAGTCTGACCATTTCTGTCCTGTAGGCAGGAAATATGCAGAAACGAGAAATATGACCAGAAATAGGGGCCATTGGCTATTTGGCCCGGATATCGCCTGAGCTGTCTGGATTGTTCAGGGCTGCTGGTTACTCACCCGCACCCTGCCACTGTGCGGATTCTAAAGCAGCTCGATGTAATCGAGGATTGCCGCCTTTGCCTTCTGTCGTGGCAATTCCCCCGCCGATCGGAAAACCCGGAAGGTGATCGATCCTAGGGTGCGGAGCGAGTCAGGAGGTTCACTCATTGAAGGGGCTCGGCATGATTGCTCGGCCGAACCCATTGACTGGGTTCGTTGACATACAGGCCGTTCATTGGCAGTGGGCTATAAATAACATCACGGCACTGGCGAACAACCAACACGCTTCGGCATCCCGGTGCGAACCACAATCATGCGGATGCAGCGCACTGGACGACATGCAGCGATTGCCCGATGTTTCCTTCTTATCCTGCGAGCCGCAGCTGCCCAAGACTTCCGGCACGCCTATCCGCAATCCAATTCAGATAGAAAGGCACATGATGAAACAAGTCAAACTGACCGTTCCGGAAATCGGATTGATCGCCGGCACCCGGGCAGCGGCGGGCGCGGGCCTCGCACTGCTGCTTTGCAACCGGTTGAATCCGGACCAGCGCCGTGCCGTTGGCTGGACGCTTCTTGCAGTGGGCATCGCCACCACGATACCTCTGGTCGCCCAAGTATTTGGAAAACACTGTGCGCCCGCGGACCGTGAAGAGACCTGAATCGAGGAGCTCGGGAGAATGGGGTCGCAAGACCTGACCCTGATGCGCAAAAAGGAGATAACCATGAAATTCATGATGCTGATGATTCCCGCTGTGTACCAGGGCGGCAAACCGGCGCCAGGCTTCAAGCCGGATCCGGAGAAGATGGAAGAGATGGGACGGTTCAACGAAGAAATGGGCAAGGCGCTCAAGATTGAATCGCTCAACGGCCTGCATCCGCTGGCCCAGGGCGCGCGCGTGTCGTTCGCCAAAGGCAAGGCCTCCGTGACCGACGGGCCGCTCATCGACGCGAAAGAAGTGCTGGGCGGTTACTGGCTGGTGGAAGCGCCGTCCAAGGAAGACGTGCTGAAGTGGGCCCAGCGCTGCCCGGCGGATGACGGCGACACCATCGAGATCCGGCAAATTTTCGGGCCCGAAGATTTCACGAAATAAGGGGCGTGGGGTTAGCTTTTCTATCAAGCCTGCGATGCTATAAAACGTTTAAGCATCGGAAATCCGGGGCCAGCACACGCCCACTGCGTTGACCGGGCGAATTGATCAAGGAGCGTCTCATGAAAGCCATCCAGTTTGCCGCAGTCAGTGTCGCCCTGGGATTGGGGAGCCTTGTTGCAGCGCCGACGTGGGGCGCTGAATATACCTCGGTGATGACTTCCGATATCCAGTGGAAGGATGCCCCGTCGATCGGCCCTGGCGCGAAATCGGCAGTCATCGACGGAGACCCCGGTTCGACCGGGCCGTTCGTGATGCGTCTCAAGCTTCCGCCCAAGACAAGAATTGGCGTGCATACCCATCCGACCACCGAGAGTGTGACGGTTTTGTCGGGCACCCTCTACTTTTCCTCGGGCGACAAGTTCGACACCAAGAAGGCCAAGGCATATGGTCCCGGCGGTTATTTTTCGATCGAGCAGGGCAAGCCGATGTTCGGTTACACCAAGGGCCAGGAGACAATTCTCCAACTGCACGGAACCGGCCCTTGGGGCATAGCGTACGCGAACCCTGGGGATGATCCGGCCAAGAAGAAGTAGGCTGACCGTCCTTGCCGTTCTGTTGCGAGTGTCTTCAGCGCCACTCGCGCGGCAGGAAGTAAACGCGGTAATGTGAGCGGTACCGCTTATCCCGGAATCTCATCGCATGACAGATGAAGTCCGGCCTGTTCCGGGCTACCGTCTCCACCTGTTCAAAGGCTTTGCGGCTGCAGCTGCGGTCGTCGTTGTCTGGTCCGGGTTCAACATCGTCTCCCGGCTCGGCGGACGCAGCCCGCTTACGCCCTACGACATGGCGGCCGTTCGCTTCGTCTTCTCGGGAATCGTGTGTCTTCCGTTCGTGCTGGCCCGATGGCGGCGCCTCGAGTGGCCGCGGCTGGCCGTGCTGGCCGCGTTCGGCGGCGTGAGTTACGGGTTGTTCGTCTACTCGGGCTTTTCGCTGGCGCCGACCGCCCATGCGGGCATTCTGGTCAATGGCGGCATTCCCTTTGCGACGGCATTGATCGCCTGGCTCATGCTCGGCTGCCGCCCCGGCATCCGGTCTGAATTCGCCCTGCTGGTCGCCGGTGTGGGGATCGTGCTGATCGGTCTCCACAGCTTCGGCCAATTTGCCGGGGCACCCGCCCATCAATGGGTGGGAGATGTGTTCTTCCTTCTTGCCGCGATCTGCTATGCCTCATTTGGCTTGTTGCTCAAGCATTGGCAGGTCTCGCCCCTCGACGCGACGATCGGCATCGCGGTGATTTCAATGGCGTGCTACACGCCGGTCTATCTCGCGTTCCTGCCCAAGGCCATCGCCACCGTTCCCCTGTCCTTTGCCCTGTGGCAAGGCGTGTATCAAGGCATCCTCGCGGCCTCGATTGCCGGCCTGCTCTTTGCCTACGCCATCCACAACATCGGACCGCAGCGAGCGACCCTCATGCTCGCCATGGTTCCGGGTATCTCGGCCGTCGCCGCGGTACCCTTGCTGAAGGAATCCCTCGATGCCGTGACCCTTGCCGGCGTCGTGCTGGTGACGATCGGCGCGGTGCTGGGCGCGACGCATCAACCGGCAAAATGAAAATGGAAGGTCTGCACACACCGACCACGGCTCGAGATGATGCCATGGTTTCAGACGAAGCCAATTTCTAGGCGCTGCAGGGAATTGGCCGATTTGGACGCTGCTTGCGAGACGTAATCATGAAAAGGTGTCTGACCCCATTTATTCTAATCATGAAAAGGTGTCTGACCCCATTTATTCGTTTAATCGTATTCAACGTTTAATCGTGTCTGACCCCATTTATTCTATCCTAGGACGAGCGGCTGTTTCGACGACGTTTGGGCAGAGGAATTGTGGTCTGTCCCCTATTGTTCCTTGGACAAGGCGTCTAGCCTGATCGTCTAGCCGGTTCATCAGGGGCTTCGGGTCCACCGATCTCATGATCGATCTGTGCCGCGCCCTCCGGCTGCCCGGACTCTCCCGGCAGCCAGCCGGAGGGCGCCAAGCAACGCATGCTTCAAATTAGCACGTGGTTCCTGAATCCAAGTCCGGAAAAGCTAACGCGACCAACAAAAAGGCGCAGCCTTGCGAGCATCGATTGCATCAATAAGGGACAGGCTGAACTGACCCCATTTACGGCAGGCAGTCGCCGCCGTACCCTTGCTGAGGGAATCCATCGATGCCGTGACCCTTGCCGGCGTCGTGCTGGTGACGATCGGCGCTGTTCTGGGCGCGACGCATCAACGGGCGAAATGAGAATAAGAGGATAAAGGGCGAACGATCTCGGGGTCAGGGCTTGCCGCAACAGGCAAGACCTCGTGGGTGGTTATGGTGTCTGACCCCATTTGTTAACCCTGGTGTCTGACCCCATTTGTTCGAAACGGTGTCTGACCCCATTTACTTGTTCACCTGCTTCATAACGTAAACGAGCGACTGACTCGAGTTCCTCTAAGTAATAAAACGCTTGAGCCGTCAGTAGTGGTTCACCATGAATGGTTGGGTGTACCACAAGAGAATGGCTAAGGCCGGTAAAGACAAGAACTTTCATTAGCCCTTCGCTGTTAGCGAGCTGAAGGATGACGTTTCGGGCCATTTTTTATCTCTTTATTAAGGAAAAGCATTGGGCCAACAAATGGAGCAGACGGCCCCCCCATATTTCGTTGCGCTAGTGTTTAAAAGGCAGACACTTCATCGCACCGCCATGCACGCGATGCTCATGGAAAAACCGTAGTCTGTACCCTATTGCTCTTTCGCTAACTTTGCGATTCGATCCAACACGCTGGTGAATTCTTCGGTATCTAGAAAGTAGTTGGGATAGGCTCGGTAGAGAAGCTTTAACGAGTCTGCGGCCACCAATACGACTTGGGAAATTTCCTCGCCGTCCACTGCTTGTTCTAATTGGAGATATCGCTCGGTCGCCTCCTGAAGCTGATTCTTCTGATATCCCTTGATATTAACGACGCGAGTTTTAGGTTTTAGGGTAAGAAGATAGTAGTAAGCCTTCTTAACTTTTTCGTTTTCAATCGCGTTCGCTGAAATGCGATAGGCCCGCAGCGTGTCGTACACCTTCAGGTCCTTCGCTTGTTGAGCCAAACTTTTAAACAAATCCTCCCGATTTATATCTGCATGACATGGAGCAGGTGGTTTATTTTCAAGATACGCGAATGCAGAACCTGCCATCGAAAAAAAATGGAGCCACTCTTCGGCCCCATGACTTGTTTTTAGGGACTGTTGTAAGAAGGTCCCCGTTGTTTCAACCGCGGTTGCCCAGGCATGCTGAAGTTTTGATCTTAATTGGATTTCTATTAGTAAGCCGTCGTAGTCCTTTGCCTTTCGGCTTTTATATTTGTAAACCAGATGGATTCCGCGGTATCCGGAATTCTTTGGACTTTGAATGTAATCCTTTTCGTTGATTAGCTCATGATCAAACCTGCTTTTGATCAGCTTGTTCCGAAGCTCATAGACGTTTGCGACATTTTTAACGATGGCCCGAAGGCCTCCAATATCCTGCATCCGGGCCAACTGCATTTTTGGAAATCTTTGGAGTTTTCCAATAATGGATGGGATACGCTTTAAACGTTGTGCCACAAGTGCGTTCTTCTCGATTGAACGCAGCTTTTTCCGTAAGCTCGCTTGAAACGTGTTGATTGGATAACTGTGACTGGAGCGCCAATTACCAAGTATTTCCTGAGCTTTTGTTTGCTCGTCGTTATTCACAAGAACATAATTTTCGCCGGACACTAGAGCACCAGCCCAATTAACCGCCTTTCTGCTGTACTGAGGTTTGATCCAAGTCATTATTTGTTGTGTCGCATTAGGAACCGATGACAAACAAAAAAGGCGCAGTCCCCTGCGCCTTTTTGTCATCCCAGCCGGTCAATCCCAGCTCAACGCCCCGCCCGTCTGATACTCCGTGACGCGCGTCTCGAAGAAGTTCTTCTCCTTCTTCAGGTCGATCATCTCGGCCATCCAGGGGAAGGGGTTGCCGACGCCAGGAAAGATCTCGTCGAGGCAAGCGTCGTCGTCTTGCCGGAGCCGGTCGGGCCGGTCACCAGCACGATGCCGTGCGGGCGGTGGATGAGATCGTCGAGGCGGGTCAGCGTCGCCTCGCTCATGCCGAGCTTGCCGAGCTCGAGGCGCCCTGCCTGCTTGTCGAGCAGGCGCAGCACGACGCGCTCGCC
>JANJWF010000100.1 GCA_024709685.1 Thiobacillus sp.
GGGGACTCATAATCCCTTGGTCCACGGTTCAAGTCCGTGCAGACCCACCAATAAGATCGACGGTCTAGAGGCTTTGGCCTCTGGGCCGTTTTTCTTTGCTCACTGCGGAAGGTCATCCGAAAACTCTCCGCTGGTTCGCCGGGCCACCCATTGGCCGAGGCCGATCTAAAGTTGCCCGTGATATGGCCGTTACCTTTACCGTTTCGTGTAACTTAATGGAGGCTGACTGATGAAACTTACGAAGAATTATGGAATGTTGTTGTTGGGTGCCTGGCTCATCCTGAGTGGGCTGATTCCATTGCTCGATCTGAGCTTCAAGGGATTGGATGAGGTCATGACATTTCTTGCTGTTGCAGCCGGTGCTCTGATCGCCATGGAGCGAAGCCAGACGTAAGAGGGGGCCGACGGGATCAGTTCTGTCCTCGCCGATAACGAATTGATACGGTGTTCAAGCCCGGGGCATGGTCGATTATTCCTGACACGTGATCCAACTGGGTGATCGGGCCCGTTTTCCAGCAATAGCGACAAGAGTCCACTGTTTTGCCGATGCCGAGTTCGGCGAAGGGACCAGCGGGTTGGAAGCAGGAAAAGGGCAAGCAAGCGCAGCATGTCAGCCTCCTTCAAATCCTTACGTGGCACGGCTCGTCAGCAGCACTCCTGCCAAGACATTTCCCGATCCGGCCGTCAGGTTACGGGTGGAATTCGCGTGCGAGATCGACTGGCACCATTTAACCCAACATCAGCGATAATCATCACCCATAAGAACAGGGAGAGTGCCTGATGGAAGGGGAAGCAAGAAAACCGGGCGAACGTCGTACGCAAATCCTGCAAACGCTGGCCGCGATGCTGCAGGAGCCGCAACCGGAAAAGATCACCACAGCGGCGCTTGCCGCACGCGTTGGCGTATCCGAGGCGGCACTCTACCGGCACTTTTCCAGCAAGGCCCAGATGTACGAAGGCCTGATCGAGTTCATCGAGCAGACGCTATTCGGGCTGATCGCCCGCATCACCACCGAGACCCCGTCTCCCGCCGCCCAGATCGAGGCGATCCTCAGCATGCTGCTGAATTTTGCGGCAAGGAATCCGGGGATGACGCGCGTGCTGATCGGCGACGCGCTGGTACACGAAAACGAGCGCCTGCAAAAACGTATCAACCAGCTTCATGACCGCATCGAGGCGCAACTGAGGCAATGCCTGCGCTTTTGCGGCGAGGAATCCGGGGATGACGCGCGTGCTGATCGGCGACGCGCTGGTGCACGAAAACGAGCGCCTGCAAAAACGCATCAACCAGCTTCATGACCGCATCGAGGCGCAGCTGAGGCAATGCCTGCGCTTTTGCGGCGACAAGCACGCCGAACTCAGCGTGCCGCTTGCCAACCTGCTGCAGTGCATGGTGGTGGGGCGCTGGCACCAGTTCGCCAAGAGCGGGTTTACCCGTGCGCCGGGCGGCGACGTCGACCTGCTGCTGTCACGCCTGCTAGACGTTCACCCCGTCTGAGGCGCGGACCGCTCCGCACACCGGGCAGGCGGGGTCGCGCGGTACCTTCATGACCCGGGCCTCGGCCCGCAAGCCGTCCCACAGCAGCAGCCTGCCGACCAGCGGCTCACCCACCTGCGCCAGATATTTCAGGGCTTCCATCGCCTGCATCGCCCCGATCACGCCAACCAGCGGGGAAAACACCCCCGCTTCGGCACAGCGGGTTTCCGGTTCGCCAGCCTGCTCGGGGAATAGGCAGTGGTAGCAGGGGCTATGGGCGCGGCGCGAATCGAAAACGGCAAGCTGACCCGAGAACCCGATCGCGGCGCCGGACACCAGTGGCCTGCCCAATGCCACACAGGCGCGATTGACCGCATGGCGGGTGACGAAATTGTCCGATGCATCGACCACCAGGTCCGCTGCTGCCACCGCCTCGCGCAGCGCGTCATCCGCCAGCGCCTGCCGGATCGGCTGAACCGAAATACCCGGGTTGATGACGCGTACGCTGCGCGTCAGCGAATCGGCCTTGTTCTCCCCGATGGCCGCGGTGGCGTGGCCGATCTGGCGCTGCAGATTGGTGAGATCGACCGTATCGCCATCCGCCAGCCGCAAATTCCCGACGCCTGCCGCCCCCAGGTACAGTGCCACCGGGCACCCAAGTCCTCCGGCGCCGACAATCAGTACCGAGGCATCGCAGATGCGCGTCTGACCAGCCACGCCGACGTCCGGCAGCAGAATGTGGCGGCTGTAGCGCAGCAGGAGGTCATCGTCCAGTTCCATCCGGAGCAGAGGCTATTTGTAGCTCCGCCACTCCTCCGGAGTATCGTCACGATCCCCGTGCAGATGGCGCTCGTAAACCTTCATGAAAGCCTGCTGGGATTTGACGTCAGGTTCAGCGGCGGCAATGTTGCTGCGCTGCACGCTTTCGCTGAAATAAGCCAGCGAGCGTTTGAGTTTGCTGAGCAGGCTGTTGTCGAGATGGAAACCCTGGCTCGAAAGTGCTGTTTCCAGGCCTTCCAGGGTGTATTCACAGACCTGGTAGCGCACCAGGAGCCGTTTGCCGTCCGCCCCGATCGCCACCATCAATCCGTCCAGGCCGTCGAGCAAAGCCAGCGCACGTTCCACCTGCCCGGGCGGCAGGGCATGAAAAACGATTTCGCGGATTTTCTCGAGGTCACATGGGCGCATGACACGGCACTCGGACAGAAGTGAATTCAGTATAGCGCTGCATCGGGGCTGTGGCATCTCACTGCCACGGCCCCATTCGATCAGCGTCCCTGCAGAATCTGCAGGCCTTTCAGCAGGCTCAACGCCTGGTTCACCTGAAAATCGTCCTTCGACACGACCTCACCCGGCTCCAGCGCCATCGGCTTCTTCTCCTTGCCGGGCTGGTCAGCGGGCGGCGTCTTGAAACTCTCGCTCGGCTGCTTCACGGGGGCGGGGGCATCCTCGCCCGCCGGATTGGCCAGATGCTTGGCGAGATCGGCCTCACGAATGCCGAAGCCATCGTCTTCCTCCGGCATCGCGGGATCTTGCACCAGAATGTCCGGCTCGATGCCCTTGGCCTGAATGGAACGGCCGTTCGGTGTGTAGTAGCGCGCGGTGGTCAGCTTGATCGCGGTGCCGTTGCCGATCGGCAGGATGGTCTGCACCGAGCCTTTGCCGAAGGTGCGGGTACCCATGACGACGGCGCGCTTGTGGTCCTGCAGCGCCCCCGCGACGATTTCGGAGGCCGATGCCGACCCGCTGTTCACCAGCACGACCATCGGCACCTGCTTCACGCCCTCCGGCAGGTCTTTCAGGTAATCGCGCTGCATCGGGCGCAGATAGTTTTCACGGCTGGCGGTCAACCGCATCTTGGCGTCCTCGGTGCGGCCCTCGGTATACACCACCAGGCTATCCGGCTTGACGAATGCCGCCGCCACCGCCACCGCGCCGTTGAGCAGACCGCCCGGATCGTTGCGCAGATCCAGAATCAGTCCTTTCAGGGGCGTCTTGTTGTCCTTGTAGAGCTTGTCCAATGCCTCCGCCAGCAGTTCGCCGGTGTGTTCCTGGAACTGGGTTACGCGCACATAGCCGTAGCCGGATTCCAGCAGCTTGGATTTGACGCTGCGGATTTTGATCACCGCCCGGGTGAGCGTCAGCACAATGGGCTTGTCGACACCCTTGCGCACGATGGTGAGCTTGATCGGCGACCCAGGCTTGCCGCGCATCCGTTTGACTGCGTCATTCAGCGTCATGCCTTTCACCGGGGTGTCGTCGAGCTTGACGATCAGGTCGCCGGGCTTGACCCCTGCCTTGAACGCGGGCGTATCCTCGATGGGTGAAACCACCTTGACGAAGCCTTCTTCCATGCCGACCTCGATGCCAAGGCCGCCAAACTCGCCTTGGGTGCCCACCTGCAGGTCCTTGAAGCCTTCGGCATCGAGATAGGCCGAATGCGGATCGAGGCCGGTCAACATGCCGTTGATCGCCTCGGTGATCAGCTTCTTGTCTTCCACCGGTTCGACATAATCGCTCTTGATACGGGCAAATACGTCGGTAAAGGCGCGCAGTTCCTCGACCGGCAGCGCCGTTTCCGCCTCCTTGTTGGCAATCGCCGACAGGTTGACCGTCAGCGCTGCGCCCGCCAGCACGCCGGCCAGGCCGACAAGCATGAATTTTGCCTTTTGTGTCATCTCACTTCACCCACTGGAGGGGATTAACAGGACGGCTTTGATGCCGCATTTCAAAATACAGGCCGGTGTCGGGCTGGCCGCCGCTGTTGCCGACCGCCGCAATCGCGTCACCGGCCTGAACCCGTTCGCCCACCTGCTTATACAGACTTTCATTATTGCTGTATAGACTCATATAGCCCTCGCCGTGATCGAGGATAATAAGGTTGCCAAAACCACGCAGCCACTCGGCAAACACCACCTGTCCCGCTGCGATCGCCTTCACCGCCGCACCCTGATTGGCGCGGATGAAGAGTCCCTTCCAGCTTACCCCACCGTCTACCCTCGGAGTTCCGAAGCGGTTCATCAGTTCCCCCGCTACCGGCAGGTGCAGTGAACCTTTCAGCCGCGAAAACGGCTGGTTCGAGCGGAATGCCTGCGGCGTGCTGGTGTTGACCGCCACGGGGAGGCGCGCTTGCCCGGCCTCGGCCGGCTGCTTTCTTTGCGCTTGCCGGGCCGCACGGGCGCGCGCAGCTTCCCGCTCCGCCTGCTGGGCCATCAGTCGGTTGAGGCGCTCCACCAGCTCAGTCAGGCTGCGTTCATCTCGTTTCAGCCGGGTGATCTCGCGCCCCTGCTGCCGGATCTGCGCCGATAGTTTCTGCAGCACCTGCTCGCGCGCCTGCTTGTCGGCCAGCAACTTCTTTTGCTCGAACTCGCGGGCCGCCTGCACCTGCGCCAGCCGGGTCGACTCCTGCGCGGTTTGCTGCTGCAGTTCGGCCAATCGCGCCTGGTCGGCGCGCAAGGCCTTGATCATTGCATGCTGCGCGCGCGACAGGTGCGCGAGATAGCGCAGATCCCGGGTTGTCTGGCTGGGGTCCTCGCCATTGAGGGCAAGCTTGAGCGCATCGCCCTGCCCGCGTTGGTAAGCGGCCCTGAGCGCGAGGGCGAGATGGGCCTGCTGCTGCCGGATGCGTGCCGAGGTCGCCTCCGTCTGCTGCGTCAGCACCAGCAATTCATTCTGGGCACGCTGGCGCTTACTGTCCAGTTGGCGCAACTGGCTCACTGCACTGCTGATGGCACGCTCGGAGTGGCGCAATTCGTCGGCTGCCTCGCGGCGATGCGCCTGGGTGTCGCGGAATTCTTGCTGCAGGGTCTGCAGGCGTCGCTTAAGCGCTTCGAGTTCGGATTGCCTGCGATCGGCCTGGCTGGCGCCAACGCACAAGGGCGTACCCAGCATCAGCAGGACGAGAAGATGTCGGAAATCCACCCGCTGAGCTTACCCTAAGCGGAAGGGCTTACTCAAACCGCACCAAGGGTTCGCCGGTCATTTCCGCGGGCTGCGGCAGCCCCATCATCTTCAGCAGGGTCGGGCTGACGTCTTCGAGCGCTCCGGTCTCCGCCAGCGTGGCGTGGCGGCGGCCGACGTAGATCAGCGGCACCAGGTTCAGCGTGTGGGCCGTATGCGGTTGACCGGTTTCTGCATCACGCATCAATTCCGCGTTGCCGTGGTCGGCCGTCACCAGCACCTCGCCGCCGCGGCCCAGCTGGGCTTCAACCACCCGGCCGAGGCAGATATCCACGGTCTCGATCGCCTTGACGGCCGCCTTGAGGTCGCCAGTGTGCCCCACCATGTCGGGATTGGCATAGTTGCAGACGATGACGTCGTATTGCTTGCTGCTTATCGCCGCGAGCAGTTTTTCCGTCACTTCGAAGGCGCTCATCTCGGGCTTGAGATCGTAGGTCGCGACGTCTGGCGACGACACCAGCACGCGATCCTCCCCACGGAAGGAAATTTCCTCTCCACCGTTGAAGAAGAAGGTCACATGCGGATATTTCTCGGTTTCGGCAATGCGCAGCTGGCGCAGGCCGAGGTTGGCGACATACTCGCCCAGCCCGTTCTTGATGCGCTCGGGCGGGAACGCCACCGACACGACGAAATCGTCGCTGTAGCCGGTCAGGGTGCAGTAGGTGGACAGGCGCGGAGTGACTTCACGCTCGAACTCACTGAAATCCGCCTCGATGAACGGGCGCGACAGCTGGCGCGCCCGATCGGAGCGGAAGTTGAGGAAAACCACCGCATCGCCGTCCTCCATCGTCACCGGCTTGCCGTCCGGCGGCAGGATCGCAGTGGCCTTGACGAATTCGTCGGTCTCGCCGCGGGCATACGCGGCCTCCAGCCCGGCCAGCGGGTTCTCCGCCCGGAACTCGCCGCAGCCGCGGGTCAGAAGGTCGTAAGCTGACTTGACCCGCTGCCAGCGGCGATCGCGGTCCATTGCATAATAGCGACCGATCATCGATGCGATATGCCCGACACCGGCCTCCTCGATTTTTTCGGTCAGGCGGCGCAGGTAGATCTCGGCGCTCTTCGGTGGCGTATCGCGGCCGTCCAGGAACACATGCAGGCACACCTGGCGCAGCCCTTCACGTGCCGCCAGCTCCAGCAGGGCGTGAAAGTGGGACTCGTGGCTATGCACTCCCCCGTCCGACAACAGGCCCAGCACATGCAAGGTCTTATGGTTGTCCCGCGCGAGGTGCACCGCATTCAGCAGCGCGGGATTGGTATAGAAGTAGCCGGACTCGATGGCACGGTCGATACGGGTGAATTCCTGGTAGACCACCCGTCCGGCGCCGATGTTCAGATGCCCCACCTCGGAGTTGCCCATCTGCCCCTTGGGCAGGCCCACCTCGGATTCCGACGCGTGAATCAGGGTGTGGGGATGGTTTTTCCAGAGTCGATCCCAGTTAGGCTTGTCGGCCTGGGCGATCGCGTTGTCGGCACGCTCCGAGCGGCAGCCGAAGCCGTCGAGGATGATGAGGAGAACCGGCAGGGTCTTCATGAAAAAATTTGTATTACCTGACTCGTTTTTGTGGAATCATTTTAATATATGCGTGATTGCTAATCTACCTGCGACCTGCAAAGTGGCGCTGAAATGGCGTTCACCCTGCATTTTTGCTGAAGCCCGAGCGCATCAGGGTACTGTACGAACACGATCGAGGTAAAAAATATGGCAGCTGATTGGGACGAAGTAGGCCTCCTGGACAAGGACGAGCACATCGAGCAGGCCTCGCGTGCGATGAAGGCCATGTCGCATCCGCTGCGCCTGAAAATCCTTTGCGTGTTGGGCGACAAGGAAGTCAGCGTGCAGGATATCGTCGACCACGTCGGCACCTCGCAAAGCAACATCTCGCAGCATCTCGCCATCCTGCGCGACAAGGGCGTGCTGCGCACCCGCAAGGACGCGAACCGCGTGTTTTATCGCGTGGGTGACACCCGAACCCTGAAGCTTATCGGGATGATGCGCGACGTGTTTTGCGGTTTTGCCAAGTAAGGCGGCTCCGCATCTCCGGCCCGGCTACGCGCGAGCGTACCGGGCCATTGTTTTTTGCAGACCGCGCCAGGCATCGCCGTGAGCTGAAAGCCGTGGACCCGCTTTGCGCCCCATTCCTGGCTGCTTGACTTCATGGCGTCGGCCGGTTCCGCCCCGCCACGAATGGCGGCCACAGCCGTATGCTGCCCCCGCGACGCAGCGTGACCGCGCACTGGAACAACGATCGCCCGATCAGGTCTCATCCGTGCCCACGCTTCACACCGATCAACGAGGTGCGTTGGCTTCCCGAACCGCTATAGCCCCGCTACTGCTATGGCCATACAATAAAAGCACCTGATTTGTCGGTTGGCCAGGAATCGGGGAATCACATGAGTACCTGCCTCAATTCCGGGTACGACAAGACGCGTCAGCGTCTCAAGCAACTTCGCTGATAGAGGCGAGATATCAACCGCGGAGCTTGGGGGCTGACCATGAACAGAAGAGGTTGCCATGCAGTTAACCAAATTTACCGACTATTCCTTGCGGGTGCTCATCTATCTGGCTCACCTCCCGGAAGGTAAGGCTTTAGCCACGATTGCAGACATCTCCAGGGATTATGAGATTCCCGCCACCCACCTGATGAAGGTTGTGCACCGCCTGGGCCAACGCGGCTATATCGTGACGGTGCGAGGGAAAGGGGGCGGCATGCGCCTAGCCAAACCCCCGGAGTTGATCAACGTGGGGGAGTTGATCCGCGATACCGAGGATAATATCGATCTCGTGGAATGCTTCAGTTCGACCAAGCAGGACTGCCCGCTGTTGCCCGCTTGCGCCCTGAAAAACGTGCTCCTCGAGGCCCGCAAGAGCTTTCTGGCGACCCTGGATTTTTACAGCCTGTCGGACATCATGGGGCTCAAAACCCCGGTTCGCAGCCATGCGGTGCACCTAATCGCCGCGCCGGTTTCCCGCAAGAAGAAGGCCGCGGCCTGAAAATCGGGCGTCTCGTTTACGCATAGGCCACAGCCAGAAATCCATTTAACCGATTGAATTAAATGGTAAATTAGTATACTCTAATGCTTTCATTGAGGTGTGTCCGTGCTGAAACCCGCTCGTTTGCTGGCTTGCATCATGTTTGCCTCACCCCTTGCAGGGGCAGCCCTGCCGTTTCCCATTGCCCCGGTGAAGTATCAACTGGTCGACACGGGCTATTCCACCGAGGCCGCGGTCGAGGCGGTCAAGCAATCCACCGTCGCGGCGCAGGTGTCGGGCCGTGTGGCAGAAGTCAATTTCGACGCGGGTGATTACGTCAAGGCCGGGTCGGTCATCGTTCGGCTTTCCGCACAGGAACTATCGTCCGCCGTGACGGGCAGCCAGGCACAAGTGGCGCAGGCCGATGCCGCGCTGGCCAATGCCCGCGCCAACTACCAGCGCCAGCAGCAGCTGTTCCAGCAAAAATTCATCAGTCAGGCCGCGCTTGATCACGCCACGACCGAATTCCACGCCGCCGAGGCGGCGGCACGCGCTGCGCGCGCCGGCGTCGGCCAGACTGCCGCGGTACGCGGCTACACCGTGATCACTGCACCGTATTCCGGGGTAGTCGCCGCCCGCCATGTCGAAGTGGGAGAAACCGTGACGCCCGGCACACCGCTGATGACCGGCTTCGATCCCAAAGACATGCGGGTGACCGCCGACGTCCCGCAGTACAAGCTGGCCGAAGTGAAGGCGTCGCCGCGCGTGGCGGTCGAGATCCCGTCGCTCAACAAGTGGATCGAAGCCACCGGCGTCACCGTGCTGCCATCGGCGGACGTCGCCACCCACACCGTCAAGGTGAGGATCGACCTGCCGACCAACCTGGAGGGCGTCATCCCCGGCATGTTCGCGCGGGCGCACTTCTCGGTGGGCAGCGCACGCAAGCTCACCATCCCATCGGGCGCAGTGGTGCGGCGCTCGGAAATCACCGCGGTGTACGTGGTCAGGCAGGACCGGGTGAGCCTGCGGCAGATCCGCCTGGGCACGCCCAACGGGCGGGGCCAGGTCGAGGTGCTGGCCGGCCTCAATCCCGGCGACGTCATTGCGCTCGACCCGGTCAAGGCGGGCATCTACGCCAAGAGCGCCGCCAACCAGCCACCCAGGAAATAAGCAAAGCCGCGCATGGGACTCTCCGGCCGCATCGCCCGCTTCTTCCTCACCTCGCAGCTGACCCCGCTGATCGCCCTGATCGCGGCGCTGCTGGGCCTGTTCGCCATCCTCATCACGCCGCGCGAGGAGGAGCCGCAGATCAACGTGACCATGGCCAACGTGTTCATCCCCTTCCCCGGCGCGTCGGCGAAGGACGTGGAGGCGCTGGTGGCCACGCCCGCCGAGCAGGTGCTGTCGCAGATCGCCGGCATCGAACACATCTATTCGGTCTCCAAACCCGGGAGGGCCATCCTGACCGTGCAATATCTGGTCGGCCAGGACCGCACCCAGGCGCTGGTGCGGCTGTACGACACCATCCAGGCCAACCGCGACTGGGTGTCTCCCGAACTCGGCGTCGGCGAACCCATCATCAAGCCGCTCGGCATCGACGACGTGCCGATCGTCACCGTCACGCTGTGGACGCGCGACGAGGCACGCGGCGCCTTTGAACTGGAGCAGGCGGCGCACGCATCGGAGATCGAGCTGAAGCGCATCGCCGGCACGCGCGAGGTCACCACCGTCGGCGGCCCCGGCCGCGCCGTGCGGGTGATGATGGATCCCGACCGCATGGCCGCGTTCGGCGTCTCGGCACAGGACATCCGCGACGCGCTGCAGGTATCCAACGCCGCCCAGCCGTCCGGTACGCTGGTGTCGAACAACCAGGAAGTCCTGGTGCAGACCGGCACCTTTCTGACCGGTGCCGACGACGTCAAACAGCTGGTGGTCGGCGTTTCGCAGGGTCGCCCGGTCTACATGAGCGACATCGCCACGATTATCAGCGGTCCGGACCAGCCGGCACGCTACGTCTGGTACGGCCCCGGCGCCGGCGGCACGAACAAGGCCGAGCGGGGCCTGACCTACCCTGCGGTCACGCTGGCAATCTCGAAAAAACCCGGCGAAAACGCAGTCGAGGTTGCCGAGAAGGTGATCGAGCGAGTGAAGTCGCTGCAGGGCAGCGTGCTGCCGGAGGGGGTCGAAGCCAGCGTCACCCGCAACTACGGCGCCACCGCCAACGACAAGGCGCAAAAGCTGATTCAGAAGCTGATCTTCGCGACCGGCTCGGTGGTGCTGCTGGTGCTGTTTGCCATCGGCCGACGCGAGGCGCTGATCGTCGGAGCAGCAGTGCTGCTGACGCTGGCCGCCACGCTGTTCGCCTCGTGGGCATGGGGCTTTACGCTCAACCGCGTGTCGCTGTTCGCGCTGATTTTCTCGATCGGCATCCTGGTCGACGACGCCATCGTGGTGGTCGAGAACATCCACCGCCGCATGGGCCTCGACCACGACGGGCTCGAGGCCATCATCCCGCGCGCGGTCGACGAGGTCGGCGGGCCGACCATCCTCGCCACGCTGACGGTGATCGCGGCGCTGTTGCCGATGGCCTTCGTCACAGGCCTGATGGGGCCGTACATGAGTCCGATCCCGATCAACGCCTCCATCGGCATGCTGATCTCGCTGGCGATTGCCTTCGTCATCAGCCCCTGGCTGGCGTTGAAACTCATCAAACAGGAGGCGCACACCGTCCACGGTGAAAACAGGCTGCTCACGCTGTTCCGCAAGCGGCTGACGCCCTTCCTGCGCGGCGCCGAAGGCCGCGGCGCGCGCCGCAAGCTGTGGCTGGGCATCGGCCTCGCGATCCTGCTCTCGGTGGCGCTGCCGGCGGTCAAGCTCGTCATCCTGAAAATGCTGCCGTTCGACAACAAGTCGGAATTCCAGATCGTCGTCGACATGCCGGTCGGCACGCCGCTGGAAAAGACCGCACAGGTGCTGGCCGAGATGGGCGAGGTGGTTGCGCAGGTGACCGAGGTGACCGACTACCAAGCGTACGCCGGCACCGCGGCGCCGATCAACTTCAATGGCCTGGTGCGGCAGTATTACCTGCGTTTCGGACCGGAGGTCGGCGATCTGCAGGTGAATCTGGTCGACAAGCATGAACGCGAGCGCAAAAGCCACGAGATCGCTCAGGCGATCCGGCCCGCCGTCGAAGCGGTCGCAAAAAAACACGGCGCCGACGTCAAGGTGGTCGAGGTGCCGCCTGGACCGCCGGTGATGTCGCCGATCGTCGCCGAAATCTACGGCCCCGACTACGACGCGCAGATCCAGGTCGCCAAGCAGGTGCGCAAGGTCTTCGAACACACCGACGGCATCGTCGCGATCGACGACTCGGTGGAGGACGACGCCCAGCGCTTCGTGGTGCGTGTGCTGCAGAACAAGGCGGCGATGGCGGGCGTGGCGCAGAAGGACATTGTCGCGGCGATGAAGATGGGCCTGTCGGGTGAGAATGTCACCCCCATCCACGGCAGCGGCTCCAAGTACGAAATCCCGGTGCGCATCACCTTGCCGCCGGAGCGCCAGTCGCGTATCGAGGAACTGCTCAAGCTCGACGTGCGCGGCACCGATGGCAACCTGGTGCCGCTGTCCGAACTGGTGGAAGTGATGCCGAGCGAGCGCGAGAAGACCATCTACCACAAGGACCTGCTGCCGGTTGTGTTTGTCGTCGGCGACACTGGCGGCAAGCTGGATTCGCCGTTGTATGGCCTGTTCGCCATGCGTGGCGAACTGAGGGACAAGCCGCTGCCGCAGGGCGGCATGCTGTCCGAGTATTTCATCCGCCAGCCGGCCGACCCCTACGCGGGATTCAGCCTCAAGTGGGACGGCGAATGGCAGGTCACCTACGAGACCTTCCGCGACATGGGAATCGCTTATGCCGTCGGCCTGCTGCTGATCTACATCCTGGTGGTGGCCCAGTTCAAGAGCTACCTGACACCGCTCGTCATCATGGCGCCGATCCCGCTCACGATCATCGGCGTGATGCCCGGCCACGCCTTGCTCGGCGCGCAGTTCACCGCCACCTCGATGATTGGTATGATCGCGCTGGCCGGCATCATCGTGCGCAATTCCATCCTGCTGGTCGATTTCATCAACGAGCAGGTGCAGGGCGGCATGGCGTTCCAGGAGGCGGTGATCCAGGCCGGGGCCACCCGCGCGAAGCCGATCGTGCTGACCGGACTGGCCGCCATGCTCGGTGCCTTCTTCATCCTTGACGACCCGATCTTCTCGGGTCTCGCGGTGTCCCTGATTTTCGGCATTTTCGTATCCACCCTGCTCACGCTGGGGGTCATTCCGGTGCTGTATTACGCGGCCAACTACCGCAAGTTTTCCTCTCGATAACCAGGAGTCTTCATATGACTGTTGAACGCCTCGTCCGCATCATTGCCGGTTGCTTCATCATGCTGTCGCTCGCATTGGCGCATGGCTCGGGCAGCATCGACCTGAGTACGCCGTCGTGGCTGTGGTTCACCGCCTTCGTCGGCTTCAACCTGTTCCAGTCCGGCATCACGCGTTTCTGCCCGATGGACATGATGCTTAAAAAGGCCGGCGCCAAACCGGCTTGCGGCCTCTAAGCGGGAGCATTCATGGACATGCAGTTCCTGCAGGACAACTGGATGCTGGCGGCGCTGGCACTCATTTCGGGCGCCATGCTGGCCTGGTCGTTCGTCGGCGGCAAGCTCTCCGGCGTCGAACAGGCCGACACGCTGAAGGCCACTCGCCTCTACAATGACGACGCCCTGGTGCTGGATGTACGCGAGGACAAGGAATACGCCGCCGGCCACGTTCCCCGGGCCAAGCACATCCCGCTCGGCCAGCTGGCCGGCCGCCTGAACGAACTCGAGAAGTTCAAGGACAAGCCGGTCCTGGTTACCTGCCGCACCGGCAACCGCTCGGCGCATGCCTGCCGCATCCTGAAAAAAGCCGGTTTCCAGACCGTGTACAACCAGGCAGGCGGCATCGTCGCGTGGGAACGCGCCAACCTTCCCGTCACCCAGAAATAAGGAGCCCCCATGGCCAAAGTCATCATGTACTGCACCGCCGTGTGCCCCTACTGCGTCGCCGCCGAGCGCCTGCTCAAGAGCCGCGGCGTTGCCGAAATCGAAAAGATCCGCATCGACCTCGATCCGGCGCGAATGGACGAGATGATCGCCCGCTCCGGCGGTCGCCGCACCGTGCCGCAGGTCTTCATCGGCGACACCCACGTCGGCGGCTTCGACGACACCTCGGCGCTCGATGCCGCCGGCGAACTGGTGCCGTTGCTGAACCGCACCTGACCGCCGGGCCGGGCGCACGCTTGATTTTCCGGCGCGCGCCACCACCTTGAAGCGAGATCATTCGCTTCGAGGAACGCCAGATGGAACTCGCCTGCCCCCACTGTCTCGCCGTCAACCGCGTGCCCGACGACCGTCTGGCCGACTCGCCCAAATGCGGCAAGTGCGGGTCGCCGCTATTGCCCGGCAAGCCGGTCGATCTGACCACCGAGAGCTTCGACCGCTTCATCGCCCGCGCCGGCTTGCCGGTGCTGGTCGACTTCTGGGCCGACTGGTGCGGCCCCTGCAAGATGATGGCCCCGGTATTCCAGCAGGTGGCGGCCGAGATGGGCACGCGCGTGCGCTTCGCCAAGGTCGATACCGAGGCGCACCCGCAGGTGTCGATGCGCCACCATATCCGCGGCATTCCCAGCCTCATCCTGTTCCGCAACGGCCAGGAGGCGGCGCGTACCTCGGGTGCGATGGAGGCTCACGCACTCAAACGCTGGCTGGCGTCGCAGGGCATTCAGCCCGTTGTAAAATAGCTTGGCTTCCGGAGCCCATGCTCCGGTTCTATTTCCAGGGAGACACCATGGCCGACCAGCAGCAGCCCGTATTCAACATCGAAAAGCTATTCGTCAAGGATCTGTCGGTCGAAGTGCCCAACGCCCCGGATATCTACCTGGATCGCGAGGCGCCGCAGATCGACGTCAACATGTCGACCGAAAGCCGCGCGCTCGGCGAAGACCTCTACCACACCGGCATCACCGTCACGGTCACCGCCCAGATCGGCGACAAGACCATGTTCCTGGTCGAATGCACCCAGGCCGGCATCTTCCGCATCCAGAACGTGCCGCAGGACCAGCTTCCCATGGTACTCGGCATCGGCTGCCCGAACATTGTCTTCCCGTACCTGCGCGAAACCGTGTCCGACGTGGTGATCCGCGCCGGCTTCCCGCCGCTGCTGCTGAATCCGGTCAACTTCGAATCCCTGTTCCTGCAGCAACAGCAGGCACAAAAGGAACAGGCTCCTTCCACCCAGACGCATTGAAGCAGACGTGTCGAACGTGCGACTGTTGATCGCCGGCCTGCTGCTGCTCGCGCTGCCCCACTCCGCCAGCGCGCTGGAATACCGCAGCACCGGGCGTGCCGCCCTGCTCTACGATGCGCCATCGGCCACCGCAGGCAAGGTCGCTATTGCCGGCAGCGGCCTGCCGCTTGAAGTCGTGGTCGACACCGATGCCTGGGTCAAGGTGCGCGACCACAGCGGCCGCCTGGCCTGGATCGAGAAATCAGCCCTGAGCGGCCGCAAAAGCGTCATGATCAAGAGCGAGACGAGTGCCATCCGGCAACAGCCGCGCGCTGACGCCGATGTCGTATTCCATGCCGCGCGCGGCGTCCTGCTCGAGGCCACCGGCGAAGTCGACGCCTACGGCTGGCTGCCGGTGAAGCATGCCGACGGCCTGGCTGGCTGGGTGCCTGCGCACGAGGTCTGGGGTCGATGAGACTGTCGGTGCTCGGCGCCGGCGCATGGGGCACCGCGCTGGCAGCCAGCTGGGCGCCGCACCATGCCGTGACCCTGTGGGGTCGCAATGCGGCCGAGCTTGACGCCATGCGCGAAGCGCGCGTCAACGCCCGCTACCTGCCCGACTGCCCGCTGCCCGGCAGCCTGATTTTCGATCCGGATCTTGACGCCGTGACCGCTGCGGCCGACCTCGTCGTGATCGCCGTCCCCAGCAGCGGCCTGCGCCCTACCCTGGCTGCACTCGCCAAGCGCTCGGGGCTGCCGCCGCTGGTCTGGGTGTGCAAGGGTTTCGAGCCCGGCAGCCGCAAACTGCCGCATCACATCCTCGCGGAACTGCTGCCCGCCCACGACCAGACCGGCGTGCTGTCCGGCCCGAGCTTCGCCCAGGAGGTCGCGCTCGGCTATCCCACCGCCCTCACGCTGGCCTCCCGCGACAGCACGCTGGCGCAGCACCTGGCCGAAGCCCTTTCCAGCCATCGCCTGCGCATCTACGCGCATGGCGACGTCATCGGCGTCGAAATCGGTGGCGCGCTGAAAAACGTCATGGCCATTGCCGCCGGCATCTGTGACGGCCTCAAGCTCGGTCACAATGCCCGCGCCGCGCTCATCACCCGCGGCCTCGCCGAAATGACCCGTCTTGGCGTCAAGCTCGGCGGCCACTTCGAAACCTTCATGGGCCTGTCCGGTCTCGGCGACCTCATCCTCACCACCACCGGCGACCTCTCGCGCAACCGCCAGGTCGGTTTGCGCCTCGCGCGCGGCCAGCAGCTCGACACCATCCTCCATGAACTCGGCCACGTCGCCGAAGGCGTCACCACTGCGCGCGAAGTCGCCGCGCTGGCCAGTGAAATGGGCGTGGACATGCCGATTGCCCGCGCCGTCTGCCAGATGCTGTTCGAAGGCCTGCCCGCCGCTCAGGCGGTCGACGCCTTGCTGAACCGGGAAATCAAGGCCGAATTCTAGAAAAACGAAAGCCTCAGGGGCGTGCCGTGTTCGCCTCGGACGCGATGCGCCGGATCGTGGCCACGAACCCCGGGTCTTCGCCATGCAGCAGCGCCGGCAGCGCCGCGCGGAAATCCTCGCGTGCGCACCACTCGTGCATATAGTCTGCCCATGACTGCCACAGCCGTTGCTGCTGCCGGCTCATGTCGTCCTCGTATACCAGCACGTAGGCGCGCTCGAACAGGCTGACCAGGATGGCGAACAGAGCGTGCTTGCGTTCCAGTTGGTCTTCGCTGAGTTCCCCTTTCGTCGCGGGTGACAGCAGATGCAGGTCGGCGTTGTCGATCACCAGGCGCATGAAGTCGGCATACTCGTCCGATAGCCGCAGGAATATTTCCTCCTCATCATTCTGCTGGTCGCGCCGGCGATCATAGATAAAAACGCCAATGGCGAGCGGAAGGCCGACGATGGTGACGAGATAACTCAGCGCTTCCAGCCATTGCATGCCGTCCATTTCACTCTCCTCCCGCGAAACCGTTTTGCCGCCAGGCCTCGAACACCACCACGCTCACTGCGTTCGACAGGTTCATGCTGCGCGAACCCGGCAGCATCGGCAAGCGCAGGCGATGATCCATATCGAATCCCGCCAGAACATCGGATGGCAGGCCGCGTGATTCGGGGCCGAACAACAGCACGTCGTCGGGATGGAAGTCCACCGTGGCGTAGCTGCGGCTGCCCCGGGTGGTGAACGCGAGCCAGCGCCGCCCCGGCAGGTCGCTCTGCAATGCCTCCCACCCGGCATGCACGCGCACGCAGGCCATGTCGTGATAATCCAGCCCGGCACGCGCCACCTGCTTGTCACTGAGGTCGAAGCCCAGCGGTTCGACCAGATGCAGGCGGCAGCCGGTGTTGGCCGCCAGGCGGATGAGATTGCCGGTATTGGGCGGAATTTCGGGCTGATATAAAACGATGTCAAACATCCGGCTTGGCCTAAAATGAAACATTCTCGGAACCCGTCTATTCTATGGTCCCTTACCTCACTACCGCACTCACCGGCCCGCTGCTGGACCTGGAAAAACGCCTGCTCGACGCCCAGCCGACGATCGAGCACTGGTTTCGCCAGCAATGGAAGGAGCAGGCGGCGCCGTTCTACACTTCGGTCGACATCCGCAACGCCGGCTTCAAGCTGGCACCCGTCGACACCAACCTGTTCCCTGGCGGCTTCAACAACCTCAACCCGACCTTCATGTCGCTGTCGATTCACGCGGCAATGGGCGCAGTGGAAAAGATCTGCCCCGACGCCCAACGTTTATTGCTCATCCCCGAGAACCACACCCGCAACACCTTTTACTTGCAGAACGTCGCGGTGCTCGCGCATATCCTGCGCCAGACCGGCCTCGTCGTGCGCATCGGCACCCTGATTCCCGAGATCACCGAGCCGGCCACGCTCGAACTGCCGGCCGGCGGCCGCCTCACCCTGGAGCCACTGGTGCGCAAGGGAGACCGCATCGGTCTTGCCGATTTCGATCCCTGTGCGGTGCTGCTCAACAACGACCTGTCGGCCGGCGTGCCGGACATTCTGAAGGGCATCGAACAAACCATCATGCCGCCGCTGCACGCCGGCTGGGCGACGCGCCGCAAGTCGCGCCACTTCGCCGCGTATCAGAACGTCGCCATCGAATTCGCACGGCTGGTTGACATCGACCCCTGGCTGATCGACCCCTTTTTCAACCACTGCGGCAAGATCGACTTCCAGGCGCGCCAGGGCGAGGACTGCCTCGCGGAAAAGGTCGACGGCATGCTGAAAAAAATCCGCATCAAGTACGACGAATACGGCATCGACCAGCCGCCCTTCGTCATCGTCAAGGCCGACGCCGGCACCTACGGCATGGGCATCATGACGGTGAAGTCGCCCGACGACGTGCGCGAGCTCAACCGCAAGCAACGCAACAAGATGGCGGTGATCAAGGAAGGCATGGAGGTCAGCGAGGTGCTGATCCAGGAAGGCGTCTACACCTTCGAGAGCATCAACGAGGCGGTCGCTGAGCCGGTGGTCTACATGATCGACCACTTCGTCGTCGGTGGCTTCTACCGCGTGCACACCGGACGCGGCGCCGACGAAAACCTCAACAGCCCGGGCATGCACTTCGTGCCGCTGGCGTTCGACGACACCTGCCTGACGCCCGACCGCAGCGCCAACCCGGATGCCAGCCCCAACCGCTTCTATGCCTACGGCGTGATTGCGCGACTGGCGATGCTGGCGGCATCGATTGAACTCGACGAAGCACTGAACGAGGCAGCATGAAGCTGCTGTTCGTCGCGGATCCACTGGGGGATCTCAAACCCGGCAAGGACAGTTCGGTGGCGATGATGCGTGCCGCCGTGGCGCGCGGCCATGCCGTGTTCGCCGCTGAGGCACGCCGCTTGCAGGTGAAGGACGGCATCGTCCACACCTGCTGCGACGCGCTCGAAGTACGTGCGGACGACGACTGGTATCGCGTCATCCGCACTGACACGCTCGCACTCACCGATTTCGATGCGGTGCTGATGCGCACCGATCCGCCGGTGGATACCGACTACCTGCTCGCAACCCATCTGCTCGGCATCGCCGAAGCCAGCGGCGCGCGGGTATTGAACCGCCCAGCCGCCCTGCGCGACTTCAACGAGAAGCTGGCGATTCTCAATTTTCCGCAGTTCGTCGCGCCGACCTTCATCAGCGCCGACGCCACCGAAATCGGAAACTTCCTGGCCGTTCACCATGACATCATCGTCAAGCCGCTCACCGAGATGGGCGGCAGCGGGATTTTCCGCCTGACACGGGCCGACCCCAACCGCAATGCGATCCTGGAAACACTGACCCGGCGCGGCCATCGCGCCATCATGGCGCAGCGCTATCTCCCCGCGATTGCCGAAGGCGACAAGCGCATCCTGCTGATCGCCGGCGAGGTGGTGCCATGGGCGCTCGCGCGCATTCCGCAACCCGGCGAGACGCGCGGCAATCTCGCCGCCGGCGGCATCCCCCGTGCACAGCCGCTTTCGCCGCGCGACCGCGAGATCGCCGAGACCGTCGCGCCGTGGGCGCAGGCCAACGGCGTGTTCCTCGCCGGCCTCGACGTGATCGGCGACTGCCTCACCGAGATCAACGTCACCAGCCCCACCGGCTTCCAGGAAATTGCCGCGCAGACGGGGCATGACGCGGCCGCGCAGTTCATCGCCGCACTGGAGCGGGCATGAGGCCTGCGCGGCACGGCCTGTGGCTTCTGCTGCTGTGGGCGCTCGCCGCCTGCAGCCCGCCTCCGCTCTACCAGCAGCAGTCCTACGTGTTCGGCACCCTGGTCGAGGTCAGCGTCTATGGCGTGCCCGAGGCACAGGCCAGACAGGCGATCTCCGCGGTGCTGGCACGCTTCGATGACCTTCACCGCACCTTGCACGCCTGGCAGCCGAGCGAACTGTCACGGCTCAATGCCGCGCTGGCACAGGGCAAGCGAACGGCCGTCTCCCCCGAACTCGCGGCCATGTTGCGTGACGCACAGGCGTTGTCGAACCAGACGGGTGGTCTTTTCAATCCCGCAATCGGCGGGTTGATTGCGCTGTGGGGCTTCCAGGCCGACACACCGCAGGCGCGGGTTCCGGATGCCGGCGCGATCCGGGACTGGGTCAGCAAGCACCCGCGCATGGCCGATCTGCATATCGAGAACGACACCGTCTGGAGCGACAACCCGGCAGTGCAACTGGATCTGGGCGGCTACGCCAAAGGGCGCGCGCTGGACGACGCGGTGCGCATCCTGAAAGCCCAGGGCATCCAGAACGCGCTGGTCAACATCGGCGGCAACGTCATCGCGCTGGGTGCTCACGGCGACCGCCCTTGGCGCGTTGGCATCCAGCACCCGCGCCAGCCGGGCACACTCGCCACGCTCGACCTGCACGACGGCGAGGCGATCGGCACCTCGGGTGACTACCAGCGCTTCTTCGAGGTGGCCGGGCGTCGCTACAGTCACTTGATCGACCCGCGGAACGGATGGCCGGCATCCGCCATCCAGTCGGTGACGGTGCTGGTAGCCGGCGATCGCGCAGGCACGCGCTCGGACGCCCTGTCGAAACCCCTGTTCATCGACGGTGTGGCGCAACTGGCGAATCACGCCGCCCGCCTGGGTGTCGCCGACTATCTCGCGGTGGATGCCGCCGGCAAGATCCACGTCTCGCCGGCGATGAAGGCAAGGCTTCGCTGATCGCTTCGGGCGGCCTCACGTCGACTCGCTCCCTCGGCTGCGGGGGAGGATTGGGGAGAGGGAAAGCACGGCACATGCGCGTTAGAATGCTGCTTTTGGCCTGATGTTCGTCCAATGATAGGCATCCTCATCGTCGCCCACGGATCACTCGCCGACAGCCTGGTCGAGTGCGCCACCCATGTGCTGGGGCAGCGCCCGCGCGGGCTGGCCACGCTTGACTTCATCGGCCACGCCGACCCCGACGAGCGGGAGAAGGTGATCCAGGCGCGACTGGCCGAACTGGACGAAGGCGATGGCATCCTGGTGCTGACCGACGTCTACGGCGCCACCCCCAGCAATACCATTTGCCGCCTCCTCGAGCCCGCCCACATCGAAGGCGTCACCGGCGTCAACCTGCCGATGCTGCTGAAGGCCCTGAACTACCGCGAGACGCTGAATCTCGCGCAGCTCGTCGAGCGCATCGTCGAAGGCGGGCGCAACAGCATCAACCATATTTCCGAGACCATGTGCCATGCAGCAACGGGACGTTGAAATCGTCAACAAGCTCGGGCTGCATGCCCGCCCGTCTGCCCGGCTGACGCAGCTGGCATCCTGCTTCAGCAGCAAGGTGTTTCTGTCGCGCAACGGGCGCCGCGTCAACGCCAAGAGCATCATGGGCGTGATGATGCTGGCCGCCGCCAAGGGCAGCACGATCACGATCGACACCGAAGGCGAGCAGGCCGACGACGCCCTGCGGGCGATCCGGGACCTGGTCGCGGACCGCTTCGGC
>JANJWF010000120.1 GCA_024709685.1 Thiobacillus sp.
GAAAACGGGATGAATCCTTTCATCATGAACCCCGAAGGCGTGGCGCGCTTCTTCGCTGTGGACAAGATGGCAGAAGGCCCCTTCCCCGAGCACTACGAGCCGTTCGAGACCCCGCTGGCGGCCAATCCGCTGTCGCCCGACAACCCGGGAGTGCGCTCCTCGCCGGCTGCCAGGGTGTTCAAGGATGACTGGGCGACGTTCGGCAAGGCCGACAAGTTCCCGTATGTCGCCACCACCTACCGGCTCACCGAGCACTTCCATTTCTGGACCAAGCATGCCCGCCTCAATGCGATCATCCAGCCCGAGCAATTCGTCGAGATCGGTGAGGAGCTGGCGAAGGAAAAAGGCATCAAGGCCGGTGACCATGTGCGGGTGAGGTCGAACCGCGGCCATATCGTCGCGGTCGCGGTGGTGACCAAGCGCATCAGGAGCCTGGACGTGAACGGCAAGCGGACGCATACCGTGGGGATCCCGCTTCACTGGGGCTTCATGGGGCTGGCGAAGAACGGCTATCTCACCAATACCCTGACCCCCTTCGTGGGTGACGGCAACACCCAGACGCCGGAGTTCAAGGCGTTCCTGGTGAATGTTGAAAAAGTCTAGGAGGCGATGACATGGCACTCCAATCGCTCGATATCAAGGCCCGTTCCGCCACCACCACCCCGCCGCCCAGGGCACGCGATCCGATTCACGTCGCCAAGCTGATCGACATCTCCAAATGCATCGGTTGCAAGGCCTGCCAGGTCGCGTGCATGGAGTGGAACGATCTGCGCGACGAGGTGGGCACCACCGCGGGGACCTACGACAACCCGCGCGACCTCACCGCCGAGTCGTGGACGGTGATGCGCTTCTCCGAAGTGGAGGTGGAGCAGGGCAGACTCGAATGGCTGATCCGCAAGGACGGCTGCATGCACTGCGAGGATCCGGGCTGCCTCAAGGCCTGCCCGGCGCCGGGGGCGATCGTCCAGTACGTGAACGGCATCGTGGATTTCCACGAGGAGCACTGCATCGGCTGCGGCTACTGCATCACCGGCTGCCCGTTCGACATTCCGCGTCTGTCGAAGAAGGACAGCAAGGTCTACAAGTGCACGCTGTGCTCCGACCGTGTCGCGGTGGGAATGGAGCCGGCCTGCATCAAGACCTGCCCGACCGGCGCGCTGGTATTCGGCACCAAGGGCGACATGATCCGGCATGCGGAAGGGCGCATCGCCGACCTCAAGGAGCGCGGCTACGCCAACGCGGCACTGTACAACCCTGAGGGCGTCGGCGGCACGCACGTGATGTACGTGCTGCAACACGGAGACCAGCCGGAACTGTACGCGAACCTGCCGAAGGATCCACGCATCAGCCCGCTGGTCAGCCTGTGGAAGGGCATCACCAAGCCGTTGATGAGCCTGGGAATCGGGCTGGCGGTGTTCGCGGGCTTCTTCCATTTCGTCACGGTGGGCCCCAATGAGGTGGATGAAGAAAAAGAGACGGATTGAACCTGTCCGTCTTCTTCTTTCACCCCCTGTCAAGGAGCGATCATGAGCACGATGATTCAACGCTACACCGCGCGGGAACGCAACAACCACTGGGTGGTGGCGATCCTGTTCGTCCTCGCCGGCTTCTCGGGGCTGGCGCTGTTCCACCCGGCATTTTTCTTTCTTACCAATCTGTTCGGCGGCGGCCCCTGGACCCGCATCCTGCATCCCTTCATCGGCGTGGTGATGTTCCTGGGCTTCGTGGCGCTGGCCGCTCGATTCTGGGGCGCCAACCGCATAAGCTCCGCTGACCGCCAGTGGATGAGGCAGTTCGATGACATGGTCCGCAATCGCGACCGGAACCTCCCTGAGCAGGGCAAGTTCAACGCCGGACAGAAATATCTGTTCTGGAGCCTGGTGGTGGGCATCCCGCTGCTGCTGATTTCCGGCATCGTCATCTGGCAGCCGTGGTTCGCGCCGTTCTTCCCCATCTGGCTGATGCGCGTGGCCGTGGTCGTGCATGCGCTGGCGGCCTGGATCATGATTCTCGGTATCGTCGTGCACGTCTATGCGGCGATCTGGGTCAAAGGCTCGGTCCGCGCGATGACGCGCGGCACGGTGTCCGCTGCGTGGGCCAGGCACCATCACCGCGCCTGGTATCGCGACGTGACGGGCAAGTAGCCCGCACCTTGCTTTCCGGAACAATTGACTAGACTGAGAAAACCTCATCAGGGACACCGATAGCGCAATGACGACGACCCTCCTGCAGCCCGGCCAGATCGAAGCGGCGGCCGGCAGTATCCCCGAATTGCGACTGCCGCCCGCCGACCTGTTTCTGATGCGTGCCCGACGGCTGGAACAACTGGCCGAGGGCCACGCAATGGCCGACTACCTGCGCTTCGTCGCGCAGCTCGCGCGGGCGCAGCAGGAAAGGCTGGATGCCCGCCCCGCGGGGGAGCTGCCCTCTGCCGAACGGCTGGCGCAATGCCGCGAATACGCCATGCCGCCGCTGGCGCCGGCAGGGCTCGCGCGGCCGTCCGGCTGGCACGACACGGCCCGGCATCTTGCCGGAGCGGTTCAATCGCTCCTGACAGCTGCCGGACAGGCTGCGCTGCAGCCGATCGTGGAAGGCCCGGATGCCTGGCTGGACGAGCAGGCGACCCAGTTGCTCGAGAACGACACGCACCACCTGGATGCCGCGGTCGCTCCGGTCATCGGCGCCGCGCTGCAAGTGCATTGGACCCATCTCGCACGCCAGCTCGAGCCCTCCCAGGTGGCGCGGCCCGAGCATCCTAACCTGTGCCCGGTGTGCGGCTCGCATCCGGTGAGCTCGGTGGTGCGCATCGGCGGCGCTGAAAACGGCCTGCGCTACCTGCACTGCACGCTTTGCAATTCGGAATGGCACGTGGTGCGAGCCAAGTGCAGCAACTGCGACAACACTCGGGGCATTGCCTACTATCACGTCGAAGGCGGCAACCGGGTGGTGGACGCCGAGCATTGTCCGGAGTGCCAGACCTATTTGAAGGTCGTCCGCCAGGACAAGGATTCGCAAGCCGATCCGGTGGCCGACGACCTCGCCAGCCTGACGCTCGACCTGCTGATGGACGAAGAGGCCGACACCATCCGTAGCGGGATCAACTGGTATCTGGTTCAGGGTCATCCGTAATCAGAAGAGATCGTCGCCGCTGCCAACCTTCGATTCATCACCGCAAAAAAGGGATTGTCTATCGTGCATAGCGCCCCACCTCGACCGCCCTCGATCGATCGCGTCCTCAACTGGGCTGCCGTTGTTCCCCTGATCGCCGAATTCGGCCGCGAACCGGTGCTCGCCGGCGCGCGCGACGTACTCGATCGCATCCGCCAGGCTGCGCGCAACGGAGAGCTGGTGGATTACACCGAATCCAGCCTGGCGGCGCAGCTTGCCGCACACCTGGCGCGGCATCAGGCGCCACGCTTGAAGCCGGTGTTCAACCTCACCGGTACCGTGCTGCACACCAACCTCGGCCGCGCGATCCTGCCGGACGAGGCGATCGAGGCCCTGGTGACAGCTGCACGCTCGCCGTGCGCGCTGGAGTATGACCTCGAGACCGGCGGCCGCGGCGACCGCGACGACGTGGTCGAGGGCGTGCTGTGCGAGCTGACCGGGGCCGAGGCCGCGACCGTCGTCAACAACAACGCCGCCGCGGTGTTCCTGCTCTTGAACACGCTGGCGATGAAAAAGCAGGTGATCGTCTCACGCGGCGAGCTGGTCGAAATCGGCGGCGCCTTCCGCGTGCCCGACATCATGAGCCGGGCAGGGGCGAAGCTGGTCGAGGTCGGCACCACCAACCGCACCCACCTGCAGGACTTTGCCGACGCGATCAATCCGCGCAGCGCCATGCTGATGAAGGTGCACACCAGCAACTATGCGATCCAGGGCTTCACCACCAGCGTGCCCGAGGCGGGACTGGCGCAGCTCGCCCACGCCAACGATCTGCCCTTCGTCGTCGACCTCGGCAGCGGCACGCTCACCGACCTCGCGCGCTTCGGCCTGCCGCGCGAACCGACCCCACAGGAATCGATCGCTGAAGGTGCCGATCTCGTGACCTTCAGCGGCGACAAGCTGCTCGGCGGCCCGCAGGCGGGAATCCTCGTCGGCAGCCGCGAGCTGATCCGCCGCATCAAGAAGAACCCCTTGAAGCGCGCGCTGCGCGTCGGCAAGCTCACGCTGGCCTCGCTCGAAGCGGTGCTCAACCTCTACCGCGACCCCGACCGCCTGCCCGAACGCCTCACTGCGCTGCGCCTGCTGACGCGCGCGCAGGCCGACATCCTCGCGCAAGGCCAGCGTTTGCTGCCGGACATGCAGCAGGCGCTCGCCGGCTGGCCGGTCGGCGTCACCGTCGAGCCGGCCTTGTCGCAAATCGGCAGTGGTTCGCTGCCCGTCGACCGGCTGGAGAGCTGGGCGCTCGTGGTACGGCCTGTGACGAAGAAATCCGGCGTGCTGCACGACATCGAGGCGGCGCTGCGTGGCCTGCCACAGCCGGTGATCGGCCGCATCGCCGACGGCGCGCTGCGGCTCGACCTGCGCTGCCTCGCTGCCTCCGACGAGGCTGCGTTCGCCGCCCAGCTCGAGCAGCTGGCTGAGTCGAATTCCTGAGAGAAGGAGAGACGCATGCAACGACGTGAATTCCTCTGGTCCTCGGTGGCGCTCGCCGCGGGTACGATGTGGCCGGCCGGCCGCACGCTCGCCGCCTTCAGCCCGTCGCCCGAAAGCGGCTGGCGCAGCTTCGAAGTCACCCACCGGATCGAAGTGCTGAAGCCCGAGGGCACCACCCGCGTCTGGCTGCCGCTGCCTTCGGTGCAGGAGGAGGGCTGGATCCGCAACATGGGCAACCTCTGGCAGGGCAACGCGCGGACCGCGCGTCTGGTGCGCAACGCCGAATACGGCGCCGAGATGCTCTACGCAGAATGGGCGCCGGGCGAGCCGCCCGTGCTCGAAGTCACCAGCCGCTTCGCCACGCGCGACCGCGCCGTCGATCTCGACCAATCCGGCAAGCCTGCGCCGCTGTCGAACGCCGACCGCACGCTCTACACCAAGGCGACCAGGATGCTGCCCACCGACGGCATCGTCCGCGACACTGCGCGCGAGATCACCGCCGGCACGAAGACCGACGAGGCGAAGGCGCGCGCGATTTACGAGTGGGTCGTCGACAACACCTTCCGCAACCCGAAGACGCGCGGCTGCGGGCTGGGCGACATCCGCTTCATGCTCGAGTCGCGCGACCTCTCCGGCAAGTGTGCCGACCTCAACGCGCTCTACGTCGGACTTGCCCGGGCCGCGGGCCTGCCGGCGCGAGACGTCTACGGCATCCGTGTCGCCGACTCGCGCTTCGGCTACAAGAGCCTCGGCAAGAGCGGCGACATCAGCCGCGCGCAACACTGCCGCGCCGAGGTCTGGGTCGACCGCCACGGCTGGGTGCCAGTCGACCCCGCCGACGTGCGCAAGGTCGTGCTCGAGGAGCCGCCCGGCAACCTCGCGCTCGACGACGCCAAGGTGACCGACGTGCGCCGCCGCCTGTTCGGGTCATGGGAAATGAACTGGCTCGCCTACAACACCGCGCACGACCTGTCGCTGCCGGGCTCGCGCGACGTCACCGTGCCCTTCCTCATGTATCCGCAGGCCGAGACCGCCGCCGGCATGATCGACAGCCTCGACGCCGCGAGTTTCGAGTATCAAATCACAGCGAAGGAACTCACCGCGTCATGATCGTCGGCACCGCCGGACACATCGACCACGGCAAGACCACGCTGGTGCGCGCGCTCACCGGCGTCGAAACCGATCGCCTCGCCGAGGAGAAGGCACGCGGTATCTCGATCGAGCTCGGCTACGCCTACCAGCCGACGGGCGACGGCGGCGTGCTGGGATTTGTCGACGTCCCCGGCCACGAGCGCTTCATCCACACCATGCTCGCCGGCGCGGCCGGCGTCGACTTCGCGCTGCTGGTCGTCGCTGCCGACGACGGCGTGATGCCGCAAACGCGCGAGCATCTCGCCATTCTCGATCTGCTCGGCATCACCCAGGGCGCCGTGGCGCTTGCCAAGGCCGACCGCGTCGACGGCGCGCGCATCGAAGAAGTCGCCGACGAACTGCGTGAGCTGCTCGCCGGCACCGCGCTCGCCAGCAGCCCGGTGTTCCCCGTCTCGGCCGCGAGCGGGCAGGGGATCGACGCACTGCGCGACCATCTCCACGCCGAAGCGCAGGCGATGCAGCGCGCCGACGAGGCGGGCGGCTTCCGGCTCGCGGTCGACCGTAGCTTCAGCCTCAAGGGCGCCGGCACCGTCGTCACCGGCACCGTGTTCGCTGGCCGCGTCGCGGTGGGCGACGAGGTCATGGTCACGCCTGTCGGGAAAACCGTGCGACTGCGCGGCCTGCACGTCATGAACCAGCCCGCCCAGGAAGGCCGGATCGGCCAACGCTGCGCGCTCAATCTCGCCGGCGTGGCCAAGGACGACATCGCGCGCGGCGACTGGATCGTGTCGCCGCGCCTGCATGCGCCGACCGCGCGCTTCGACGTCCGGCTCAACCTGTCGCCCGCCGCCCCCGGGCCGCTCGCACACTGGGCCCCGGTCCATCTGCACCTCGGTGCGGCCCACGTCATGGCGCGCGTCGCACTGCTGGAAGGCGACAAGCTCGCGCCCGGCGAGTCCATGCTCGCGCAACTCGTCTGCGACAAGCCGATCGGCGCGCTGAACGGCGACCGCTTCATCCTGCGCGACGCCGAGGCGCGCCACACCCTCGGCGGCGGCAGAGTGCTCGACCCCGATGCTCCAGCGAGGAAGCGCAAGACGCCGCTCAGGCTCGCCGAGCTCGCCGCACTCGAAACGCCGGGCGTCGCGCAGCGCCTCACACACCTGCTCGACCTCGGCGGCGTGAACCTCAACACGTGCGGCGCGCACTGGAATCGCACCGACCTCGCCGGCCAACTGCCGGCCGACGCCGTGCGCATCCAGGCCGGCCAGGAGGACTGGGCGTTCTCCGCTGCGCACTGGGCGAGTCTCGGGGAAAAGCTCGTCGCCGACCTCGCCGGGTTCCACGAGCGCTTTCCCGACGAGCAGGGGCCGGAAACCGCGCGCGCCCGCCGCATGTTCTTCCCCAAACTGGCCGCGCCGGTGTTTGCGGCGCGCGTCGACGCACTCTACAGGCAGGGCAGCCTGCAACGCAGCGGCGCCTGGCTGCACCTGCCCACGCACACCGTCGAATTGAGCCGCGAGGACGAAGCGCTGTGGCAGCGCATCCGCCCCTGGCTCGCCGAGTCGCCGCTCGACCCGCCCTGGATGCGCGACCTGGCGAAGCGGACAGGGCGCGACGAGGCCACGATGCGCCGCCTGTTGCAGAAGCTCGCCCGGCAGGGCAAGCTCTACCCGGTCGTGCGCGACCTGTTCTACCTGCCCGAAGCCGTCGCCCAGCTGGCGGCGATCGTGCAGGACCTGGAGCACGCCAGCGGCGAGACCCGCGCCGCCGAGTTTCGCGACCGCAGCGGCCTGAGCCGCAAGCGTGCGATCCAGGTGCTGGAGTTCTTCGACCGCGTCGGCTACACGCGCCGCGTGCGCGAAGCTCACCGACTGCGTAACGCGGACATGTTCGGCAGGATGGAACATGCCGCTTGAAATGGAAGGGAAGCGTTCCTGGTGGTGCGGCCGGACTTCAAATCCGGTTGGGGGTGTCAGTCGCTCCCGGGTGGGTTCGACTCCCACTCCCTTCCGCCACTTTTTTCTCAAGCATTCGTCTGCGGTGATACGCCGATGAAATCGATCGTGCGCGCCTTTCGACTTGCCCATGGGTTGATGGCGCTGCTCTTTGCCTGCTCGGCGCTGATGCTCATCACGATCGCCGCCCGCATGGGCTGGCTGGCATTCATCGGTGGCCTGGATCGCAGTGCCGCGCAGACCATCATCGAAGCAGTGGGTCTGCTGGCTGCGGCCGTTGTCGCGCTTCAGATCGCCGAGACGATTTTCGAGGAAGAGGTCGTCCGCAATGCCGACATCAGCGCACCCACCCGAATCCGCCGATTCCTGTCGAGATTCTTCGTGGTCGTCGTCGTGGCGCTCGCCATCGAAGGCCTCGTCGCGACGTTCAAGGCCATTCACGAGGACCCGGCACAGTTGCTGTATGCCGCGATCATCCTGGTGGCGACCGCAGCATTGCTGGCGGCGTGGGCGTACTTTGTTCGCCTGAACCGTTATGCCGAAGAGCTCGAGCCCGAGGCCATGGCCGAGGCGAAACGTGAGGACACGAAGCTCAAACGGCCTTAGCCACGCACAATGAACCACTCGGGAGCAAGCATGATGATCCGATTCCTACTGGCAACGGCCGTTCTGGCCCTGTCCTTGCATCCGGCATGCGCCGGCGACAGCGCGTTCATCGACAACCTGCCGGCGCTCATTCCGGATCCTGACCGGACCGGCGCGATGATGTGGCAGAAACCCGGTGTCGACCGCGCGGCGTACACGCGGGTGATGGTCGAGCCCCTCACCATCTTTATCAGCCCCGATTCGGAATACCAGGGCCTTGATGCCGATGAACTCAAGGCGCTGGCAGACACCTTCCGCGACGTCGTCACCCGGACGCTGGAGCCGGATATTCCCGTGGTCGGCCAGAAGGGCGAGGGCGTGCTGTATCTGCGCGCCGCGATCACCAACGTGAAAATCGCAAAGAAAAAACGCGGCCTGCTGGGCTATACGCCCATCGGTCTTGTGGTGGGTGCGGTGAAGAGCGCGGCCACCGGTCCGAGCGTTTCGCTCAAGGATGCGGTGCTCGAAATCGAGATGCTCGATTCGACCACCGGCGAGCGCCTGGGCGTGCTGGTCGACAAGGCGCCCAAAGGGGCGGCCAGCGAACTGTCCTGGGATGCGATCGCCAAGACCATGGGCTTCTACGCCGAACGCTTCAAGGCCCGCATGCAGGCCGCGAAGTGACCCGGCTGCAGGCGCTGTCGATCCGTTTGGCCGCCTGCTGCTGGCGAGCACGCGCGTGACATGGTGGGGCAATCGGATGACCGGCCAAGGGGGGTGGCAATGCAGGACGACGTGACCACGACATTCGCAGCATGCAGGCCGTGAGCGAACAGGCGCCGGGGAGAGAAAGCTTCTCCCTGCTCGGCGGCCCGCTCCATCGGCTCGGGTGCCGCTTGCACCTGGTTCGCGGCGGAACGAACACGCTCGCGCTCGGATTCGCCATTTCGCTGCTGCTCTGGGGCGTCCTGGTCGCGCTGGCTTTCATCGACGGCACGGGTCGGCAGCTTTTTTCGCTTGCGGCGATCGGTGGGCATGTCCGCCTGCTGCTGGTCATCCCGCTGTTCTTCCTGTGCGAGTCCTTGCTGGACCCCAAAATGACGGCGTTCGTCAGGACGATCGTCGACTCCGGCGTGGTGCCCCGCAGCGCGCGGCCGGTGCTGGAGGCAGAAGTCGCACGGATCGGTCGCTGGAAGGACTCGTGGCTGCCGGATACGCTGTGCCTGGCCGCCGCGGTGGCGCTGCTGCTGGCTGCGCCCATGGCGCATCTGCCCGGTGCGCCTTATCACCCGGCCGCAGCCGAGGCGACGCTGGCGGGCCAATGGTACTGGGGCGTGTGCCTGACGCTGTTTCGCTTCCTGGTGTTGCGCTGGCTCTGGCGGCTGGCTCTGTGGTATGGCTTTCTCTGGCGCGTGTCGAGGCTGCCGCTCAATCTCGTGCCGACCCACCCTGACGGCGCGGCAGGTCTGGGCTACCTGGAAGTCGTGCACGCCCATTTCACGCCCCTGGTTTTCGCGCTGTCGGCAGTCGAGACGGCATCCTTCGCCGAAGGGATAGCCACGGGCAGGACGACGTTGGAGGCGCTTTATCCCGCGCTCGCGATCGTTCTCGTGGCTGACGCACTGCTGTTCGTGATGCCCTTGCTCATCTTCGCGCCGCGGCTCTGGGCCTGCCGGGTGAAGGGGCTGGGCGACTACACGACTTTAGCAGCGCGCTACGTCGGCGGTTTCGACCGGAAATGGCTGGCCGCAGACTCCCGCGACGACAAGGCCTTGCTGGGCACGCCGGACCTGCAATCGCTGGCCGACCTGGCCAACAGTTTCAACATCGTGCGCAACATGCGCTGGGCTCCGATAAGCCGGCGTCTGCTGTTCGGTCTGGCGCTGGCCACGCTGCTGCCGATGGTGCCGCTACTCCTGCTGGCGTATCCGATTGCAGAGCTGGCAGAAATCTTCTTTACCAAGCTCATGGGCTTGCGGGCATGAAGCCGGTCTTCGAAGGCAGCGCAGACCGTTCCGACCATGGCCTACCTGCTCGAAGCCCAAGGCGCTATGCTCGCCACAATTTCTATTCCGCAGCCTGTTTATTTCCCGAGCGCCGTGTCCGACCCCTACGCCAGAATTTTCCTGCTGAGCCACATGCGCGCCTACACCAGCCTGGCGGGGCATATTCTCGGCTCGCATCCGCAGATCAACGGCTACTACGAAATGCATCTCGGCTATGAGGACGCGTCTGCGCTGGACAGGCAACTGGAGGCGTTCCGGCAGGGCGACGTGCTCAAGGAAAACAGCCGTTATCTTTTCGACAAGCTGCTGCACAACGACTATGAGCTGAAGCCCGAGCAGCTGGGCGTGGCCGATATCAGGATCCTGGTTTCGCTGGCGGAGCCGGAACACACGATCCGGAGCATCGTGCATCTGTTCCGACAGAAGCCGGATCCGGACCTGTACGCGTCGCCGGTGGAGGCAGCGAAGTACTACATCGAGCGGTTGCGGGCGCTGGCGGAATTCTGCAGGACGAGCGGCTGGCCTTACTGCTACTTCGACGCGGAGCTGCTGCAGCGCGCGCCGGAGATGCTGCTGCCGAGGCTGACACAATGGCTCGCGCTGGATACGCCGTTGAGCGCGCGGTACGAGGTGTTCAGCCAGACGGGGCAGGCGCGCAGGGGCGACACGTCCGGGCGCGTCCGGAGCGGGCGGATCGACCGGGCGAAGACAGACTATTCGCACATCGCGATTCCTGAGGCGGTGCTGGAGGGGGCGCGGGAGGCTTATCGGGAATGCCGGGCGCGGATTGTTGCAGGGGCGACGGATTCGGTCACCCTTTAAGGTGACACGTCCTCAGACCCATGATGTGGGGATTGCGATGGTTCGAAAATCGCGGCGGGTACCCGGAGGGTATAAAGGCGTCGCTTCCATGCGGGGGGTGTAGGAGGCCCGCCTTTTATGCCCATCGGGCGCTCGGGCCGATTGGGTGTTCGCGGCATGACAACCTACAGACGTGTCGTCAGGTTCATCAGACGAGTCGTCAGAACAGGCTGTCCCAGGCATTGCGCTCGGCGCGGTAGTTCATCAGGGCATCGACGATCTGCCGGCGGCGCTCGGCGCGGTGCCCGGAGGACTGGATCTGGCGCCAGGCGAGGGCGTGTTCGCCGAAGTTGCGGTCGATGTTGTCGATGAAGGCGCGTACCTGCCGCAGCGCGTGAGCCATGCCGGGCGCGCTTGCATGCAGCCACCAGTGGCCGGCGTCGAAGACGAGGGCGGCGAGCTGCCGGTTGCGCTCGACGATGGCGTCATGCTTCTGCTGATAGAGCGCGAGCAGTTCGGCCTCCTTCTCGGCGACGACGGACTCGATTGCGTCCTGCGCAAAGGGTCGGGTCACGTCGGCCTGCCTGACCAGCGCTTCGGTGGAGAACAGCATCAGGTCGCCGAAGAACTGGCGCTCGAATTCGTTGGACAGATCGACGCACGCCTCACCCATTTCCACGCCGGGGCGGAAGTCGTCTTCCAGCCCCGCCTCGGTGGTGCGCCGGTGCAGGTTGGGCATGTTGAACGACGCGAACCGGCCGTCGATCTCCGCGGCGATGAGCCGCCCGGCGGTGGGGCCGGACATGCGCAGGCGCAGGTGGCCGAAGGGGATGACGTATTTGAGCCCGGCGTAGTTGACGATGTAGTTGCCGGGATAAACCGTGCGCGCGGCGGCGAGCCGGGTGAAGCCGTCGCCGTAGGCGAACCAGGTCTTGCGCGTGAGGTGCTCGCCGAAGAAGAAGGCGTTGAGCCGCTCGGCGAAATCAATCAGGCATGCGGCATGGTCGTGCGCGCCGGCAAGGCGGCAGGCGTAGGGGAAGGTCGCCGGCTGGTTGTCGAAGCCGAACAGCTTCGCCATGTCGTGATACGCGGCGTCGCCCGCCTGCCGCTTCGGCAGGCCGTGAAACGTGCAGGCCTCATCGCGCCCCAGCGCGGCCAGCCGGGTGAAGAAGGCAATCACGTCGTCGAGAAAATTGCCGGCCATCACCGCCGGCGAGACGGGCGGGTCGCCGACCATCTTGCCGGTGAGCATCAGCGTGTCGGTGCTGCGGAAGATGCGGTCGACGGCGTGGAAGTAGTTCAGCGCATACACCGCCTCCTCGCCGGACGCGGTCTGCCGGTTCACGCACAGCGACTGGTCGCTGTCGATCAGGTAGTAGAGCGTCCTGTCGCGGTCCCTGGTCAGTTGCAGGCACTTCAGGTAGCTGAGGTTGCGGTTGGCGGCCTGGCCCTTGAGATGGAAGCGGTCGCGCGGCTGGGTGGTGAGCAGATTGCCCAACCGCTCGCGCTGCGCCTGCGGCAGCGCCTGCAGCAGTTCGTATTGCTCGGCGAGGCCAAAGTGGACCACCTGCAGGCCTTTCTGCCGGTATTCCTCGACCAGGGCCTGATGGCGGCGGATGTTGTTCTCGTCGCGGCTGTCCTCGCTGACGACGACCTGGATTCTGTCCCACACGCCGGCCGCGTGACCGCCGTAGTCGTACAGCGCGCAGATCTGATGGATGCTTTCGAGGCAGGCCTCGAGGTGCGGCGGGCGGTCCGCCACCGGGATGCTGAGGATGAAGCGATAGCGGTCGTCGGTGACCTGTCTATCCGCGCAGCGCTGCCGGATCAGCGCCTCCTGTTCGCGGAACAGCGCCTGGTAGCTCGCCAGCAGCGCGTGGAAATCCGCTCCATCCGACCACATCGCCTTTTCCAGCAGCGGGTAGCAGGCTTCGTAGAGGTCGACCAACGCATCGAGCGCACCGGCGCCGCAGGATTGCGAGATGCGTTGGAGTTGCCTGCCGATGTCGGCCAGGCCGGGAACAACCGGGTCATGTGCGAGGCATTCCCGCAGCCGCGGCGTGGGGGGAAGGCATGCGGCGGCCGGGTTTTCGGGAGACTTGAAGCGGGTCGCGCTGACCAATGGGTTCATCGGCAGGTACTGCGGGTGGCAGCGTTTGATACAAGACAGAAACGTAATACTACCCGTGCGAGCATGAAACCCGGATGGGGGCGCTACGGCGGTTGCGATGCGGATACCCATTTTCGCCACCCGTTGACGCAACGCGTCACCCCGGCTCTCCCGACTTCAGTGGAAATGGCGTGAATTCATGATCTTATAGCGTGGGCATCGATCTTGCGAGCTGGGAGGCTCAAGCCTTCAAAATCGAACCGAGGAGAGATTGAATGAACGCAGCCAAGCTCGCAGCCATTGTCATGATCGCAGCCGGAGCCCTGGGACTGGTGTACGGCGGGTTCAGCTACACGAAGGATACCCACCAGGGCAAGCTGGGGCCGATGGAGTTTGCGGTGGAGGACAGGGAGACGGTCGCCGTACCGGTCTGGCTCAGCGTCGGCACAATCGCCGTCGGAATGGGCTTCCTGCTCGTCGGCTGCAGAAAAAACTAGCCAGGCGGTCGGCGACCTGCGCCGGGCTGCGGCGAAGCGGCTTCAAAAAACGGCGCGCTGGTGAGCTAGGGTAGAAGGAACCGTGTGCCCGCACACGCCTTCGAGGAGCCCGCCATCACCAGCTTCGTTTCGCAATACGCGCTGTTTCTGGCCGAAGCCGTCACCCTCGTGCTCGCCGCCGTCGCGCTCGTCGCCACGCTGGGCGCATTCGCGCGCCGCAAGGCCCGGCAGACCGGCGAGATCAAGGTGACCGACGTCAACCGCCAGCTCGAGGCGGCCGGCGACCGCATCGAGGCGGCGCGGCTGCCCAAAAAGGCTCTCAAGAACCTGCTGAAGCGGCGGAAGGCCGAGCGCAAGGCGCTGCAGCATGCGGAAGCCGGCCCATACAGCTACCTGCTCGACTTCAAGGGCGACATCCGCGCCTCGGCCTTCGTTGCGCTGCGTGAGGAGATCACCGCCATCCTGCAGGTCGCCAAACCGGGCGACACCGTGCTGCTGCGGCTCGAAAGCCCCGGCGGCATGGTCAACCGCTACGGCCTCGCCGCCGCCCAGCTGCTGCGGCTGCGCGACGCCAAACTGCCGCTCACCGTCATGGTCGACAGCGTGGCCGCCAGCGGCGGCTACCTCATGGCCGTCACCGCCGACAAGATCGTCGCCTCGCCGTTCGCGCTCGTCGGTTCCATCGGCGTCATCTCGCAGATTCCCAACTTCCACCGCTGGCTGCAGGCGCGTGACATCGACTGGGAACAATTCACCGCCGGCCAGTACAAGCGCACCGTGACCGTGTTCGGCGAGAACACCGAAGCCGGCCGCGCCAAGCTGCGCGAGGAGCTGGAGGAAATCCACGCGCGCTTCCGCGAATTCGTGCACGAGCGCCGTCAACTCGACATTGACAAGGTCGCCACCGGCGAAGCCTGGCTCGGTAGTCGGGCGCTGGAACTCGGCCTGGTCGACGAGCTCGGCACCAGCGATGAGGTCATCCGCGCCGCGTGCAAGCAGGGCAGGGTGCTGCAGGTGAGCTATCAGAGGAAGCTGACGCTGCCCGAGCGAGTGAGGATGTCGGCGCAGGCGGCGTGGGACGGAATCTGGCAGCCGCCTTCGCCGCTGGGGTGACCTGAGCGGAACGGGCTGGGCATCGATGCCGCATTCGAGTTGGTCAAGTGCCGCAATCGGGGTCGCCGTCCTGGTCTGACCCCGCTGAATATCCCGCATCGGGCTTGAGTAATCAGCGTGCAGATGGTATATAGCATGATATATACTTTCGCCTGAAGGAGACGCATCATGCAAACCGCCAAACTGTTCAAAAACGGGCGCAGCCAGGCCGTGCGCTTGCCAGCCGAATTTCGGTTCGAAGGCGACGAAGTGCTGGTCCGCCGCGACCCGGTTACCGGCGATGTCATCCTCAGCCCGCGCAACAAGAAGTTTGAAGATTGGCTCAAGCTGCGCGATCGATTGTTGCCCCATTTATCCAAGGAAGATCTCGCCGCACTCGACGAACTGCGCGATATCGGCCCCCACAGCGAGCGCGACTGGCCATGAGCGTTGTGCTGATGCTCGACACCAATGCCGTTTCAGCCCTGGTCAAGGGCCAGGCAGAGGGACTCAGCCAAGCATTGACGCGGCGACCTTTTTGCATGTCGGTCATTACCGGGGCCGAATTGCGCTATGGGCTGGCGCGTCGGCCCGTGAAAGCAGACCTGCGCCGCATAGTGGAAAGCCTGCTGCTTGCCACCGATATCCGGCCCTGGAACTCGGCTTGCGCCGAACGTTACGGGCTGCTGCGCGCCGAACTGGAATCCAAGGGTAAATCGCTGGCACCAATGGATTTGCTAATTGCCACGCACGCCCTGGCAGAAAACTGCACCCTGGTCAGTGCGGACGCTGCTTTTGTTCATGTGCCGGATCTCAAGCATATCGACTGGACCACCGTGCAGACCGATAGCGGCATCATCTGAAAAGCCGCAGCACCGCAACGAATAGAAACAAGCCGACTCGTGCGAGAATCCCCCTGATAACAAACAAGGGGGTGTCTTGGCGCCGCAGCCAGAACAACAAGCGAGGGGGAATATCGACAGGCTGCTGGAGGCGGCGGGCTGGCACGTCTGCGACGCGGCCGCTGCCAATATCCACGCCGCGCGCGGCGTCGCCATCCGCGAATTTCCCTTGCCCGGCTACGGCTTCGCCGACTACCTTCTATATGTCGACGGCAAGGCGGCGGGCGTCGTCGAAGCCAAGAAGGAGGGCGTGACCCTCACCGGCGTCGAGACCCAGTCCGACAAGTACACCAAGGGTCTGCCCGCCGGCCTGCCGCGCTGGAGTAACCCGCTGCCGTTCGCCTACCAGTCCACCGGCGTCGAAACGCGCTTCACCAACGGCCTCGACCCCGTCCCACGCTCGCGCCCGGTGTTCGCCTTCCACCAGCCCAAGCTCTTGGCCGAGTGGCTCGCCTACCTTACTCCCTCGCCCCAGCGGGGAGAGGGCGGGGGAGAGGGGGAGAGGCTCGCCGCCCAGCCGACTCCCACGTTCCTCGCGCGTCTGCAGCACATGCCCCCGTTAAAGGAAGAGGGCCTCTGGCCCGCGCAGATCACAGCGATCCGCAACCTGGAAAAATCCCTGAAGGAAAACCGCCCGCGCGCCCTGATCCAGATGGCCACCGGCTCGGGCAAGACCTTCACCTCGATTTCCTTCATCTACCGCCTGATCAAGTTCGCCGGTGCGCGGCGCATTCTGTTCCTGGTCGACCGCGGCAACCTCGCC
>JANJWF010000141.1 GCA_024709685.1 Thiobacillus sp.
CGACTTCGCGGACGAGCTCGAACGGTTGATCGGGCTTGCCGGGCAGACGCCCAGCGCGTTGATGTGTGCCGAGGCGGTGCCGTGGCGCTGCCATCGCTCCCTCATTGCCGATGCGCTCACGGTGCGAGGAATTCCCGTCGAACACATCAGCAGCGCAACCCATCGCCGGCCCCATGTTCTGACGCCCTGGGCGCGGGTCGACGGCCTGCGCATCACCTATCCGGAAGAGGCGTCGGTCACGGCTGCTTCAGGGGTGTGAAGCAGGTGCGCACACCGAACCCGTTTCCTCATCGCCAGCCACGATCCGTTCGCACCCGTCCCCCATATGGGGTCGAGCGGCGTGCGATGAAAGGCTCCCGCCCTGGCGGAATTCCGCCCCAGGAAACCTTGGCATCCGTTGCCTATAGTGGGACAGAGGTCCGGATTCGCCGGAAGAAAGCGATGGCCGGACCGATACGGGGCGGCTCCCCCAGTCGCGCGGCCGCCAGCGGCGGTCATTCGCCTCGCGAGCCGCCACTGCCTTCTATGCCACGAACGGAAAGGTCATGCCATGATGCACTATCAGGTCGGCTATTTCATCGGCAGCCTTGCGCGCGAATCCATCAACCGCAAGCTCGCGCAGGCGCTCATTCGCCTGGCTCCGGAAAACCTCGTCTTCACCGAGATTCCGTTCAAGGATCTGCCGCTCTACAGCTACGACTACGATGCCGACTATCCTCCGGTCGCGCGGGCGTTCAAGGATGCGATCAAGGCAGTCGACGCGCTGTTGTTCGTGACGCCCGAATACAACCGGTCGATCCCCGGAGGACTCAAGAACGCCATCGACTGGGCCAGCCGGCCCTATGGCACCAATTCCTTCACCCACAAACCCTCCGCCGTGATCGGTGCGTCGCCCGGCAGGATCGGCACCGCTCTCTCCCAGCAGAGCCTGCGCAGCGTGCTCAGCTTCTGCAACTCCCCGCAGATGACCGCGCCCGAAGCTTATATCCAGTTCTCACCCGGCTTGGTCACCGACGGTGGAGAAGTCACCGACAGCGCGACAGAAGAGTTCCTGCGCAACTATATGGCGGAGTTCCACACGTTCGTTGCGAGGGTTTTGTCGGTGCTGCCGCGGGATGCCTGAACCCGATCGAGGAAGATCGCAGGCGAATACCCGGGAAGAGGGCGAAAGGAGATCGGTATGGGAACGACGAGACGCCAGGGTACTCGCCCGGTGGTATCGCTTGCCCTGCTGATCAGCAGTTTCCTGCTGGCCGGCGGTATCGTCGGCTGCGTGATCGCGTTCCGGCTCAAGCCGCTGCCGGGCTGGGTCTGGATGCTGTTCGACGGCCTGCTGCCGATCGCGCTAGCGATGCTGATCCTGATCGGCTTGCCGCGGAGCTCGATCGCCTTCGTTGGCCGGCTCACGGGCTTCTCGCTGATCTCCAACGGCATCTGGCGCCTGGTGCTGCGCAATGCGCTGCGTGCCTGATTCTCGGGCCTGGTCGTTTGCGGCGATGCGGATCGTCGCGAACGACCATGTGATCCCGGCTGAGGCGGCGATCGCATGAACGAGATCATCGGCGCACTCAACAGCGCCTTCACGCTGGCGTTCGTGATCACCAGCATGTTCGGCCTCGGGCTGGGCCAGACGCTGCGCGACCTGTTGGCGCCGCTGCGCAGCGGCAGGCTGGTGACCGCTGCGCTGGTGATCAACTTCGTGTTGCTGCCCGCAGCGGCCGTGCTGCTGATCCGTGTGCTTCCGATCCCGTCCGACCTTGCGATCGGCCTGATCGTGATGAGTGCGGTGGGCGGCGCGCCGCTGGCGATCAAGGCCTCCCAACTGGCGCACGGTGACGATGTCGTCGCCGCCAGCCTGGTCGTATTGCTGGTCCTTGCGACGGTGGCCTACGTGCCGTTCGCGCTGCCGCGGCTGGTGCCCGGCATCGAGATCGATGCGATGGCCATCGCGCTGCCGCTGTTCCTCCAGGTCCTGCTGCCGCTGGCCGCCGGGTTGGTGGTGAATCTCCGCTACGACGAGGAAGCGGAGATGACCCGGGTGGTCATGGGCGAGATCGCCAACGTCAGCCTGGCGCTGATGCTCATTCTGAACCTGGCCAACGTACCGCATGTGGTGAGCTTGCTCGGTAGCGGCGCGATCGGCTCTGCGCTGGCCATCTGCCTGCTCGGCCTGGCGGCAGGCTACCTGCTCGGCGGGCCCTCGCCGGCGGTGCGCAGGACCCTGGCGGTTACCTCGTCGCAGCGAAACTTCGCCGCGGCGTTCGTGATCGCGCAGGGCAGCTTTGCGGCGCAACCCGACGTCTTCCTGATGGTACTGGCGGCCTCGCTCGTCAGCATGGCCGTCACCCTCATCGCTGCCGGTGAGTTCGGGCGCCGCGCCGGACGGGTTGCCACGCCATGAGTCCGCCGGATCTGGCACGCGACGTCGCACAGAACGACCAGCCTGGCCTGGATGCCCTACGAGCCGCGGTGCGCAGGCGCCTGTGGACGCGGTTGCCGCGTGGTGCGGCGCTCAAACGGGACGCGATGGCCGGGCTGAGCAGCGCCATCAGCAACGTGCCCGACGGCATGGCGAACGGCGCGCTGCTGGGGGTCAACCCGGTGCACGGCTTGTACGGCACGATCTTCGGCCCGGCCGTGGGCGGTACGCTCTCCAGCACCCAGCTGATGATGATCACCACGATGGCAGCGGCGTCGCTGTCTGCGGCGCAGGCGCTGGGCGGGTTGGAGGGGCAGGCGCGGGCGGACGGCCTGTTCGCCATGGTGCTGCTGGTCGGGATCATCCAACTGGGCGCGGGTGTGTTCAAGTTGGCGCGGTTCCTGCGCTTCGTATCGTATTCGGTGACCCTGGGTTTCCTCACCGGCGTGTCGGTGCTGCTGATCCTCAACCAGCTGCCGGACGTGACCGGCCGCGACGCGCCCGGCGGCGTCGCAGGCGCTTTCCAGCTGTTGTCGGACCTCGGGTCGGTGCACCTGCCGACGTTGGCGCTGGCGGTGCTGGCGCTGGCGCTGGCGGTGCTGCTGCCGCGCACCCGGGCCGGCCAGTACGGCCGGCTGCTCGCAGTGGTGGTGCCGTCGCTGCTCGCGCTGCTGCCGCTCTTCGGCGACGTGCTGCGGGTCCGCGACAGCGGCACCATTCCGCAAGGCCTGCCGCTGCCGTCGCTGCCGCCGCTGTCGGCGCTGTCGGCGTTCACGCCCGGCGTCGTCAGTGGCGCGTTCGCGGTCGCGCTGATCATCCTGGTGCAGTCGGCGGGCGTCGGCCAGAGCGTGCCCAACCCGGATGGCACCCGCCAGAGCACCTCACGCGATTTCATCGCGATTGGTGCCGCGAACATGGTGTCCGGTCTGTTCCGCGGCGCGCCGATCGGCGGCTCGGTCAGCGGTACCGCACTCAACGTGCTTTACGGCGCCCAATCGCGATGGGCGTCGATCTTCGCCGGCCTGATCATGGCGGTGATCGTGCTGGCGTTATCGGGCGCCGTGGGCGGGGTGGCCATGCCCGCGCTGGGCGCGTTGCTCATCCTGGCCGGCGTGACCAGCATCAAGCCGCGCGATATCCGGCTCGTCGTCGAGGCCGGCTGGCCGTCGTGGCTGGCGGGCGGCACCACCTTCGTGGCGATGCTGTTCCTGCCGATCCAGGCTGCGGTGGGATTCGGGGTGGTGCTGTCGGCATTCCTCTACATCACACAGGCCTCCACCGACATATCGCTGGTCGAACTGGTCCACCACGACGACGGCGCCATCGAGGAGCGCAAGCCGCCGTCCACGCTCGCGTCCGGGCGGGTCACCGTGCTCGACGGCTACGGGCAGTTGTTCTATGCCGGCGCACACACGCTCGAGCGCTTGCTGCCCAAGGCGGGCGGTAGCGAGCGTCCGGTCGTGGTGCTGCGGCTGCGCGGGCTGTCCTCGATGGGAGCGACCCTGCTGGACGTGCTGGCCCGCTATGCCCGTGACATCGGCAACGCGGGCGGACGGCTGTACCTGAGTGGGGTCGATCCCGGCGTCCATCAGCAGATCGTGCGCACCGGGCGGCTGGACCTGCAGGGTCCGGTGCGGATCCACGAAGCGACCGCATTCCTTGGGCTCTCCACCCAAGCGGCGGCCGAGGCAGGCCAGGCTTGGCTGGTGAGCGCCACCCAGGAGGCAGGCGATGGGTGAGGCGGCGGTTCCGGTGCGTCCGGGCCGGGACTGGCGCGGTATCGTCCGCAAGGACGTGCCGGCAGGCTTGGTCAACGCGGTGATCAGCGTGCCAGATGGCCTGGCGAGCGCCGCGCTTGCCGGCGTCAACCCGGTGTATGGCCTGTACACCAGCGTGGTCGCGCCGATCGGCGGCAGCCTGCTGGTCAGCACACAGCTGATGCAGATCGCGACCACCAGCGCCTCGGCGCTGGCCGCGGGCCAGGCGATTGCGGCCTATCCCGAAAGCGAGCGCGCCCACGCGATGTTCCTGCTGGTGCTGCTGGTCGGCGTGTTCCTGGCGTTGTTCGGCGTGCTGCGACTGGGCCGGCTCTCCCGCTATGTCTCCCATTCGGTGATGACCGGCTTCCTCACCGGCGTCGCCGCCGTGCTGGTGATGGACCAGCTGGCGCCGCTGGTCGGTTACCGGCCCAGTGGCGCAAACGAGCTGCTCCAGTTTGTGGACCTGATCGCCCACGTCGACCAGTTCGATTTCGCCACGCTGCTGGTGGGGCTGGGCGCGATCGCGATCCTCGTCGGCATGCGGCGCTCCCGCTTCGCCGCCGCGGCCTCGCTGGTTGCGCTGATACTGCCCTCGCTCGCGGTCGCCGTGCTCGGGCTGGGCAGCGTCAGCCTGATCGACGACGTCAGCCCGATTCCGCGCGGCATGCCGTCGCCCGCGTTGCCTGACCTGGGGCTGCTCGGATCGCAACTGATCGGCGCGGCGGCGGCGGTCGCGGTGATCGTGGGCATCCAGGGCATCGGCGTGAGCCAGAGCGTCAGGAATCTGGACGGTACGCCCAACGATGCGTCGCGGGACCTGCTCGCACAGGGCGTCGCCAATGCGGCAAGCGGCCTGTTTTCCGGGATCCCCGCTGGCGGATCGGTCGGGCAGACGGCGCTCAACGTGAGCGTGGGCGCACGCAGCCGCTGGGCGGGCGTTGCCGGCGGCGTGTGGATGCTCGCGATCGTGCTGCTTTTTCCGGGCTTGGTCGGCAAGGTACCGATGACGGTGCTGGCGGCGCTGATGATCATGGCCGGCGTCGGCGCCATCGACCTGGGCGAGCTGCGCTCGGTGTGGCGCACGGGGATCGGTGCGCTGCTGCCGATGGTCGCGACCTTTGTCGCAACGCTGGTGCTGTCGATCCCGATGGCCGTGGGCCTCGGCGTGCTGCTGGCCGTGCTGCTGTTCATCGTGTCCTCGGCGAACGAAGTCAGCGTGCGCGCCCTGACCCGCGGGCCGGACGGCCGCATCCGTGAATCCGATCCGCCGGTGATCCTGCCGAGCCGGGCGACCACGGTGCTGGAGGTCTACGGCAGCCTGTTCTTCGCCGGTGCGCGCCGGTTCGAGGAGCAACTGCCGGATGTCACCGGCGCGTCGCAGCCGGCAGTGGTCATCCGCCTGCGTGGACGGCAGCGGCTCGGCGTTACGCTGATCGAAGTCCTCGACACTTACTCTGAGGCCGTCGAACGTGCCGGTGGCCGCCTGTACCTGGCGGGACTGTCCGAAAGCGCGGCCCTCCAACTGCAACGCAGCGGCAAGCTCGACCCCGACCGCACAGTCGACATCCTGCGCGCGGACGACGCGCTGGGGAGCTCGACCGGGCACGCGGTAGACATGGCCAGCGCTTGGCTGGCGAACCAACACAGGAGCAACGAACCATGACCACGCAACGCAAGCGCCCCAACTTCCTGCTCATCGTCGTCGACGACATGGGCTATTCGGACTGCGCGCCCTTCGGCGGCGAGATCGCCACGCCGAATCTTTCGAAGCTGGCGGAGGAGGGCGTGCGCTTCCGCAACTTCTACGTATCGTCGCTGTGCGCGCCGACACGCTCGCTGCTGATGACCGGCGTGGACAACCACCTGAACGGCCTGGGCGTGATGCCGCCTATGCACTCGATGAACCAGTTCATGCAGCCAGGCTACGAAGGCACGCTCAATGCCAACGTCGCGACCATCGCCGAGCTGCTGTCCGATGGCGGCTATTTCACCTGTATGTCGGGCAAGTGGCACCTGGGCAAGAACGACGGCCAGCGGCCCGAGAACCGGGGGTTCCAGCAGGTCTTCAGCTTCCTCGGCGGCGGTGCTTCGCATTTTTCCGATGCGCGCGAGCTTGCGCCGAGCGAGGGCCCGCACACGCTGTACGACGACAACGGCCGCGACGTGACCGACGCCTTGCCGGACGACTTCTATTCGACCACTTATTACACGGAACGGATGCTCGGCTTCCTCCGCGAGCGGCCGGCCGATCGCCCGTTCTTCGCCTATCTGGCCTACACCGCGCCGCACGATCCGCTGCAGGTGCCGGACGAATGGCTCGATCGTTACCGCGGCCGCTACGACGGCGGCTATCCGGCGATGGTGGTCGAACGCACCGAGCGGATGAAGGCGATGGGGCTGATCCCGCAGGACCTGGACATCAACCCGGGGACCGGTCATTTTCCGGCATGGGAAAGCTTGTCCGTCGACGAGCAGCGCAGCCAGGCGCGCAAGATGGAACTGTGCGCGGCGATGATCGAGATGGCCGACGCCGGCGTCGGCGAGGTGCTCGGATACCTGGAAGAAACCGGCGCGCTGGACGATACGATCGTCGTGTTCATGTCGGACAACGGCGCCAACCCGAAGGAGCCGCACTTCTACTCCGCCAGCACGCCGGAGCAGATCGACACCTGGTACGACAACAGCCCGGAGAATATGGGGCGGAAAGGGTCGTTCGTCTCGATCGGCGGCGCCTGGGCCGAGGCCTGCAACACCCCGCTGTCGTACTTCAAGCTGACCACGTCGGAAGGCGGCGTGCAGGTACCGCTGATCGTCAAGGGCCCGGGGATCGAGCGGCGCGGGATCGTGGCCGACCAGCTGCTGCATGCGACCGACATCGTGCCGACCCTGCTCGACTACGCCGGGGTCGAGCGGCCCGCGGAGCGCAACGGCCACGTGCTTGCGCCGCTTTACGGGCGCTCCTGGCGCGCCTGGCTCGAGCAGACCTCACGCCAGCCCGTCCGCGGCCATTACGACGCGATCGGCTTCGAGATGATCGAGTGCAAGGCGGTGATCAAGGGCGGCTGGAAGATCTTGTTCCTGGCGCCGCCCTACGGGCAGAGCGAATGGCAGCTCTACGACCTGCGCGAGGATCCGCAGGAGCAGGTCAACGTCGCGGCCCAGCATCCCGAGAAACTGGCGGAGATGCAGGCGGAGTGGGAGGCCTACGCCCGCTCGGTCGGCTACATCGAGGCCTCAGGCGATCCCGCGCTGGCGCACATGAGCGCCGAGGAGTTCTTCAGACGCTACGGCATGGCGACGTGATGGCGGCTACGATCCCGGTCATGAGCGCGGCCCTGGACGTGCTTCAATTCAAGCGCTCGAAAGCAGGCGGCAGGCCTGTTACCGCATTCACCCCTTCAACTTCAGGAATGCCGCCGCCATGGCACCGCCCGCCGGCGCTGAAGCGGGCGCACGATTCGGTTTTCCGCCCGCAGGTTTGCCCTGGCTACGATGGTCCCGCTGTCCCCGCTGCGCCACGTCCGGCTTCGTACCTGGTTTTCCCGCTGCATCGGCCAGCCGCATCGTCAGCGCGATGCGCTTGCGCTTCTCGTCGACTTCCAGCACTTTCACCTTCACGATCTGGCCGGCCTTGACCACGGTGTGCGGGTCCTTGACGAAGCTGTTGGAGAGGGCGGAGATGTGGACCAGGCCGTCCTGGTGCACGCCGATGTCGACGAACGCGCCGAACGCCGCCACGTTGGTGACGACGCCTTCCAGGATCATGTCAGGCTTGAGGTCGGCCAGGGTTTCCACGCCTTCCCTGAACGCCGCCGTGGTGAATTCGGGGCGCGGGTCGCGGCCCGGTTTTTCCAGTTCCCTGAGGATGTCGGTGACGGTGGGAATGCCGAATTGCCCGTTGGCGTACTTGGACGGAGCGAGCGACTTCAGCAGGCTGCTGTTGCCGATCACGGCCTTGATGTCCTGCTTGAGGTCGGCGAGGATCGTCTGCACCAGCGGATACGATTCGGGGTGGACGGCGGAAGCGTCGAGCGGATCGTTGCCGTCCATGATGCGTAAAAAGCCCGCCGCCTGCTCGAAGGTCTTCTCACCCAGGCGTGGCACGTCGCGCAACTCGGTACGGCTGGCGAACCGGCCCTTGGAGTCGCGGTGCGCGACGATGGCCTGCGCCACGCTGCCGGAGAGGCCTGACACGCGCGCCAACAGGGGTACCGACGCCGTGTTGACGTCGACGCCGACGGCGTTGACGCAATCTTCCACCACCGCATCCAGCGAACGCGCCAGCTGGAACTGGCTGACGTCGTGCTGGTACTGGCCGACGCCGATCGACTTGGGATCGATCTTCACCAACTCGGCTAGCGGGTCCTGCAGGCGGCGCGCGATGGACACCGCGCCGCGCAGCGAGACATCCATGTCGGGCAGTTCGCGCGAGGCGAATTCGGACGCGGAATACACCGACGCGCCCGCCTCGGACACCACCACGCTGGTCAGCTTCAATTCGGGACGTAGCTTGATCAGATCGCGCGCCAGCTTGTCGGTTTCTCTGGATGCGGTGCCGTTGCCGATTGAGATCACCGCCACGCGATGCTTCTCGGCCAGCTTTGCCAGCGTGTGCAGCGAGCCGTCCCAGTCGTTTCTCGGCTGGTGCGGATAGATCACGGCGGTATCGACCACCTTGCCGGTCTCGTCCACCACCGCGACTTTCACGCCGGTGCGGATGCCGGGGTCCAGCCCCATGGTGGCGCGCGGCCCCGCGGGTGCGGCGAGCAGCAGGTCTTTCAGGTTGCGCGCGAACACGTTGATGGCCTCGGTGTCGGCACGCGCGCGCAGCGCGCCCATCAGTTCGGATTCCAGGTGGGTGAAGCACTTGACGCGCCAGGTCCAGCGCACGGTGTCACTCAGCCAGCGGTCGGCAGGGCGGTCCAGATTCTGGATGCCGAAGCGGGCGGCGATGCGCATCTCGCACGGGTTGTGCGGCGCGCTCCAGGTGGGTTTTTCTTCTTCGCTGTCCAGGCGCAGCTGCACATCCAGCATCTCCTCGCGCCGCCCGCGCAACACCGCCAGCGCGCGGTGGGAAGGGATGGTGTTGATGGATTCGGCGTAGTCGAAATAGTCGGCATACTTTTCCGCCGCGTCGTGCTTGCCTTCCAGCACCCTGGACTGCACCACGCCGTGCGCCTGCACATATTCGCGCAAGGACTGCAGCAAAATTGCATCTTCGGCAAAGCGCTCCATCAGGATCTGGCGCGCGCCGTCCAGCGCCGCCTTGGCGTCGGCGACACCGGGGTTGTTGTCGCCCTGTTCGGTGGTGAACGGCGCGCGCAGATACCGGGCCGCTTCCTCCTCCGGATTCAGCAGCGGGTTGGCCAGCAGGGCGTCCGCCAGGGGTTCCAGTCCTGCCTCATGTGCGATCTGCGCCTTGGTGCGGCGCTTCGGCTTGTACGGCAGATACAGGTCTTCCAGCTGCGTCTTGTCCGGGGCAAGCGAGATCGCCTTCAACAACTCTGGCGTCATTTTGTTCTGCTCGGTGATCGAGTCGATGATGGCTGCGCGGCGGTCTTCCAGTTCGCGCAGGTAACGCAGGCGGTCTTCCAGCAGGCGAAGCTGCGTATCGTCGAGGCCCCCCGTCGCCTCTTTGCGATAGCGCGAGATGAAGGGCACTGTCGCCCCCTCGTCCAGCAAGGCAATGGCAGCAGCGATCTGTGCAGGTTTGGCCGCGATTTCGGCGGCGAGTCGTTGTTCGATGGAAGGAAGCATGGTTCGATTCTGATGTGAATCGGCCTCCGGGTAGCGAGGCCGATGGGTGGGACTTGCAGCGTGTCCGGATTATGCCGAGTTGGGCGGGCGAGTGAAAGACACCTGCTGATCGGGATTTCGCTCAGGCCTGCAGCAGTTCGACCAGCGAGCCGCCGCCATGCAGGCGGCGGATGGCCTCAGCGAGCAGGGGCGCGGTCTCCAGCACTTCCACCCGGCTTTCCAGCAGTGCCGGCGGCGGTCACGCGGGTGGCCGAGGCGTGAGGGCCATCGGGTGGTTTCATCAATGCGCTGGCATCGTTTTCATAATATGCCAGACTGAAAAACCGATGCTGCACCAGAAAGGCAGGCACGAGCGATGGAATCCATGCAACCCAAGGAGTGTTTCTACAAGGATCAGTTCGGCTACTGCTGGCTGGCGGACAGGCGCTGGATGTTTCAGGCGCTGGATGCCGCGGAGAAGCCAGTGGGCGACCCGATCAGCGTCGATCTGCATGAAATCGTCTTCCATCACGACCAGGACGAGAAAATGCACTGACGCGGGCTGGGCCTGGACACCCAGGGCCCGCGCCCGCCCGTATCAAGCCTGGAGGAGGCCGACATGAGCCCTGCCACGGAACCGAACAACGGGGAGCGCTGGCACGTCGAGCCGGGCGACGTGTTGCTGGTGACCGACATCCAGTACGATTTTCTCTCAGGCGGGCGCCTGGCGGTAGCCGGCGGCGACGAGGTGATTCCGGCGCTCAACCGTTACATCGACGAATTCGTGGCGCACGGCCAGCCGGTCTATGCCACCCGTGACTGGCATCCGGCGGGGCATTGCTCGTTTCACGAGCAGGGTGGATCGTGGCCGGTCCATTGCGTGGCGGGCACGTCCGGCGCCGAATTCTCATCCTCGCTCAAGCTGCCGCCCGATACCACGGTGATCTCCAAGGCGACCTTGCAGGACCAGGAGGCCTATTCGAGCTTCCAGGGCACCGAACTCGGCAGCCGCCTGCGCGCTGCGGGCATCCGTCGTGTTTTTATCGGTGGGCTGACCACCGATTACTGCGTGCTCAACAGCGTGAAGGATGCCCGAGCGCTCGGCTTCGAGGTATTCGTGCTGACCGACGCGATCCGTGCAGTCGACGTCCGGCCCGGCGACGGCAAGCGCGCCGAGGAGGAGATGGCACGTCTCGGTGCGCGCTTCATCACGCTGGACAGCCTGTCTCCATGAATGCGGCGGCGGGAGTTCTCCTCACCGATCTCTATCAGCTCACCATGCTGCAGGCCTACCACGACTCCGGCATGGAGGAGACCGCTGTGTTCGAGTTCTTCGTGCGCCGGTTGCGCCCGGGGCGCGGTTTTCTTCTGGCAGCAGGACTCGAACAGTGCCTGGAGTATCTGGAGCAGATGCAGTTCGCCCCCGAGGACCTGGAATGGCTGGCGTCGACCCGTCGTTTCAGCCAGGATTTCCTCGCCTCGCTGGAAAGGCTGCGTTTCACCGGCGACGTCCACGCGATGCCGGAAGGCACGGTGTTCTTCCCCAACGAGCCGATCCTGCGCATCACCGCGCCGATCGCCCAGGCGCAGCTGGTGGAAACGCGGCTGATCAACCTGCTCCATCTCGAGACGCTCATTGCATCCAAGGCCGCGCGTTCGGTGTTGATGGCGCCGGGCAAGCTGCTGGTCGATTTCGGTCTGCGCCGTGCGCACGGCGCCGAGGCGGGCCTGCTGGCGGCTCGCGCGAGCTATATCGCCGGTTTCGGCGGCACCTCGACGGTGCTGGCCGGCCGCCGGTTCGGCATCCCGCTGTTCGGCACCATGGCGCATTCCTTCGTGCAGGCGCACGAGGACGAGGCGCAGGCGTTCGAATGTTTTGCGCATGCCCAGCCCGACAATGTGGTGCTGCTGATCGACACCTGGGACACCGAAGCTGCGGCGCACAAAGTGGTGGCGCTGGCGCCCGGGCTGGAGAAAGCGGGTATCCGCATCAAGGGCGTGCGCATCGATTCCGGCGACCTCGCCGAACACGCCCGCCGGGTGCGGCGCATTCTCGATGCTGGAGGGCTCCAGGACGTCATCATCTTTGCCAGCGGCGACCTCGACGAATACGCCTTGCGCGACATGCTGGCCGCAGGCGCGCCGGTGGACGGCTTTGGCGTCGGCACCCGGGTCGACACGTCGAGCGACCAGCCGTATCTGGACTGCGCGTACAAGCTGCAGGAATACGCCGGTCAAGCACGCCGCAAACGCTCGGAAGGCAAGGCGACCTGGCCCGGGCGCAAACAGGTGTACCGCAGGTTCGATGCGGATGGCCACATGGCGGGGGATACGGTGACGCTGGAAACCGCCGGTCAGGCGGGCGAGCCCTTGCTCGTACCGGTGATGCGCGGCGGCGGTCGCCTGGCGTCGGCGCCGACGCTGGCAGACGTGCGCGGCGTCGCCGCCGGCAATCTCGCCCGGTTGCCGGAGCCGCTGCGCCAGTTGAAGGATGACGACTATCCGGTGGAAATCGCTTCGGCGCTGCACAAGCTCGCTGCGCAGGTCGACCGTACCGCACTTTGTTTGGCAGCAGGCTTGTCCGAGTCTCGTGATCGTCCAGGTGCGGCTGGACCCGCGTTTCCAGCGTGACGGCGCCGATTCCTCGCGACAGGGCCTGCAGCTCACCGATGCCGTCCTGGGAACTAAACTTGAAGTAGAAACACTGGGACGTCACGGAGCTGGCAGCAGCCGGTCATTCACAACACGAGTACAAGGAGACAAGATGAAAACACCCTTGCAAATCACGTTTCGCGATATCGATCGCTCCGATGCCATTGAGGCGCATATCCGCGAAAGAGTGGAGAAGCTGGAGACGTTTTTCGAGCCGATCATGTCCTGCCGGGTGGTGGTGGAAATGCCTCACCAGCACAAGAATCAGGGCAAATTCTTCAACGTGCGCATCGCCATCGGCGTGCCAGGCAGCGAGATCGTCGTGAACCGCGACCGGCACGAAGACGTGTATGTCGCCCTGCGTGACGCCTTCGATGCGGCCAGACGCCAGTTGGAGGATTACGGCCAGCGCATGCGACGCGAGACCAAGGCCCATCCGCAGGAATACACCGGCCTGGTGGCGCGTCTGGTTCCCGAGGAAGCCTACGGCTTCATCCGGCGTGCCGACGGCAGCGAACTCTATTTCGGTTTCGACAATCTGGTGAATGTATCCTTCGATCAGTTGAAGGAAGGCGACGTGGTGAAGTTCATCGAGGAGATGGCGGACGAGGGCCCCCAGGCCAAACGCGTGAGCGTGGGGCAGCACGGCATCCCGCTGTAATTTACAGCGTGTGCCGGCGGCGCAGGCGCAGCCCCTCGCGTACCAGCGCCGATTCAAAATCGGCAAAGCTGCCGGGTGGCTGTTCGTCCGCCGCCCACTGCTGCCGCAGCCTGGGCAGGGCACGGACCGGATCAAGGGTTCCGCGCCGCAGATAGCCCAGCGCTGTTGCAGCACGGAATGCCAACGGCGACAGCATGGGCTCGGCCTTGTTCCAGTAGCCGCGCAGCTCACGCAGAAAGATGCCGGCAGTGACGTCGCCGATGCCCTTGGCCAGGGTCTTGATCCGGCTTTCCAGGTCGCGCGGACCGGTGGCGGCGTCATGCAGGGCATCGAGGCTGCCGCCATAATCGTTCAACAGTGACGCCGAGGCCTCGAGCAGCTTGGTGGCGGTCTTGTAGTCGTAACGCACATAGCCGCCGGCATCGAGGATGAACACCAGTCCGCTCCAACCGGTTGCCGCGATGCGATCGGGGCTGAGCACGCCACGCGCGGCAAATTCGTGCCAGGTGCGGGTCGCCAGCACTCCGGAAATGCGCGTTCCGTAGAGCACCGCGGCGAGGAACCACTTGAAGCGTTCAGCGGAATCGGATGAGGCGAGATCGATGCCGAGTGCGCTGGCATAGCGCCCGCCGTTTCTTTCGACCAGTTCGCCCGGCGTAATCCTGCTCACGCTCAAGTCTCGGCACTGCCCATGACTGCGGGCGCGTACGCTCGCAAGTCGCGTCGCCGCAGCCCTGGCCACCCGGGATGGAAGCGTATCGTGCACCTTGCCGCCTGGCGCTCGTGCCCGCGGCGACCGCTTGTGCGATCCGCTGCGGAAACCGGATTATTGCGCTGGCGCTTTTTCCTCGGGGGCAGGTTCCGAAGGAGGATTGACGTTGACATTCGGGGCCGGGGCAGGCTCGGAAGGATTGATGTTGATATCCGGGGCCGGCGCGGGTGCGGGCGCGGAAGGATTGATATTGATCTCCGGAGCGGGGGCTTCCGGTGCCGGAGTTTCCGGTGCCGGCGCCTCTTCCACTTTCTGGCAGCCGGCCAGTGCCAGCGTCAGCACGGCCGCGGCCAGCGCCGAGCGTTTGATTACTAGTTCCATCTCGTTTCTCCTCTGGGAAAAAGGGGCGGCTGAGTCACCGCCGGGATGCTTTGGCCCTTGCCAACGACGACGGGCCACGCAATTTCACCAATATAGGTAAGTTTTGAGCGAAAGCTTGCCCACATCTCGATGAGCCGCCTGGATGATATGAGCCGGGTATCCAGCAGGGGCCATGTCCGGATTGCCGCTTTCCCACCACGCTGCTCAGCATGCTGCTCAGCATGCTGCTGCGCGAACATCGGCTGGCATCGCTCCTTCCCCGTCTCTACGTGCCGGGAGGCGCGGGTGGCGTAGGAGAGGATTTCTCGCTGCCGGGAGCGGGTTCCATCGGCGCTTGCTCCATTGGCGCCGGCGTTTCAGACATGGGGGGCGATCCGGAAGGCCCTGCCTCCGGCATCGGTGCGTCCGAACTCGGCATTTCCGGGACCGGAGCCTCTTCCTTTTTCTGACAGCCGGCTAGCGCAAGGACCAGCAATGCTGCCGCGATCAGGGCCGAATGTTCGAGTTGGCGTTTCATCATCTCAACCTTTCTGGGAGTGGACTGGGTTCTGGCTCAAGCGCTAATAAGGGGGCGGCTTCGCACCAGTTGGCGCCGATTTGGGATCGGTGGCTTTTCTAACCAGATACTTGTCGAATTCGTCTCGGTCCACCTGTTCGTCCCCGTTGATGTCTGCGGCCTTGAAGGCCAGTTCGTCCTTGCCTGAGGCTTCGAACTCGTCGACGGAAAGGTAGCCATCATTGTTGGCATCGAGGTCCTTGAAGGACTTGCCGGACTCGGACATTCCTCCCTCGGCGTAGGCGAGCGACATCGCCACACCCAGCAACAGCGCGGCGACATGTGCTGGGATTCTGGTTCCTGACTTCATGAGTTCTCTCCTGTGACGGGCCGTGCGAGAGCGGCTCAAAATGCGAGCCTGCCGTGAGAGTTGTTCTGCCTCGGATGATGGATCGAGCATGGCAGAAGGCCACTTACCAAAAATAGGCGACGTTTCGGGTTTGGCAATAGCGACGGGCCCGACCGTAATTTACATGGTTCGATCAAGCAGGCGTCGCAGAGCGGACAGCGAGCGGGTGTTGAGTACGTCGTTCTTTTCCAGCCAGCCGCGCCGCGCCTGGCCGACGCCATACCTGAGATGGGCGAAGTCCAAGCGGCTGTGCGCGTCGGAATTGATGCTGATGAGCACCCCTTCCTCCTTGGCCATCTGGCATTGGCTGTCCAGCAGGTCGAGACGCTCGGGGTGGGCGTTGAGTTCGAGGAAGCAGCCGCGCTGTCTGGCGTGGCGGATGATGCGCAGCATGTCGACGTCGTAGGGATCGCGCCGGTCGATCAGGCGGCCGCCGGGGTGGGCGAGCACGGTGAAGTGGGGATGGTCCATGGCGCGCAGGATGCGTTCGGTCTGCTTCGCGCGCGACAAGCTGAACTGGCTGTGCACCGCGCCCACCACCAGATCGAGCCGGCCCAGCACCTCGTCCGGCAGGTCGAGGCTGCCGTCTTCCAGGATGTCGACCTCGATGCCCTTCAGCAGCGTGATGCCGTCGAGTTCCGGGTTGAGGCGGTCGATCTCGTCGCACTGGCGCGCCAGCCGCTGCGGATCGAAGCCTCGCGCCACGCCGAGGTGGCGGGAGTGCTCGGTGATGGCGAGATAATCCAGACCGATTTCCTTTGCCGCCAGCGCCATCTCGCGCAGGCTGTCGTGGCCGTCGGTGGCCTTGGTGTGCGCGTGCAGGTCGCCACGCAGATCGGCGAATTCCACCAGCCTGGGCAGGCGTCCGGCATGCGCCGCCTCGATTTCGCCGCGGTCCTCGCGCAACTCCGGCGGAATCCATGGCAGGCCGAGGGAGTTGTAGACCGCCGCCTCGTCGTCGCCGGCGATGCGCTCGCTGTTACGGAACACACCGTACTCGTTGACCTTGAGGCCGAGCTTCTGTGCGATGCGGCGAATCGCAATGTTATGAGCCTTGGAGCCGGTGAAATACACCAGCGCCGCGCCGTAGCTCGCTTCTTCCACCACGCGCAGATCGACCTGCAGACCGCTCTTGAGGACGACGCTGGCGCGGGTGGAGCCGGCTGACAGCACCTCGGCGACTTCGTCGTAGGCCGAAAAGCGCTGGATGACCCCCTTGTTTGCGGCCGCGGTGACCAGGATGTCGAGATCGCCCACGGTCTCGCGCATGCGGCGGAAGCTGCCGGCGACCGCCACCTGCCGGACACCGGGGACCCCTTGCAGATAGGCGGTGAGCGCATCGGCGTACTGCGCCGCCACCGCCAGCTTGAAGCGTCGCGTCTTGGTCGCATGCGCCTCCACTGCGCGCAGGATATTGAGTTCGGTTTTTTCGCCGAAGCCGGGCAGAGCGCGGATGCGGCCGTCGCGAGCCGCCCGGTACAACTGCTCGACGGTCTGCACCTCGAGGTCGTGGTACAGCGCCTTGACCCGCTTCGGCCCCAGCCCCGGGATATGCAGCAGTTCGGTGACGGCGGGCGGCAGTTCGCGGCGCAACCGCTCGAGCAGGCTGCTGCGGCCGGTGTCGACGATTTCGCTGACCTTGGCCGCGAGGTCCTCGCCGATGCCGGGCAGCCGCCTCAGGTCCTCGCCCTTCTCCAGCAGCGCGCGCGCCTCCTGCGGCAGTTCGCCGAGCGTGCGCGCCGCGTTGCGGTAGGCGCGGATGCGAAACGGGTTGGCGCCCTGGATTTCCAGCCGGTCGGCGATTTCCTCGAAGACGGCGGCGATGTCGGCATTGTGGACGGGCATGGGTGTCAGGCGAGGCGCCTTGTTTAATTTGATTCTGATGTCGAATCAATGCAGTGCACTAACAATCTAAAGTCATGTCGAGATCACCCGGGTGATGGTGATGCAAGGTCGTGGGTGAGCTCGCGGATCGCCGCCTCGTCGAGGGTCTCCTTCTTCAGCAGTTCCTCAGCGCAGCGCTCCAGCGCCGGACGGTTGATTTCGAGGATTCCGAAGGCACGCTCGAATACCCCCATGATGATCACGCGGATGGCCTCGTCGATACGGGTCTGGGTGGATTCGGCCAAGCGGTTGCGTTCACCGATCATGTCCGGCACGTCGAGGAAGCGCGGGCGCGGCGCCTCGTAGGCGATGTAGCCGAGGTCCTCGTCCATGCCGTAGCGGGTGATCATGTCGCGGGCGATGTCGGTCGCCTTGGCGAGGTCGTCGGCAGCGCCGGTGGAAAGCTTGCCGAAGACGAGTTTCTCCGCCGCCCGTCCGCCGAGCAGCACGGCGATCTTGTTTTCCAGTTCCTCGCGGGTCATCAGGTAGCGGTCCTCGGTGGGACGCTGGATGGTGTAGCCCAGGGCACCGATGCCGCGCGGGATGATGGAGACCTTGTGCACCGGGTCGGAGCCGGGCAGCGCAAGCGCCACCAGGGCATGTCCCATTTCGTGATAGGCGACGGTCTTGCGCTCGCTGTCGTTCAACACGCGGTTCTTCTTTTCCAGGCCGGCGACGATGCGTTCCACCGCGCGGCTGAAGTCGTCCAGTGTGACGGCATCCGCCTTGCGCCGCGTGGCCATCAGCGCCGCCTCGTTCACCAGGTTGGCGATGTCCGCGCCGGAGAAGCCGGTGGTCAGCGCCGCCACCTGTTCGAGGTCGACCCCCGGGGCGAGCTTGATCTTCTTCACGTGGACATTGAGGATCTCGACCCGGCCCTTCTTGTCCGGGCGGTCGACCAGTACCTGGCGGTCGAAGCGGCCGGCGCGCAGGAGCGCGGGGTCGAGAATCTCCGGCCGGTTGGTGGCGGCGAGGATGATGAGTCCGGCAGAGGTGTCGAAGCCGTCCATCTCGGCCAGCAGCTGGTTGAGCGTCTGCTCGCGTTCGTCGTGGCCGCCCATCGGGCCGAACGAGCCGCGCGCACGTCCCAGCGCATCCAGCTCGTCGATGAAGATGATGGCAGGCGCCTTCAGGCGTGCCTGTTCGAACATGTCGCGCACGCGCGCCGCACCGACGCCGACGAACATCTCGACGAATTCGGAGCCGGAAATGGAAAAGAAGGGCACGCCAGCCTCGCCCGCCACCGCCTTGGCGAGCAGGGTCTTGCCGGTGCCGGGCGGGCCCACCAGCAGCACGCCCTTGGGGATGTGTGCGCCCAGGCGGCCGTAGTCCTTGGGGTTCTTGAGGAAATCCACGACCTCCCGCAGTTCCTCCTTGGCTTCGTCCACTCCGGCCACGTCGTCGAAGTCGACCCCGGTGTCCGTCTGCATGTAGACCTTCGCGCGGCTTTTGCCGATGGTCATGAAGCCACCCATGCCCTGCCGCTCGAACATGCGGCGAAACAGAAACATCCACAGCGCAAAAAAGATCGCCACCGGCAGCAGCCAGGAGAGCACGCTTCGCAGCAGGGTGCTTTCGATCACCCGGGTATACGGCACCTGATAGCGGGAAAGCCGTTCGGCGAGGTCAGGCTCGACCCGGTTGGCGACGATGACCGTCTTGCCTTTTGTGTCAGGATTTTTCAGCTTGCCGGTGAGCGTCCGCTCGGACACGATTACTTCCGCTACCCGGCCGTCGGCCAGGGCCTGCTCGAACTCGCTGTAGGGCACCGGTTCGACGGTGCGGGAGGTCTGCCACCAGTCCTGGAGCATCAGCAGGGCAAGGATGGCGAGCATCCAGTAGATGAGATTCCAGCGGGCTTGGGGATTCATGTCGATCTCTTTCGGTTCAGCGCCAGCTGCAGCCGGGGGTTCCGCGATCGGTGTCGTGGACGGGCATGTACAGATGCGGCAGTTCCCTGATCAGTCAAGCATAGGGCAGTTGGAGGGCGGATGTCGGCCGCGCAGGTTTTTTTGTTACCATTTCCCGCGTTAGCGCAGTTTGTTCATGGCGATGAGAAGGATTCGCCATGGGCGTGCAGCAGATATCCAACCGGTTCGCCGGCTGCCAGGGGGCTTTAGATGGGCTCGATGCTTGACGATTCCGCTTGCGGGGCCGTGCCGGCCGCAACGCGTACGTCCCGGAACGAACCAGGGGGCGGGGGCATGCGGTGATCGCCGACTCCAGCGGGAGCAAGCCATTGCAGAAGCCGCTCGGGAAGCGCGGCGTGCCGTTGCAGCACGAGCGTGAATTCATCGACGCCATCCTGGATACGGTAGGTGCCCTCATCACCGTATTCGATGCCGAAGGACGGCTGGCCCGATTCAACGCCGCCTGCAATGCCACAACCGGCCACGACTTTGCCGACTTCCTGGGCACCCGGGATTGGCAACGCCTCGTTCCCCCTGAGGAAACCGCCCGCATTCAGGCGATCATGGCCAGGCTGCAGTCCGGAGAGACGCATGTCCTGCA
>JANJWF010000142.1 GCA_024709685.1 Thiobacillus sp.
TGCTCGACAAGGAGCGCCATCAGTGACGCCTACCATTCTTCTCGCCAATCCCCGCGGCTTCTGTGCCGGGGTCGACCGCGCCATCGCCATCGTCGAGCGCGCGCTGGAAAAATTTGGCGCGCCGATCTACGTGCGCCACGAAGTCGTCCACAACACCTTCGTCGTCAACGACCTCAAGGCCAAGGGCGCGATCTTCGTCGAAGAGCTCGACGATGTTCCCGCCGGGGCTACCGTCATCTTCAGCGCGCACGGCGTGTCGCAGGCAGTACGCACCGAGGCCGAGTCACGCGGACTCAATGTGTTCGACGCCACCTGCCCGCTCGTCACCAAGGTGCACGTCGAGGTCAGCAAGATGCGCGAGCGGGGCCTCGAGATCGTGATGATCGGCCACAAGGGTCATCCCGAAGTCGAAGGCACGCTGGGGCAGTCGCAGGGCGGCATGCATCTGGTCGAAACACCGGAGGACGTCGCGAAACTGGAGATCGCCGACCCCAACCGCCTCGCCTACGTGACCCAGACCACGCTCTCGGTCGACGACGCCGCGCGCGTCGTCAACGCCCTGCGCGCCCGCTTCCCCAGCATCGTCGGTCCGAAGAAGGACGACATCTGCTACGCCACGCAGAATCGCCAGGACGCCGTCAAGGCCCTGGCGCCGCAGTGCGACGTGGTCATCGTGGTCGGCTCGCCGACGAGTTCGAACTCCAACCGCCTGCGCGAAGTCGCTGCGAACCTTGGCGTGCCGGCCTACATGGTCGACAATGCGAGCGAAATCCAGGCGGAGTGGATCGCGGGGAAGGCGCACGTCGGCCTCACCGCCGGGGCGTCGGCCCCGGAAGTCCTGGTGCGCGAGGTGAGCGATCGCCTTCAGGAACTCGGCATCGCCGCGGTGGAAAATCTCGACGGCGCACAGGAGAAGGTTTCGTTCGCGCTGCCGAGGGGGCTCGGCTGACCGCTACCACATTCCGTATGGCAACAACCGCTGGTTTCCTCTACCAGTACAACGAGGAACGCCGGAGCTACTGCCCACCACGCGACCCCGAAGCGGCCCCGCTGGCACGGCTGCGGAAATCAACTCCTCAACACCTAGCCCCTGTAAAACGAAACCCATCTCCAGGCCAACCCGCGACAAGTTGAAGCGCCTAAATCATTCACAAATGGAGCCACCGAGGTGGCTCCGCACAACACCCTCTGCGAGACACTTATCTCCTGGCAGTCACATTAGTCTGCTGCTGCTGTTCAATCGTGGCAGACGAAGAGGTGCCGTCGATGTCTGCCAGCGCGTCAGTAACCGTCGCCATCGTGCAGGATCCCGTGGTCGTCCCAGTACAGGGTGCGGGTGTGACCCCTGGCGAGAGGTAGGTATACGACGACCCGGTAGTCGGAACAACCGAGGCGGTGATGTTTCCAGTCCAGCCTTTCGGTACGACGCAGGAGTAACGCAGCCTTGCCTTGCCTGTGATGACCAGCAGCTCCTTCGTGCCGCAAGTCCCGTTAACCTGAACACCGCTAACCGCTCCAGTGAAGGCAATCGTCGTATTGGCGGCCGTGATATCCGGCTTGTCACCACCAGACGGCTTATCATCAGGATAGATGTAGCCGGTCAGGGTCACTTCGCTACCGTATGCGACAACAGGCGGGGCTTGGAACGCTCCGTCGATCGCCTTGACATCAATCTTGACGGATTCCGCTATGGCATCCATCGTATTGTCAAATACGTAGACCGAATCCACGCTGCTGAAATTCAGCGTTCCAGTCCAACCATCAGAAACCGTGCAGGTGTAGTACCAGGCGTTGACGTCAGCGTCGCCGATTTGCACGGTACAGGGGCTGATCACTCCGCCAGAAGGAGTCAAACTCACCCTGATCGGCGAACCGGGCGTGCCCGTTTCCGCAACGTTAACCGAACTGTTGCCCTTCTGCACTTTTCCGGTGATGGAATGCATCGTGCCGGAAACCGCGCGATATACCTTGATCGTGTCTGTCAGCGTACTGGCATTGTCGTGCGCATCCGTGCCGAAGCTGACACCGGCTACGTAGTTCGAGCGCGAGCGATTGACGCCGCCGGTGACACCGGTGTTCGACAGCCGGGCTTTGGCGGTAATGACGGACTCGCCCGATGACGTGCCGCTCTGGATGGTGATCTTGCCGCGGCTGAAACTGCCGTAATAGTTGTTCGCGGGGTCTACGATAGCGTCGATTGGTTCACTGGTAACCGTCGCGATGTCGTTATGCGAAGAAGTCCAGTCATACAGCAGGGTCAGGTTGGCCTCGTAGAACGGTGCGTAGTCGAGCCAGGCGGAGTTGCCCGCCGATTGGCTGGCGGCGAGCTTGGTCATCAGCGCGCTGTAGTAGGCCGAATCGATCGTGTTCGGGTTGTCCTTGCTGTAAATGGTATCCACGTACACCGCACGCGACAGCAGTTGCACCGGCGCCGCGCCCGATACCAGGGTCACATCGCGCCCGCTTAGCGAAGGCACCGTTACGGGGGCGGCAGCGGAGTCGGTCTTGACGGCGTTTTCCACGACCGTTTCGACCAGGTCGACGTAGCTGGCCAGATTGCTCGAGCTCAGCAGGTAGTTGTACGGCAGGATGGTGACCTTGCGCAATCTCCAGTCCTGAAGCACCTGCCAGTAGCCGTTTACCCGCCCGACCCGGCAAGATTCCAGATACGCGCCGGATGTCACTTCGTAAAGCGGCGTATCCGAAGACAGGCTGGAGTCTTTTTGACCGGCATTGCAGTTTCCGTCTCCGACGCCGCCGGGGGCACATTCCTTGTACCAGTAGTGCTTGTGGTCGCCTGCGGTGTAATCCGAGCTCGGACGTTGCGGGTCGTATTTGGGATCGCTGCTCATGTTGCGGTCATGGTGATCGCGGCAGCATACATCGCAGTGCGCCGGCGGGCTCTGACCCAGCGGCTGGCCTGTCACCTTGCTGACCTTCTCGCCGACCTTGGTCACCAGCGCAGCGCCGTTCCAGACTTTGCGAGCGGGGGTATAGGCCTCAGCCGTGCCGCTGTTCAATTGGCATTCGCAGCTGACCGTGCTGAATTCTTCCTGCGAATCCTTCTCGTAGCTTCCGCCATTTTGCGAATACACCACCGAATCAAAGCTGACTTCGATTCCATCTCCCGTTTGCGACAGCGTGGGCAAGGGCTTGCTCGACTCCTTGAACTGCGTGCCACCGGTATTGATCGGCACCGGCACGGCGTCCGGCACGCCTACCGGCGTATAAGCAGGCTTCTTGGGCAGTTGCCCCGAAAACGCCGGGCCGGCAGCCAGCGCCATGCGGGAAGGATCGAGGCCGTAGATGACGCTTTGCAGGCTGACCCCCTGGTCAGCGCCCTTGCTATCTTTCCAAGACGTCGTCACGGTGACCAGTTTGGCTGTCGCATCGGTGCAGGTGCTGCCAAAGCTCAGCGCGGAGCCTGGTGCTTCTGCCGAGCAGGCCACGGTCCATGCAAGGGAATAGTTGTCGGTGTAGACGCCGGTCGGCACGCCCGACGGCAGCACCAGACCGCCCCCCGATTTTTCCTGTCCCCCCGCATCGGGGGCAATCTCATCAAAGCAAAACGTCCCTGCCGCACATTCATTCACAGCCGTAGTACCGGCGTCGTCTGCCAGACGGGTAAAGCTGCGCAAGTCGTCCAGCTTTTCCTGCGCCAGGTTGGTGGCCACCGACCGGGCTTTGACCAGGCTGCCATCCTTCAGCGCAACCGCATGAAAGCCTGCCAGTCCGAGCAGTGCGATCCCGAGGACCAAGGCGGAGAATAACGCCTCGATCAGGCTGAAGCCGCGCTGATGCCGAATTTCCAGTTGGTTGGCGGGCAAGTTGGGCATAACCATCTCCATCACTGTACGTCCGACCAGACACCCGGAATACGGGCCAAAGCGCGTGCGGACGGGCCATTGTTCAGATTGCCCAACACCTCCTTGTCGAACCCGAGCACGAAAGTACCGCTCAGGTTGAGCGACATGGTGTTGTGTACAAACAGCGACCCATGGATGGTGTAACCGCCGTTGAACATCGCACTGGCTGTTCCGCTTGCCAGGTTGAACAAATAGATCAAGCCGTAGAAATGGTAGCTGCCGTTTGCTGTAACGGCCCCCTCCACCACGAGAAACACCGGGTTTTCCGTGCTTCCGACGTCCCGGTTCGGAAGATTGCAGTTGCCGGTCACCCAGATGAGACCCGTGGAAGCCGGTCCGAGACCGTCGCAATTCGCCACGACCTCTGCGTCCTCCTTGACTTTCTGATACTCGCTTGCGGGCAAGCCAAACAGGAACTCGAACAGATCGGTCGGGAAATCGGGGTCAGTCACGAGATCCTCACCAATTTGCCCGACCTTGCTGATCGCGCTGGCGGACGGGCACCCATTGGCTCCTGTGTCGAAATCACCGATGTGACAGGTTGCAAAGCTGCCGCTGGGAGTAATCGAACCATTCGACCACGCTGACACTGGCAGATTACTGCCGTCGCTGGCGCTGTCGGAGTTGGTGATGATGCTGTAGTTGCCGTTGAGCGGGACGGTGCTGCCCGCGGCCAAGGGCGTGCTGACACGACCGAGCAGAATCGGATAATAGTAGGCGCCCTGCTTGAGGGTGGCAGTGCTCGTGCCATCCGCCGAGGTGCCGATCGCGACGACGTTGTACACCAACCGGCTGCCATTGATCTTGTCGGGATCGGCATCGGGCAACGGCGTCAACAGATGAAGGCTGAAACTGCCCTCATTCGGCTGGCTGGCCAGTCCGGTAACGGTGAGAAATTGCCAGTTGGCACGGTCATCCGATCGTACGGCCAGACACCAGGCTTCGCTGCCGCAGGGGGTCCAGGCGTTATCGACGGTGCCATCGTTGTTCAAGTCCAGCCCGCTGACAGTGATCCGTTTACGGTTGGCATTGAGCAGGCTCAGACCCTGCTCGGTGCCTGCTTCGGCCGCGGCCATCGCCTGGCGCGCGCGGAAGTCATTGGCGGCGGAACGGGTATCCAGCACCAGCACGCCCGCCCCGTAGAGGCCCAGCAGGCTGAGCAGGACCACGATCATCAAGGTGACGATCAGCGAGACGCCGCGCTGGCGAGCAGGATGGAATGGCTTTCCGGTTTTCATGCTGATTAGCTCAACCTGTCATTGCGCACGCGAACGGTTTCCTGGAGCGTGCGCTCTACGCTGTGGTCGGACTTGAGTCGCCCCTTAATACTGATCGTGAATTCGCGCAGGTCGACAGTGAGGCCGCCGCTGGCAAAGGAGGCGGGAGAGTTGTCGGTTACGCTGAAATCGAGAATTTCGACGGTGTTCTCGTCGGTGAGGTTTTCCCAACTCCCCCCCAACGTGCAGGTATGGGTGCTGGCGGCCGACGTGCGAATTTCAACGGCCTTGTCCGCGGCATCGTAGCGGTAGCCGAATCGTTCCCCGTCTTCATAGATGCCATTGACATCGGTGTCATAAACGATCAGAACACAGACCCCGGGCGTACCCGGAACAGCATCAGTTGTTATCACGGATTCGGGACGCAGGATGTTCCAGTTGCCAGCCGTGATGCCTTTCTTTGTGACGTCGGCAGGCCATGTGCCGGTGAGCGTCACGCTGTAGGTGCCGTTGTTGCTGGGGCTATAGCCCGTGACGGTACCTCGATAAACGGTGGTGACGCCGATTTCCCTGACCGTGTAGATCAATGTGCCACCAATTGCCTTGGCTCCGATCTTGTAGAGGTTCCCCCCGGTGCTGATCACGGTCACGTTACCCGTGTTGCCGGACAAGGCCAGCGGATCGGACATGCTGACACGCAGCACGTCCGATGCCGGATCCCAGACTGTTGCGCGCCGCAGGTCACGGGTCAGCATGGTCATGGTCTGGCGCAGCTCCTGATCCAGCCGCGTCATTTTGATGCTGTCGTTGCTGCTGGCCATCGTCGTGCTCAACAGGCTGACCGCGGCGCCGACCACGATCATGCCGACCAGCAGGCCGATCATGAGCTCGACCAGGCCGAAACCCGATTGGCGCCCGATGCGTGGATTCAAGAACATACGGGATACCCCCCGATGTTGCCGCTGCCGCTAGGCGAACAGAGCCGGATTCGGCCCGTCGTGTTCTTTACAACCACCCTAACCTTCAGGCCGTCGGCCGACGTGACCTCCGCGTTTCCAGCGACGCCGGCCGTCGTTCCGCGGAGCGGTTTAAACGTAAACGTTGAGCCAGTCGCGGTGACCGCCAGCGCAACGTTCCTGTAATCGCTGCCCCTGACAACGCGTTCCGTACCGTCGATCAGGCACGCGTTGGCAGCCGTACAGTCGCAGGTCGCAGTGGTGGTCATGCCCACGCACCAGGTTGCGCCGGCCGTATTGAATACCGCACTCACCGCCGTGTTCCGCTTGATGGCTTCGCTTTTGGTATTGATTAGAAAAGCGCTCACCGTATCGGCAGCGCGCTTGACGCGGTATTTGTCGATAAAGGAATTGAACGAGGGCGCGGCCAGCGTAACCAGTATCCCCAGGATCGCGATGGCCACCATCAGTTCAATCAGAGTGAAGCCTTTCGGCGAGGGCAGCCGCATCATTTCTTCCAACAGCCCGTACTCGGGGTTTTGGTACTGTTTTGATCGAGCGCCAACGAAGTGCAGCCCGCATCGGCGGTCTGGGCGCCCAGCGCTGCCGCATTAATGACGTAGGCGCTGCCAGAGGCGCCGGTAATCGAATAATCGTAATACGTGTTGGTGTCGGTGAACCCTGCGTCGGCCAGGGTGCTGGAATAGGTGTTGTGGTTCGCCCGCCATTTTTCCAGTCCGAGCTGAATCTTGAGCATCTCGGATTGCGCCTCGGCACGCCGGGAAGAGAGCACGTATTGTTGATAGGATGGGTAGGCGATGGCCGCAAGAATGCCGACGATCGCCACGGTGATCATCAGCTCGATCAGGGTGAATCCGCTTTGTCTGACTGCTTTCATGTCACTCCCTTTTTTCGTAACTGAATCCTATGCACGGCTTCGGCAAGCCGCCACGCCTGGCCGATGACTGGTGCCTTTGGGCAAACAGGCGGCCGCAAATCGCTCGCGCAGTCGTTTTCACCGGTCTGTGCCGTACGTCTATTACGGTGCACGCCCAATTATCTGTAGGCGCTGCGGCGGCGTGGCGGGTCCTGGCGATCCCCCCTAGAATTGCGCGATGAGAGAGATTCGTTCGAACTGGACGGAAGGGGCCACGACTTGACCACGCACACGTTGGTGGTGGGGGGCGGCATCTCCGGCCTGAGCGTGGCGTGGGCCTTGCTGCAGCGCGGCCATCGCGTGACTGTGCTGGAACGCGGCCAGGCGGGAGACGAGTCGTCCTGGGCGGGTGGCGGAATCCTGTCGCCGCTGCTGCCGTGGGAATACGCCGAGCCGGTCAGCGCGCTGGCGCTGCGCTCGATGGCGGCCTATCCCGGTTGGGTGGCGGCGATCGAGGCGGCATCCGGGCTCGATGCGGAATACTGGCGCTGCGGCATGTTGGCGCTGGAGGTGGCCATGCCGGAACAGGCGCTGGCCTGGTGTGCAGCGCACGCGATGGCGGCGAAGCGCGAGCTGCCTGCTGGACTTCGTACCCTCTCCCCAACCCTCCCCCTTCAAGGCGAAGGGGGTAATCGGGTATGGCTTCCCGGCGTGGCGCAGGTGCGCAATCCCCGCCTGGTCGCGGCACTGCGCGCAGCGGTGGAGCGGTTGGGCGGCGCGATACGCGAGCAGTGCCCTGTTATCGGGGTGCTGGCGCAGGGCCCGCGTGTGACGACGGTGCAGACCGCAGCGGAGTCATTCGCCGCAGACAGCGTGGTGCTGGCCACCGGTGCGTGGTCGGGCCTGGGGCTCGCAGGGCTGGCGGCCATGCCGCAGATCCGGCCGATACGCGGCCAGATGCTGCTGTTCAGGCTGGAACCGGGCGCGCTCGACACGATCCTGTATCGCAACGGGCGGTATCTGATCCCGCGCCGGGACGGCCACCTTCTGGTCGGCAGCACGCTGGAGGATGCCGGCTTCGACAAGGCCACCGACGACGCTGCGCGCCGGCGCCTGCACGAAGACGCCGCCGAATTCCTGCCCCAACTTTCCAGGTTGCAGCCGGTGCAGCACTGGGCCGGACTGCGCCCCGGCTCGCCCGACAACATTCCGGTCATCGACCGCCATACGGATTTCGACAACGTGTTCGTCGACACCGGGCATTTCCGCTACGGGGTGACCATGGCCCCGGCCTCGGCCGAACTGCTGGCCGACCTGATGGAGGGCAAGGCGCCTGTGCTCGACCCCGCGCCGTATCGCTGGCAGGCCGCGCTGCAGCGCAACTGGACGCTCGAGCGCTGAGCGGGATGGTTTACACTGCCCGCCAACTCACGTTTGCCGAATGCCCTTCATCATGTTCCAGACGCCTGCCGATCCACACCCGAGCAAGCACGAGCGGCTGCAATGTTCGCTGAACGACGAGGGCCAGAACATGGTGCCGCCGGTTGCCTGAGCCCGTCGAAATGCACTCGCCCCTGATCGTCTGGATCCTCAGCGACGGCAAGCCCGGGCACGTGAATCAGTCGCTGGGACTCGCCGAGGCACTGGCACGCGCCATCCAGAGCGACATCCACACGCTGCCTGCCCTGCCAGCGTGGCGCGCGTGGCTGGCGTGGCTGCTGAAGCGCATGCCCGGCACACTGCCCGCCCCCGATCTGATCATTGGCGCCGGGCACGCCACCCATGCCACGCTACTGGCGGCACGCCGTGCGCATAGCGGGCGCACTGTGGTGCTGATGAAGCCCAGTCTGCCGCGCCGCTGCTTCGACCTCGCCATCCTGCCGCGCCATGACGGCGTCGGTGCCGATGCCCACACGCTGGTGACCGAGGGCGCGATCAACCGCGTCCGTCCGGCGGCTGCGCGCGACGCCAGCGGCGGATTGATCCTCATCGGCGGCAACTCGCCGCATTTCGAATGGGACAACGACGCCGTGCAGGTGCAGATCAAAAGCATCCTCGCGCGCACGCCCGACACACAGTGGACGCTCACCACCTCGCGCCGCACCCCGGCAGATTTTCTGGCGGAGCTGCCAGCGGCGCCCAATCTCGACGTCGTCCCCCACACGGCCACCCCGCCCGGCTGGCTGCCCGAGCAACTGCCCCGCAGCGGCACCGTGTGGGTCACGCCCGATAGCGCATCGATGGTGTTCGAGGCGCTGACCGCCGGCGCCGACGTCGGCGTGTTCGACCTGCCGGTCAACCCGAAAAGCCGCGTCGCCCACGCGATCGGCGAGCTCGCCGACGCACAACGCATCACCCGCTTTGCGAAGTGGTGCACGGACGGCACGCTCTACCCCAACACGCGGCCACTGGCGGAAGCCGACCGTTGCGCCAACTGGATACTCGAATGGCTGAAGCAAGAAAGCTGACCGTCCTGCAACTGCTGCCCGCGCTGGAATCCGGCGGGGTGGAGCGCGGCACACTCGAAGTCGCCGACGCTCTGGTGCAACGCGGCCACCGCGCACTCATCATGTCGGGAGGCGGACGCCTTGTCGCGCCCCTGACCAAACTGGGCGCCGAGCACTACACCTGGCCGATCGGCGTCAAATCGCCCAGAACTCTGCTGCTGGTGCACAAGCTGAGGCGTTTCCTCATCGAGCAGCAGGTCGACATCGTCCACGCGCGCTCCCGCGTCCCGGCCTGGATCGCGTATCTCGCGTGGCGCGGCATGGAGCCGGCCATGCGCCCGCGCTTCGTCACGACGGTGCACGGCATGTACGGCGTCAACCGCTACAGCCGCATCATGACCCGCGGCGAGGCGGTGATCGCGGTGTCCGACACCGTGCGCGAATACATCCTGCAGAACTACCCCGACACCCCGCCTGAGCGCATTCACGTCATCCACCGCGGCGTCGACGGCAACGCCTACCCGCACGGCTGGAAACCCGACGCCACGTGGCAGGCTGCATTCTTCGCACAGTTCCCCAACGCCGCCGACAAACTGATCGTCACCCTGCCGGGCCGCATCACCCGGCTCAAGGGGCACGAGGCCTTCATCGACCTGATCGCGCACCTCAAGCGGCAAGGCCTTCCGGTTCACGGCCTGATCGCCGGCGGCGCGTCAGCCTCCAAGAAGCGCTATCTGCAAAAACTGCGCGACCAGGTGCACAGTCTGGGGCTTGAATCCGACATCAGCTTCACCGGCCAGCGCGACGACCTGAAGAACATTCTGGCGATTTCCAGCCTGGTGCTCTCGCTCTCCACCCAACCCGAGTCATTCGGCCGCACGACGCTGGAGGCACTGCGGCTGGGCGTGCCGACCGCGGGGTTCGATCATGGCGGGGTGGGGGAAATCCTGCGGGCGGTCTATCCGGCTGGGCTATTGCCGTTCGGCCGAATCGATGTGGCTTGCCTGACCATCGCGCAACTGCTGCAAGAACCTGAAGCTGTCCCGCAGGGCAATTTTTTTCCGCTGGAAACCATGCTGGATCAGACACTGGCGTTGTATGTTCAGCTGGCTCGAACTCCACGCCTTTGACGCCGATCCCCTTACCGAACCAAAAGGCAAGTTGAAACTTTATGACGCGCTCCGCTAAAGCTTATTACGCCACGTTGTTAATTTTTTCCTGCTTCCTGTTGTTCCCTTTCAAGAGATTGGTTGAGTTGCCTATCCTGATCATGACGATCGGCGGGGGAGTGCTTGCATACAAATACCGTGAAGTATTTTTTCGTGCACCGTCAGTCAAGTTTTTTACCCTGTTGTTTGTTTGCATTTGGCTTCCCGTGCTGATTTCCTTTCCAGACAGCTACGACCCGCAGAAATCCGGCAGCACAGCACTTGCCTTTCTCCGGCTTTATCTCGCAGGCCTCTTTGTCATCTGGGCACTGAGTGACCAGAAGCAAGTGCAGCTACTTTCCAGACTGCTGGCCGTCTTGGCAGCGGTCTGGGTAGTGGACGCGTTATTCCAGACATTGTCCGGACA
>JANJWF010000062.1 GCA_024709685.1 Thiobacillus sp.
CGCAAATCGAATTGCGCGAGGGTGAGGTCGAAGCGTACGCTCGCACCAGCATGGCGGGCCAGCCCCTCGGCAGCACCGGGCGTTTGCCTCAGCAGATGGTTGAGGCTGCGTTCGAAGAGGCTTTCAGCGATCAAACCTTGAAACCCTTGTGCAGGGCCACCACACCCGCGGTGAGATTGTGATAGCTGACCTTGACGAAGCCGGCGGCCTCCATCATGGCTTTGAGTTCTTCCTGGCCCGGATGCATGCGGATCGACTCCGCAAGATACTGGTAGCTCCCGGCGTCCTGGGCGACAAGCTTGCCCATCAATGGCAACAACTTGAACGAGTACAGGTCGTAAGCCGGTTCCAGCGGCTTCCACACCCTGGAAAATTCGAGCACCAGCAGCCGTCCCCCTGGCTTCAGCACGCGGTGCATCTCGGCCAGCGCCTGGTCCTTGTGCGTCATGTTCCTGAGCCCGAACGCCACCGACACGCAGTCGAAATGGTCGTCGGGAAAAGGCAGGCGCTCGCCGTCGCACTGCACGGCGGGTGGGGTCCTGCCCTCGTTCAGCATGCGGTCCCGGCCCTCGCGCAGCATGGAGAAATTGATATCGGTGAGGAACACGGTGCCGCGCTCGCCGACCTCCTTCAGGAACAGCCGTGTCAGGTCGGCAGTGCCGCCGGCAACATCGAGCACGCGCATCCCCGGCCGCAGGCCCGCCTGCGCCACGGCAAAACGCTTCCACAAGCGGTGCAGGCCGGCCGACATGAGATCATTCATGAGGTCGTACTTGGTGGCGACCGAGTGAAAGACCTCGGCCACCTTGGCGGCTTTTTCGGATTCGGCGACCTGCTGGTAGCCGAAGTGGGTGGTTTTATCCATGGCAGACGGGCGAAAGGAAAACCCCGGGATTCTACCAGCGCGCAGGATGGCGCGGGTTTTGGCAAGCCTGCCAGGTGTCATAAATCAGTCATACTGGCGTCATAGTATGGCCGCACCGAAACGAGGCTGGAGGTACCATGGCTGCCAATATTCTGCTGGTCGAGGACGAACCCGGGATCCAGGAACTGCTGAAATTCAACCTGGCGCAGGCGGGTCATCAAGTCACCGCCGCCGGCGATGCCGAGCATGCGCTGAAATTCCTCAAGAACACGCTGCCGGATGTCATCCTGCTCGACTGGATGCTGCCCGGCATGTCTGGGATCGACCTGTGCCGCCGTCTGCGCAGCGACGAGCGTTACCAGCCGATTCCCATCATCATGCTGACCGCCCGCGGCGAAGAGCGTGACAAGGTACTGGGGCTGGATACCGGTGCGGACGACTACATCACCAAGCCGTTCTCTCCGCGCGAACTCGTGGCACGCATCAAGGCCGTACTGCGCCGCCGGGCGCCGCAGATGACCGACGAACTGGTCGAAATCAATGGGTTGCAGCTCGATCCCGCCAGCCACCGCGTGCACGGGCGCGGCCAGGCACTGGAAATGGGGCCTACCGAGTTCCGCCTGCTGCACTTCTTCATGACGCACCCGGATCGGGTCTACTCGCGCACCCAGCTGCTCGACCAGGTATGGGGCGACGACGTGTTCGTCGAAGAGCGCACGGTCGACGTCCACATCCGTCGTCTGCGACTGGCGCTCGAGCCATCCGGGCACGCAGGACTGATCCAGACCGTGCGCGGGGCAGGCTATCGCTTTTCGGCCGAAGTGGGTTGATAATCGCGCAAGTTTCGTAAACGGCGATCATGATGGGCTTCTGGTGGCGTCCGCTCGGTGTGCTGGCCAGCATATTGCTGGTGGCGCTGATTTTGTGGGCGGGCTCCGGTTGGATCGCTGCGCTGGGGTTTCTGGCGGGCATCCAGGCCTTCGTGATGGTGCGCCGCCTGTGGCAGGAGTTCCGCCTGTCGCGCTGGCTGGAAAACCCCGACGAAGTGGACCCGCCCGATGCCACCGGTACCTGGGGCGACATTTTCTACCGCCTGCAGAAGCTCCAGCGCCGCCAGCGTGCCAGTCGCAGCGAACTCAGCAACGCGCTGGAACAGTTCGAGCACGCCGCGCAAGCCGTGCCCGACGCCATGGTCATCCTCAACCGCAGCGAGCAGATCGAATGGTGCAATCCCGCCTCCCGCAATTTCCTGGGGCTCGACTGCGACCGTGACCGCGGCCAGTTCATCCGCTATCTGATGCGGCAGGCGTATTTCCTGGATTTTCTTGATGCAGCGGACTATTCGCAACGCCTGGTCTGCAAGTCGCCGATCAATCGAGAGATCACCCTTTCATTGCAGCTGGTGCCATTCGGTGCATCGCAAAAGCTGCTGGTTGCGCGTGACATTACCGACCTCGAGCGCGTCGACGCGATGCGGCGCGACTTCATCGCGAACGTTTCTCATGAGCTGCGTACGCCCCTGACCGTGGTCGGTGGCTTCGTCGAGACCCTGGCCGATGTGCGCGACCTGCCTGCCAGCGAGACCCGCCATTATTACGACCTGATGCTGGATCACACCCGGCGGATGCAGCGTTTGCTGGACGACTTGCTGACCCTGTCGCGCCTGGAAAGCGACGATCACAGCCTCAAGGATGAGACCGTCAGCGTCGCCGAGTTGGCCCAGGCACTGAAGTCCGAAGCGGAATCGCTGAGTCGCGGGCGCCACCGGATTAGCCTTCGGCTGGACAGCGCCGCCTCGCTGAAAGGCAATCTGCAGGAAATTCGCAGCGCGCTCGGCAACCTGGTTTCGAACGCTGTGCGCTACACCCCGGACGGTGGTGAGATCACGCTCGCCTGGCGCGAACGTGAGGGTGAAGGCGTGTTCGCCGTCACCGACACCGGTGAGGGCATCGCGGCCGAGCATATCCCGCGTCTGACCGAGCGCTTCTACCGCGTCGACCGCAGCCGCTCGCGCGAGACCGGCGGCACCGGGCTCGGCCTCGCCATCGTCAAGCATGTCCTCACCCGGCACGGCGCGCGGCTCGACATCGAGTCGGCGCCGGGCAAGGGCAGCACCTTCGCCGCCATTTTCCCCGCACAGCGGATGCAGCCCGCCGCCACGGCGTCGGCGGCCGAGGTCGTCCCGTTCCCTGCACGCGAGCAAGCCGCCGGATAGCGCGTGGTTCCTGGCGCATACGAGTCCACTATGGGCTTCAGCCCATAGTGGATCGGAGTCCTTCAGGCCTTCAGCGCCCTGGAGCCACGGCCAACCCGGTGGCGCGTGGCGCGCTTCAGCATCACGGCCTTGCGCCTAGCAGCGAGTGGAGCGCTGCGGCAAGTTGCGCTCCCAGGTCGGCCGGTGCCGCGTGCGGGGATTGCCGCAGCCTTTCGCCCCACACCGGATTGGGAAAATGCGGGTCATCGACGAAGCGCGGGATCACATGCCAGTGCAGGTGCGGCACGACGTTGCCGAGTGAGGCGAGGTTGATCTTGCCGGGTGCCATCACTTCGCGCAGGGCTGCTTCGGTGGCGAATACCACGCGCATCAGGGTTTGCCGATCGGCCGCCGGCAGATCGGTCATTTCGCTGACGTGGGTGTTGAGGATCACTCGCAGGAAGCCGGGGTAATCCGGTTCGTTGGCGAGGACGATGCGGCATAGCGCATCGCGCCAGAGTACGGTGCCGGCATCGCTTCGGCACAGGGGGCAATCGGTCGCGGTCATGCGGCACTCCGTGGAGATTGTTGAGGGCGCTTCCAGCGGAAGGGGGCCATGAGAATGGCGGCGAGGCCGCGCCACAGCAGATGGCCGGAATCGCGGCGCGAACTGCGGGTCGCGCGCAAGGCGAGGTAGAAGGCGAGCGAAAAGCTGACGGTGAGGTTGACGAAGCCGATCAGCACGATGCCGGTGATCGATGCCGCCACGACGCTGGCGGGCAGTTGCCAGTCGAATGCCTGCCAGGCGTAGCCGAAGTTGGCGGCGGAGAACGCGATGTGGCGGATGTCGAGCGGCAGCCCGGCCAGGTAGCCGAAGGCGCCGACCAGTCCGAGATAGAAGCCGAAGAACAGGTTGCCGGCGATGCCGCCCCAGCGGTGGCGCAAGGTCTCGACGATTGCCCGCCAGAGCCGCCCGCCGAGCAGGCGCTGGGGCAGGGTCAGTCGATGCAGGCGCGCCGGGATGGCGTGGTAGACGCACTGGTTGTCGTAATAGCCGCTTACGATGCCGGCAAGGAACAACCCGACCCCGGCGACCGCCGCGTAGAACAGGGCCGCGCTGCTGAAGGGCGCGATCTCCGCCAGCATCTGCGCCGCCTTGTCGGTGCCGATCGCGGTGTGGCCGGCGGCTGCGAGCGCCAGCGCGACCAGCGCGGCGGTGGCGAAGGCGAACAGCATGTTGCCGGCGATGGCTGCAGCCTGTGAGCGCCACACCTTGCCGGCGAACTCGTCGAGCAGTCTCTGCTGGGCCGACTGGCTGCGCACTTCGGTGAGGGTGCGGGCGAACAGGCTCGCAGTCATCGCGGGCTGCTTGGTCGCAATCGTCAGATTCAGGAGGTAGATCAGCACGAAACCCAGCGCGTAATTGAGGCTGACCAGTAGCGCTTCCTGCAGCGGCGCGAGATGCATGCCGGCCAGTTGCGCCTTCAAGAGGGCCATGCCGGCGACGATGACGCCGCCGCCGGCGGCCGCCCAGAACATTTTCTTGAGCGCGGCCCAGCCCTCGGCCAGGTAGTGCTCGCCGGTCTGGCTGGCGAACTGGCTGATCTGGCGGGCGAGCCGGCCCGTGGTGTCGCGGACGAGGCCGCTGACGCTGTAGCGCTCGTTGCTTGCCTCGATCAGCTCGAGGAAGAGGCGCACCAGCCGCGGGTGCAGATCTTCGGTGGCTGGATCCGCGAGCGCGATCAGGCTGCGCATGCGTGTCATCTGCTGGGCCAGGCGGGTCGACTGCAAGGTGAGCTCGATGCTGGTGCCGAGCTCGGCACTGCGGCGCCGCACGCGGTCGAGTGCATCCGCGCACTGCTCGAGCAGGACGTCGATCTGCCGCGTGTCCTCGGCCTCGCCGAGCAGCCAGGTGTCGACTTCGTGATGCAGGGCGAGAAATGGCGAGTCGTATTCCTCCAGTGCGGGGTCGATGCGCAGCAGCTCGGCGTCGAGGCCGCCGGCGGCGATGCGGTGCGACAGCGAGCTGATCGCATTGGTGAGCACGCCGGGCTCGCCGCGCCGGAACAGTTGCCGCAGCTCGAGCAGGTCGCACACGCGTACCCAGTCCGCGGCGTTCGTGGCGCGGAGCCATTCGTGATCGCGCGGGATGACGAGTACGTCGAGCCAGTCGCGCAGCCTGCTCGGATCGAGCTCGGGGGGCAGCAGCTTGTATGCGATGCGGCGTCTGAGCTCGGCACCGAATGCGCGATAGGGCAGGAGGCCCGCTTCGGTCAGGAGCCGGGTGGCCTTCTTGCCGGTGACGAGCGCGACCAGATGGTCGCGCAGCGCGGCGGCGTAGACCGGCTTCTGCTCAAGCAGCGCGATCAGCGTTTGCAGGTTGTCGTGCGCGACCTCGAGCGGCTGGTTTGCATGCGGCCGCAGATGGAACCACAAGCGTGCCAGCAGCGTGCTGTCGGCGGGCGGTGCTTCGGCCATGCGCGCCAGCGTCTGCTCGATGAAGCTGGGCGTGTGGTCGTCGGGCGCGGGCGCGCTCATCGCCTCGCCTACAGCAGCACCCGCTCGATGCCGCCGTTGCCGACGCGCGTGAGGTAGTTCGCCATCCAGT
>JANJWF010000151.1 GCA_024709685.1 Thiobacillus sp.
CGGCGAGCACCAGTTCGAAGTGCTGTCGACCAACGGCGACACCTTCCTCGGCGGCGAGGACTTCGACCAGCGCCTGATCGACTACATCGCGGAGGAATTCAAGAAGGAACAGGGCGTCGACCTGAAGAAGGACGTGCTCGCACTGCAGCGCCTGAAGGAAGCCGCGGAAAAGGCCAAGATCGAACTGTCCTCCGGCCAGCAGACCGAAGTCAACCTGCCCTACATCACGGCGGACGCCTCCGGTCCCAAGCACCTCGCGGTCAAGATCACCCGCGCCAAGTTCGAAGCGCTGGTCGAGGACCTGATCAAGCGCACCGTCGAGCCGTGCAAGATCGCGCTCAAGGACGCCGGCCTCACCACCTCGCAGATCGACGACGTCATCCTGGTCGGCGGCCAGACCCGCATGCCCAAGGTGATGGACGCAGTAAAAGACTTCTTCGGCAAGGACGCACGTCGTGACGTCAACCCGGACGAAGCCGTCGCCGTGGGCGCCGCGATCCAGGGCGGCGTACTGCAGGGCGAGGTGAAGGACGTCCTCCTGCTCGACGTCACTCCGCTCTCGCTGGGCATCGAAACCCTGGGCGGCGTGATGACCAAGCTGATCCCGAAGAACACGACGATTCCGACCAAGGCGAGCCAGGTGTTCTCGACCGCCGACGACAATCAGAGCGCGGTGACCGTGCACGTACTGCAGGGCGAGCGCGAAATCGCCTCGGGCAACAAGAGCCTCGGCCAGTTCAACCTGTCCGACATCCCGCCGGCGCCACGCGGCATGCCGCAGATCGAGGTCACCTTCGATATCGACGCCAACGGCATCCTGCATGTGTCGGCCAAGGACAAGGCGACCGGCAAGGAGAACAAGATCCGCATCCAGGCGAGTTCCGGTCTGTCCGAGGAAGAGATCCAGCGCATGGTGAAGGACGCCGAAGCCAACGCCGCCGAGGACCACAAGGCATTCGAACTCGCGACCGCGCGCAACGCGGCCGACGCGATGATCCACTCGGTGAAAAAATCGCTTGCCGAATACGGCGACAAGGTGTCGGCTGACGAGAAAGCCACGATCGAAACGGCGCTGAAGGAAGCCGAGGACGCGGTGCGCGAGGGCGACAAGGACGCCATCGAGGCCAAGACCAACGCGCTCGCCACTGCCAGCCACAAGCTTGCCGAGCACATGTACCAGGCCGAGCAAGCGAAGGCGCAGCCAGGCGCAGCCCCCGGTGAGAGCGGTGCCGGGGCTGACGACAACGTGGTCGACGCCGAGTTCGAAGAGGTGAAGGACAACAAGTAAGGGATCAGCGGAGTCAGGGGCCAGGATCCAAGGAGGGTCGCGCTGCGCGCGGCCTTTCCTTTTTCCACTGGCCCCTCATCCCCTAGCCCCTAGATTCTAAATCCTAGCCCCTAGAAAATGAGCAAACGCGACTACTACGAAATCCTCGGCGTCGCCAAGAACGCCTCCGACGAAGAAATCAAGAAGGCCTACCGCAAGCTGGCCATGAAACACCATCCCGACCGCAACCCGGACGACAAGGGGGCGGAGGAGCAATTCAAGGAAACCAAGCAGGCCTACGAAATCCTGTCCGATTCCGACAAGCGCGCTGCGTACGACCAGTTCGGTCACGCCGGCGTCGACCAGCAGGCCGGCATGGGCGGCGGATTCGGCGGCGGCGGCTTTTCAGACGCCTTCTCGGACATCTTCGGCGACATTTTCGGCGGCGGCGGCAACCGCCGCGATCGCGTCTACCGAGGCGCCGATCTGCGCTACAACCTGGAAATCGCGCTGGAGGAAGCGTCGCGCGGCACCGAGACCAAGATCCGGATTCCCTCGCTGGAAGAATGCGGCGTGTGCCACGGCAGCGGGGCCAAGCCCGGCACCTCGCCGACCACCTGCCCTACCTGCGGCGGGCATGGCCAGGTGCGCATCCAGCAGGGCTTTTTCTCGGTGCAGCAGACCTGTCCGCGCTGCAGCGGAAGCGGCAAGGTGGTGAACGATCCCTGTACCACCTGCCACGGCGAAGGCCGCGTGAAGAAGCACAAGACGCTGTCGGTCAAGATCCCGGCCGGAGTCGACAACGGCGACCGCATCCGTCTCGCCGGCGAAGGCGAAGCCGGCGTCAACGGCGGTCCGCCGGGCGACCTCTATGTGGTGATCCACCTCAAGGATCACCCGGTATTCAAGCGCGACGGCGACGACCTACATTGCGAGATGCCGATCAGCTTTGCCGCCGCTGCGCTCGGTGGCGAACTCGAAATCCCCACGCTGGAGGGCCACGCCAAGATCAAGATTCCGGCCGAAACGCAGTCGGGCAAGGTGTTCCGCCTACGCGGCAAGGGCATCAAAGGGGTGCGTAGCCACGCGCCGGGCGACCTCTTGTGCCACATGCTGGTGGAAACGCCGGTCAATCTCTCCGAGCGTCAGCGCGAACTGCTGCGTGAGTTTGAAGCGCTGAGCCCGGGCCGCAACAACAACCCCCGCGCACAGTCGTTCATGGACAAGGTCAAGTCGTTCTTCGCGCAGTAGCCGCGTCCGTACCGCTGCGTGTCCTGCAGGATGCGGCCGGCGACCGTTCAGCTCGGCGCGGCCGCGGCAAACAGGCGGAAAAAGTTCTCCGTCGTGGCGTCGCCCACCGCTTCTGTGCCGATGCCGCGCACCCGTGCGATTTCCTCCGCCACGTGCTTCACGAAGCCTGGCTGATTGGTCTGCCCGCGATGCGGAACGGGTGCCAGATACGGCGCATCGGTCTCGATCAGCATGCGCTCCAGCGGGATGGCCGCAGCCACCTCACGCAAGGCCGTTGCGTTCTTGAAGGTAAGGATCCCGGAAAACGAGATGTAGAACCCCAGTTCAATGGCGGCTTCCGCCACCGCCAAGCTCTCGGTGAAGCAGTGCATCACCCCGCCCGCCGTGCCTGCCTGCTCTTCCCGCATGATGCGCAGGGTATCGTCGGGCGCGGCGCGCGTATGGATCACCAAAGGTTTCTGACAGGCTCGCGCGGCGCGGATGTGAGTGCGGAAGCGTTCACGCTGCCACTCGAGGTCACCGGTGAGGCGGAAATAGTCCAGCCCGGTCTCGCCGATCGCCACTACCCTGGGATGGTTGGCCAGCGTAACCAGTTCTTCCACCGTGGGCTCGGTGCAGTCCTCGTGATCGGGGTGCACGCCGACCGAGGCGTACACGTTCGGGTGCGCCTCGGCGAGGGCGCGGATCTCGGGGAATCTTTCCAGTTCGACGCTGATGCAGAGTGCGTGGCTTACCTGGTTGGCCGCCATGAGGTCGAACACCTCGGGCAGCTTGCCGGCAAGATCCGGGAAATTGATGTGGCAGTGGGAGTCGACAAACATTTCAGATACAAGGCTCAAGTCGCAAGGCGCAAGATTCTTGAAGGAGCCATTATTGATTGAATGGGCGCGGCGCCGCTCTTGCAACTCGAATCTTGCATCCGTCCTACATGGTGTGAGTGGGCCGTACCGATTTTAGCGAACCACCGAGCAAACCTTCAATCTTGTTCTGCGCGGCCTTGCCGCTCTCGTTGGAGGCGAACTGTACGCCGATCCCCTGGGTGCGGCTACCGTGGGCGCCGGCGGGAGTCACCCACACCACCTTGCCCGACACTGGCAGCTTGGCGGGGTCGTTCATCAGCGTCAACAGCATGAAAACTTCCTCGCCTATTTTGTAATTCTTGCTGGTGGGAATGAACAGTCCACCACCCTTGATGAAAGGCATGTAGGCCGCAAAAAGCGCGGACCTTTCCTTGATCGACAAGGAGAGCACCCCGGGACGGACTTGCCCTGCGCCATCTTTGGCTACTGCGTTCATCAACATATCCCTTCAATCAAACAAGTGCCGGTACTGAATCAGCCACGCCTCGAGTTGCAAGGCGCGGTTGAGCGGGTGGGCCAGAATCCTGCCTTCGTTCACCTGCATTTTGGCAAGCGCCAGAAGCTTCGACAGATCGGCCTGTTTCCCCAGACGTGCCAGCGTCTCGGCAAAATCGCGGTTGAATTGCACGTTGCTCTGCAACCTGACAGCCAGCAGATCGCCCAGCCACTTGTATGCCACGCTGTGCCACGCCTGCGGGCTGACCGCTTTCCAGCGTTCGCCCAGCGTCACCGGATCGAGCTGGTCGGGACGCGCCAGGCCTTCCAGCACGCTGCGGCGTTCGTCCAGCTCGCCGCTGTCGGCCCAGCGCTGTGCGTCGAGCGGGGTGCCGCCGGAGAGTGCCAGCAGGTTCAGCGCATCGTCCACGCCCTGTTCTGCCAGCCATTGAGCCGCCAGGTCGAGCGACGGCAGGCCGATGTCGACCCGGGTACAGCGGCTGCGGATCGTCGGCAGCAGGCGCCGCGGCTGATCCGAAACCAGCACGAACACCGTATTTAACGGCGGTTCCTCCAGCACCTTTAACAGCGCATTGGCTGCGGCCAGATTGAGGCTGTCCGCGGGGTTGACCAGCACCACCCGGAAGCCTGCCCGGTAGGTGGAAAGCTGGACGAAATCGACTGCTTCGCGTGCCTGGTCGACCTCGATCGCGGTCGCCATGCGGGTCTCACCCTCCTTACCGGTCTTCTCCTGCAGAGTGACGAGGCGGAAATCCGGATGTGTGCCGGCCTCGAACCAGTGGCAGGCCGCGCAACTGCCGCAGGCCGCGCCATCCGGATGCGGCGCTTCGCACAGCAGCGCCTGCGCCCAGGCCAGCGCCAGCGCACCCTTCCCCACTCCGCGCGGCCCCGCCAGCAGCAATGCCTGCGCCGGGCGCACCCGGGTCGCCAGCAGGCGCTGCCACGCGGCGTCCAGCCAGGGATACGGCGCGCTCACGCCAGCCCCTGCAGCAACTGGCCGATTTCTGCCTGCACCGCCTCGATGGGCTGGCGCGCATCCAGGACATGAATGCGTCCTGGCTCGGCCCGTGCACGGTCGAGGTAGGCATTGCGCACCCGGTTGAAGAAGCTGTCGGCCTCGCGCTCGAAGCGGTCCGCCGTGCGTGCGGCCGAGCGGCGCGCTTCCGCCACCTCCGGCGGCACGTCGAACAGCAGGGTGAGGTCCGGCGCGAAGCCGTGCTGCACCCAGCTTTCCAGCGCTGCGATGCGCCCCGCTGCGATGCCGCGCCCGCCGCACTGGTAGGCGTAGCTGGCGTCGGTAAAGCGATCTGACACCACCCACGCGCCGCGCGCCAGTGCCGGCTGGATCAGCGCCGCAAGATGCTCCTGCCGCGCAGCGAACATCAGCAGCAACTCGGTATCCGCAGCCATCTCGCGGTGCAGCAGCAATTCGCGCAGGGTTTCACCGAGCGGGGTACCACCGGGCTCGCGGGTGACGATCACCTCCTTGCCCCGCTGGCGCAGCCAGTCGGCAACAAATCCCAGATGGGTGCTTTTGCCGGCGCCGTCGACGCCTTCGAGGGTGATGAATCTGCCGGGCATGGTCATCGCTGGTAACGGTTCACTGCGCGATTGTGCGCAGCGAGATTGCTGGAAAATACGTGGGTGCCATCACCGCGCGAGACGAAATACAGTGCATCGGTCCTGGCCGGGTTGAGCGCCGCCCGGATCGCTGCCTCGCTCGGCATCGCGATCGGCGTCGGCGGCAACCCGGCCCGGGTATAGGTGTTGTAGGGCGTGTCGCGCTGCAGGTCGACCTTGCGCAGATTGCCGTCGAAGCGCTCACCCACCCCGTAGATTACGGTCGGATCGGTCTGGAGGCGCATCCCGAGCCTGAGCCGGTTCAGAAATACCCCCGCGATCTGCGGGCGTTCGAACGCGGCGCCGGTTTCCTTCTCCACGATCGAGGCCATGATAAGCGCCTCGTAAGGGGTGCGGTAAGGCAAGCCCGCTGAGCGGACTTCCCAGGCAGCCATGAGCTTTTCGTGTTGCAGGCGGTAGGCACGGCGCAGCACCTGAATGTCGGAGGTGTGCGGCGCGTAGAAATAGGTATCGGGGAACAGCAGGCCTTCGGGGTGGCTTTCTTCGGCGCCGATTGCCTGCATCAGTTCGGCATTGCTCATGCCCGCGCTGTCGTGCTTCAGCATGGGCTGCGCAGCCAGCATAGCGCGCACGTCGCGCCAGTTCCAGCCTTCGATGAACTGCACCATCGCCTGCGAGACGTCACCGCGCTGGATCTTGGCATAGAGTTCCAGCGGCGTGAGCGGCCTGTCGAGTGTATAGACGCCGATCTTGAGCGTTCCAGCCTTGCCCAGCACACGCCCGAGCAGCCAGAACGCCTGCGCGTTGCCGATCACACCTTCGCGCTCCAGCATCGCGCTCAGGCTGCGCAAATGGGTACCGGGTGCCACATTGATGGTTTTCGGCAAGGGTTCGATGCGCAGCGGCTGATTGCCGTACCAGGCGAGCCCGCCTGCTCCCGCCAGCCCGAGCAGTATGGCAAGTATTGCAAGTCGCTTAATCCGCATCTTCATCCAGGGCAGTTTTCAAGGTATCGGTCCAGCCGGCAGGCGGCCAGGCCTTCGTGTCCAGCCGGGCCACCCGGCGCACGCCGATGACGCTGTTGCATATCATGACTTCATCGGCAGCGAGTATAGCGGCTGGCGGCAGGCGATCGATATGGGTGCGGATGCCGAGCCGGGCAGCCGCCCGCAGCAAGCGCGCCCTCGCCACCCCCGCCACCCCGCACTGGCTCAGATCCGGGGTGTACAAGTCGCCGCCCCGGGCAACCAGCAGATTGCTCATCACGCCGCCGATCACCGCCCCGCCATCGTCGCACAGCAGTCCTTCGAAAATCGCCGGGTCGTCCCATTCCGCCCGCGCCAGCACGTTCTCCAGCCGGTTCAAATGCTTGATTCCCGCCAGCCGCGGCTGCCGTGCCAGCCGGAGCGTGCACCAGCGGACCGTGACGTCGTCCGGCGCTGTGTCTTCCGCATAGGCAGGCAACGGTGCAGGCGACACGATGCGGGTGGTGACCAGCCCCGGAGGCACCGCATAGCCGCGCGTGCCGGCTCCACGCGTGACGGTGATCCTGACCACGCCCTCCCCGGCCACGGCCGCTCCGCATACCTCGGCGTGGAGTCTGGCTTCGTCGGGGCAGGCCAGCCCGAGCGCCGCGCAGTCCGCAGCCAGCTTGCGGTAATGATCGCGCCACCACAGCGGCTGTCCGGCCCGGGTACGCAGTGTGCGGAAGACGCCGTCGCCGTAGGCCAGGCCACGGTCGCCCGCATCCACAATACCTGTGGGCTGGCCGTTGACGAGGATCATGCGATACCCAGTGCGCGCAGCAGGCCGCGCGCCTTGGCACGGGTTTCCTCGAGCTCGCGCATGGCGACCGAATCGGCCACGATGCCGGCGCCGGCCCGGAAACTCAGCGCGCACCCGTGCAGCAGGAAGCTGCGGATCAGGATATTGAAATCAAAGC
>JANJWF010000184.1 GCA_024709685.1 Thiobacillus sp.
AGTCCGAGGCGCCGGCGTCGAAGGCCTGGCGGATCGTGTCGTCGCCGTCGAGCGCCGTCATCACCAGCACCGGGAGGCGGCTGCTTTCCGGACGACCACGCAACCAGGCGCAGAAGGCCAGGCCGCCCATGCCCGGCATCACCAGGTCGAGCACGAGCAGGTCGGGGCGCGACTCGGCCAGTACATCGATCGCGGCCTCGGCGCTTTCCGCTTCCGTCACCGTGTGTCCGACGTCGCTCAGCGCGCTGCTGGCGAGCATGCGGATGATCGGGTCGTCGTCGATGATCAGGATGCGCGCCGGGCTAGTCATCGCGGTGCTCCTTGCCCGCAAGGGCCTCGTCCATGGCGGCGAGTGCGGCAGCGAAGGCGCGGCTGGCGTCGTCGATCCGGGCATCGATCGCATCGGTCGCGTCGGCGCGCAAGGCATGCTCGATCTGGCGGCAGAGTTCGGACAGGCGCAGCGCGCCGAGCGCGGCACTGCTCGACTTGAGGGTGTGCGCGGCGCGGGTCGCGGTCACCCGGTCACCGCTGCGCCAGGCTTGGTGCAGGCTGTCGAGCTGCTTGCGGCCTTCGCCGCGGAACAGCTCGGCCAGCTTGCGCAGCAGGTCGGTGCCGCTGGAATGCCCGGCCGCGAGGGCATCGAGCACGGCAAGCTCGAGGATGGCCGGCAGGGCGGGCGCGGGGAGGTCTGCAGCGGGCGCCGGGCCAGGCACCGCTTCACCAATGGCGGCGCCGGGCAAATCCACCCAGCGGGCGACGATTGCCAGCAGCGCCGACAGGCGGTAGGGCTTGGCGAGAAAGTCGACCATGCCCGCCTCGAGGCAGCGCTCACGGTCACCGGGCATCGCGTTTGCCGTCATCGCCACGATCGGAATCGCCTTTCTTCCGTTGCGCGCGGCAAGGATGCGTCGGCTGGCTTCGAAACCGTCCATCACGGGCATCTGGCAATCCATCAGGATGAGCTCGAAATCGGCGCGCTCGCAGGCGGCCAAGGCTTCGGCGCCGTTGTTCGCGAGCTCGATCTCGAAGCCCAGTCCGTCGAGCTGCGCGAGCGCCAGCGCCTGGTTGATGGGGTTGTCCTCGACCAGAAGCAGGCGATGGCCTTGCGCGCGTGCCATCACGCTGCCGTCGACGTCGGCGGCAGCGTCGGGGCCCGGGCCGCGGGAAACGTTCGGGCGGCTATCGACCAGCTCGTCGACCCCCGCAATGCGCGCGGGCAGGGTGACGCTGAAGCGCGACCCCTTCCCCGGCGTGCTGTCCACACGGATCTGCCCGCCCATCAGTTCGACGAGCTGGCGCACGATGGCGAGACCGAGCCCGGTACCGCCGAAGCGTCGGGTGGTCGAGCCGTCGGCTTGCGAGAAGGCATCGAAGAGCGTCGCCTGTGCGGCGGGGTCGATACCTATCCCGGTGTCGCTGACCTCGAGCTCGAGCAGCATGCGGTCGGTCCCGAGGACGGGGCGGCCATTCAGGGCAATGACGACGCGACCGGCAGGGGTGAACTTGAGGGCGTTGCCGAGCAGGTTGTTCACCACCTGGCGCAGCCGCACCGGGTCGCCCAGCATGGCGGCGGGTACCGAGGGCGAGATGTCCTTGTGCAACGCCAGGCCCTTGGCGGCTGCGACCGGCGTCAGCATCTCCACCACCTCCTCCACCAGCCGCGCGGGGCAGAGCGCAATGGATTCCAGCGCCATGCGGCCGGCCTCGATCTTGGAGAAGTCGAGCAGGTCGTTGAGGATCGCCAGCAGCGTCTCGCCCGACTGCAGTGCGGCCTGTGCCCGGTGGTGCTGCTCCGCCGACAGCGGCGAGGCCAGCAGCAACTCGGTCATGCCGAGAATGCCGTTCATCGGTGTGCGGATCTCGTGGCTCATGGTCGCCAGGAAGCGCGACTTGGCCATGTTGGCGGCTTCGGCGTTCTCCTTGGCGAGGCGCAACTCGACGGTGCGCGCTTCGACTTCGTGCTCGAGGTTGTCCTGATGCTGGCGCAGCGCCTCTTCGCGCGCCTGGATCTCGCCGAGCATGCGGTTGAACTCGTCAACCAGGGCGCCCACCTCGTCGTGACCCGATTTTCCCACGCGCACGTCGTAGCGGCGGCGGCGGATCACGTCGCCGGCGGCGCGCGCGAGCTCGGCCAGCGGCGCGGTGATGTGCTGCTTGAGACGCAGGCCGAGCAGGGTCGCCACCGCGGCGGCCGCGGCGGCGATGACGGTCACCACCAGCAGACCGACGCCGAACTGGTGCCAGGTCGCGGTGATGTCGACCTCCAGCTCGAGCTGGCCGATGGTGTCGTCGCCGAGCTTGACCGCTTCGCCGAACTGCAGTTGGGTCGGCAGCAGCCAGGCGATCAGCCGCTCGTCGGCGCGGGCGGCGCCCGGCGCGGCGTACTCGGCGAGCACCAACCCGCCTGGCTCGAGCAGGCGTGCGCGCTTGACCTGCGGCTCGGCCTGCAGCGCGCCCAGGATGTTCTCGGCCGATTGGCGGTCGCGGAAGGCGACCACGCCCTGGCTGCTCTGGCTGACGAGGCGGGTGAGGGTCAGGAACTTGTCCTGCGCGTCGCCGTACACCTTGAAGATGCTGGCCGCGGAAAAGATCAGCATGGCCAGCAGGATCGCCATGGCGGTCGTTCCGGCCACGATTCGGGTCAGCTTGCTTGCGATCGAGCGGTCGCGGAATCTCACTTGACGACCCGTTCCGCGAGTTGCAGCAACTGGCTGCTCAAGGTCAGCCCGGCGGCGCGCGCTGCGAGCAGGTTGATGTCGAAGCGGGTGCGGCCGTCGACGAGCTTTATCTCGATCATGCCGCCCTGCTCGAGGAAGCCTGTCTGGTCGCTGATGGTCAGGATCGGGCGGGCGGCCACTTCGCTGCGCAGGGCGTTCAGGGTGGCGTCGTCGATGCGGGTGACGAAGATGACGTCGCAGGGCGGACTGTCGTCGGCCGTGCGATGGACGACGCGCACCTGGAGGTCGCGCACCTCGCGACCCTCCAGTTCATGGAGCTGGCCGGCGAGCGGGTGGCTGTCGGTCGCACACAGGACGATCGTCTTCGAGGCCGTTACCGGCCCGGCTGGCCAGGCGGTGAACTTCATGAAGTTCAGCACGAAGGCCGCCTTCACGCGTGCCTGCTCGAGGGAGTCGGCTGCGCGCGCGCCCCCCGCAGCCAGTGCGGCAGCGGTGAATGCGCCCAAGGCGAGCGCACGCAGGACGGCAAGGCAGAAATGCGGTAGCGACATGCGCACGCTCAGAGGCGCCAGTCTGCCCGCAGGTAAACGCCGCGCTCGATCTCGTTGACGATCGAGGGCAGGGGTTCGTTGATCGCTTCCAGATGTCGACGGTCGAGCAGGTTCTGGCCGACGATGGAAATCTCCAGGTCGCGGCTCGCCTTCCAGCCCAGACGCATGTCCAGCGTCCAGTGCGGATCGATCTTCCGGCCGGCCTGGAAGGAGTAGGTGTACAGCGCGCTCGAGTGCCGC
>JANJWF010000008.1 GCA_024709685.1 Thiobacillus sp.
AGGCCGAGCATGACGGCGGCGGGCAACTCGTAGTTGAAGCTGGCGTCCCAGTAGACCGTGCCGTCGGAATCCGGCGCGCCGAAGTAGTCCGTGGTGCTGTAGGAGGCCTTCAGCCCGAACCCCTTGTAGCTCAGGGCGCCATAGGCCTCGAGCGTGTCGGCACCGGAAAAACCAGGATAGAAGTACTGCAGCAGGCCGACGTCAAAACCGAGGTCGCCGCCGATTTTTCCCTTGTAGCCGCCATAGACGTCCCATTCCATGTTGGCATCGGCAAATTCGACGTTGGAGCCCCAGGTTCCGAGGTAGAAGCCGCTGGCATGCGCATAGTCGAAGCCGCCCTGGATAGCCGGGTCCTCGTCGGTCTGGGAGACCCCGCGGAAGGCGTAGTCCGAGAAGAAGCCGAGGTTGCCGGTGACGCTGTGGGGGCTTTCTTCGGCCGCCGTGGCGAGGGCGGGGATCGCGACCAGACCGGCCAGAACGAAAGCATGCGCAAGTTTTGACATTGAGTTGTCTCCGAAATCGAACGGTGTGCAAGATTGCACCTCGAGTTCAGCAGGAGCCGTGCCAGATTTTTTTCCTTGTAATAACAATTGCTTAGGCATGCCGCCCGAGCCAATGCGGTACAGACCGCACACTCATGGTGCGACATGCGAACGGCATGCACCCTCTTTGTGCTGCACACTTCCATGCAGAGCGGGGCTGCGCCGGATGGGATGTGCTTGCTACACTGGCCGCTTACTGGAGACCGCCATGACTACGAATCCGAAATTCCCCAATCCCACTTTCCTCAACGATCTGGTCAACAAACTGGGTGAAGTGCTGAAGCAGTCCCCCGCCAAGGACATCGAGCAGAACCTCAAGGCCGGCGTGACCTCGATGCTCGGCAAGCTCGACATGGTGACCCGCGAGGAATTCGACGTGCAGACCGAGGTGCTGGCGCGCACGCGCGAGAAGCTCGCGCAACTCGAGGGGCGCCTCGCCGAACTGGAAAAGCAGCAGCGCGAAGAAGCCTAAGCCAGATGGCCGTCGCCGTCGTCAAAAGCCGTGCCTTGAACGGCATGAACGCGCCCGAGGTGGTGGTCGAGGCGCATCTGGCCAACGGCCTGCCGGCGTTCACCCTGGTCGGTCTGCCCGAGACCGAGGTGAAGGAAGCGCGCGACCGCGTGCGTGCGGCGATCCAGAACGCGCGTTACGAATTCCCGGCGCGCCGTATCACGGTCAATCTGGCGCCGGCCGACCTGCCGAAGGAATCCGGACGCTTCGACCTGCCGATCGCACTGGCCATCCTCGCGGCCTCCGGACAGATTCCTGCCGACAAGCTGAAACACGCCGAATTCGCCGGCGAACTCGCGCTCACCGGCGAGCTGCGACCGGTACGCGGCACGCTGGCGATGGCGCTGGCGACCCGCGCCGCCGGGCGACAGCTGGTGCTGCCCGCGGCTTCGGCCGGCGAGGCGGCACTCGCTGCCGGCACTGAGGTGCTGGGCGCCGGCAGCCTGCTCGAGGTCTGCGCGTGGCTCGCCGGACAGGGCCGGCTCGCCGAGCCCGTGTCGGACGGTACCGGCATCCCGCCCGACTATCCCGATTTTGCCGACGTCAAGGGCCAGGCTGCGACCAAGCGCGCGCTCGAAGTCGCCGCTGCGGGGGGCCATTCAGTGTTGATGTCCGGCCCGCCCGGCACCGGCAAGTCGATGCTCGCGGCGCGCTTTCCCGGCATCCTGCCGCCGATGAGTGAAGCCGATGCGCTCGAGGCCGCCGCCGTGCAATCGCTCAACGGCGGCTTCCGCCAGGAGCACTGGCAACGCCGGCCGTTCCGTGCGCCGCATCACACCGCATCGGCGGTGGCGCTGGTGGGGGGCGGCGGCAACCCGCGCCCCGGTGAGATCTCGCTGGCGCATCACGGCGTGCTGTTTCTCGACGAACTGCCGGAATTTTCGCGGCAAGTGCTGGAAGTGCTGCGCGAACCGCTGGAAACCGGTCATATCACGATTTCGCGCGCGGCGCGGCAGGCGGATTTCCCGGCGCGTTTCCAGCTGGTGGCGGCGATGAATCCCTGCCCCTGCGGCTACCTCGGCCATCCCACCCGGGCATGCCGCGATACGCCGGACCAGATCGCCCGCTACCGCGCGCGCATTTCCGGGCCGCTGCTCGACCGCATCGACATCCAGATCAGCGTGCCGGCGCTCGGCCAGGACGAACTTATGCAGGCCGGCGCGGGCGAATCCAGCGCCGTCATCCGCAGCCGCGTCGAAGCGGCCCGCGAACGCCAGCAACAGCGCCAGGGCAAGCCCAATGCCGCGCTCGGCACGCAGGAAATCGAACAGTCATGCCGGCTCGACGCGGCCGGCGAAGGCCTGCTGAAACAGGCGATCGCACGCTTGAACCTGTCGGCGCGCGCCTATCACCGCGTGCTCAAGCTGGCGCGCAGCGTGGCCGACCTCGCCGGCAGCGACGCCATCACGGCCGTGCACCTTGCGGAGGCGATCCAATACCGGAGACAGGCGTGAGTGATCCGTACGATTCCTGGCGGGAAGAAAAACGCTCGGCCTGGCTCTACCGGATCGTCGCCGAGAGCGAGCACGGCACGTCGCGCGCGGCACTGTTCGACGAACTGGCGCAGGCGGCCGAGGCGCAGGCGGACATCTGGCTGCAGGCCATCGCACGGGATGACGGCCAGGCGCCCGCGCCGTTCCATCCCGACCTGCGCACCCGCATCGTCGCCCGTCTCACCCGCGCCTTCGGGCCGCGCGCGATGCGCGGCGTGCTGGCGGCGATGAAGGTGCGCGGCATGGCGCTCTACACCCATCTCCCGCCGCACGTCACCCCGACGCGTGTCGACGATATCGGCAAGCGTCACCAGAGCAGCGCCGCCGGCAACGCGCTGCGCGCCGGCGTATTCGGCGTCAACGACGGGCTGGTGTCGAATGCCGCGCTGATCTACGGCGTGGCCGGCGCCGCGCAGGAGCCTTCGGTCATCGTGCTGACCGGCGTCGCCGGCCTCCTGGCAGGCGCGTTCTCGATGGCGGCGGGCGAATACGTGTCGGTGCGCGCGCAGCGCGAGATGTTCGAATACCAGATCGGGCTGGAACGCGACGAACTCGACACCTATCCGGACGAGGAAGCCGCCGAGCTCGCGCTGATCTACGCCGCCAAGGGTATGGACGCTGCCGAGGCGCGGCGGCTGGCCGATACCCTGATGCAGGACCCCGAGCGCGCGCTCGATACGCTCGCACGCGAGGAGCTCGGTCTCAACCCCGGCGAGCTCGGATCGCCATGGGTGGCGGCAGCCTCATCGTTCTCCGCTTTCACCGCCGGCGCGGCGCTGCCCTTGTCGCCCTTCCTGTTCGGCTACGGCGCAGCCCTCACTGCCTCGATCGTGATCACCGCACTGGGACTGTTCGCAGTCGGTGCCAGCATGAGCCTGTTCACCGGCCGCCAGGCCCTGCTCTCCGGCCTGCGCATGCTCGGCATCGGCGGCGCAGCAGGGCTGGCGACCTGGTACATCGGTGCCTGGCTGGGCGTGACGCTGGGCTGAACCTGCGTTTCGTCTGCGCGAGTCAACCGGCTGATTCAGGTCTGTTCCCAGGGCAGCCCGTCGAAGCGCCAGCCGTTCTTCGTGCTGCGATGGCGCGTCTCGTCCATGTCTCCCTCGAATCCGTGCTTGACGTTGTACACCTCGGGGAAACCGTATTTCTCGAGATAGCGCCCGGCATCGACGGAGCGTCGCCCTGAACGGCAGATCAGCACCACCGGGCGGTTCGCCGACGCCGCCTTGCGCACGTGGCCGAGGAAATCGGGGTTGACGTCCCAGTCCGGACCGTCCTGCCAGGCAATGTGGATCGCTCCGGCAGGGTGCCCGACGAACAGGTACTCGATTTCCGAACGGCAGTCGATGAAGACGGCCTCGGGGTGGTCCTGCAGAAAGGCATGGGCTTCAGCGGGGTCGAGGTGTTTCATGGCGATGACCGGTCGGACTCGATACTGCACACCATAGCATCGCGGGCGCACCCCGCACCACCATCCGTATAATGGCGACACCGCCCAACCGATTTACTGCCATGTCCCGCTCCGACCTGCTGCATTCCCTGCTCGCCCAACGCATCCTCGTCCTCGACGGCGCGATGGGCACGATGATCCAGTCGTACAAGCTGACCGAGACGGACTACCGCGGCGCACGCTTCGCCGATTTCGCGCACGACCTCAAGGGCAACAACGACCTCCTGTGCCTGACGCAGCCGCACATCATCAAGGAGATCCACGCCAAGTACCTCGCCGCCGGCGCCGACATCCTGGAGACCAACAGCTTCAACGCCACCTCGATCTCGATGGCGGACTACCACATGGAAAACCTGGTGCCGGAGCTCAACTTCGCCGCCGCGCGGCTCGCGCGCGAGGCGGCCGACGAGGCGACTGCAGCCAATCCCGCCAAGCCACGCTTCGTCGCCGGCGTGCTCGGCCCGACCTCGCGCACCGCGACGATCTCACCCGACGTCAACGACCCCGGCTTCCGCAACGTCACCTTCGACCAGCTGCGCGTGGCCTATCTCGAGGCGATCGAGGGGCTGGTGAAGGGCGGCGCCGACATCCTGATGGTCGAGACGATTTTCGACACGCTGAACGCCAAGGCGGCACTGTTCGCGATCGAGGAATATTTCGAGGCAAATAGCCTGCGCTTGCCGGTGATGATCTCCGGCACCATCACCGACGCGTCCGGCCGCACGCTGTCGGGCCAGACCGGCGAAGCGTTCTGGAATTCGGTGCGCCACGCCCGCCCGCTGTCGATCGGGCTCAACTGCGCGCTGGGACCGGATCTCTTGCGCCAGTACGTCGAAGAGCTTTCGAACAAAGCCGACACGTTCGTCTCGGCCCACCCCAACGCCGGCCTGCCGAACGCCTTCGCCGAGTACGATATGGGCGGCGACGAGATGGCGACGCACATCGGCGAATGGGCGCGCGCGGGCTTGCTGAACATCGTCGGCGGCTGTTGCGGCACCTCGCCCGCCCACATCGCGGCCATCGCCCAAGCGATCGAGGGCGTCGCGCCGCGCGTGCCGCCGGTGCTCGAACCGGCGATGCGCCTGTCCGGTCTGGAACCGTTCAACATCGGTCCCGACAGCCTCTTCGTCAACGTCGGCGAACGTACCAACGTCACGGGTTCCAGGGCGTTCGCCCGCATGATCCTCGAAGGCCGCTACGACGACGCGCTGTCGGTGGCGCGCCAGCAGGTGGAAAACGGCGCACAGATCATCGACATCAACATGGACGAGGGCATGCTCGATGCCGAGGCGGCGATGGTGCGCTTCCTGCTGCTGATCGCATCCGAACCCGACATCGCACGGGTGCCGATCATGATCGACTCGTCGAAGTGGAACGTCATCGAAGCGGGCCTCAAGTGCATCCAGGGCAAGGGGGTCGTCAATTCGATCTCGCTGAAGGCAGGCGAAGCCGAATTCATCGAGCGGGCGAAGCTCTGCCTGCGCTACGGCGCGGCGGTGGTTGTCATGGCCTTCGACGAAGCCGGCCAGGCCGACACCTACGCGCGCAAGACCGAGATCTGCGCCCGCGCCTACAAGCTCTTGACCGAGACGGTCGGTTTCCCGCCCGAGGACATCATCTTCGACCCCAACATCTTCGCGGTCGCCACCGGCATCGAGGAGCACGCCAACTACGCGGTGGATTTCATCGAAGCCACCCGCTGGATCCGCCAGAATCTGCCGCACGCGCACGTCTCCGGCGGGGTGTCGAACGTAAGTTTCTCGTTCCGTGGCAACGACGCGGTGCGCGAGGCGATTCACACCGCCTTCCTCTACCACGCGATCCAGGCCGGCATGGACATGGGCATCGTCAACGCCGGCCAGCTCGGCGTCTACGAAGCCCTCGACCCCGAACTGAAGCAGCGCGTCGAGGACGTGCTGCTGAACCGCCGCGCCGACGCGACCGAGCGCCTGGTGGCCTTCGCCGAGGGGGTCAAGGGCGGCGCCAAGGAAAAGGTCGAGGACCTCGCATGGCGCAGCCTGCCGGTGAACGAGCGGCTCTCGCACGCGCTGGTGCAGGGGATCACCCAGTACATCGTCGAGGACACCGAGGAAGCGCGCCTTGCCGCGGCGCGTCCGCTGCACGTGATCGAAGGCCCGCTGATGGCCGGCATGAACGTGGTCGGCGACCTGTTCGGTGCCGGCAAGATGTTCCTGCCGCAGGTGGTCAAATCCGCCCGTGTGATGAAGCAGGCGGTCGCCCATCTCATCCCCTACATCGAGGCCGACAAGCAGGCCGGCGACGCACAGAGCGCGGGCAAGATCGTCATGGCCACGGTGAAGGGCGACGTCCACGACATCGGCAAGAACATCGTCGGCGTGGTGCTCGGCTGCAACGGCTACGACATCGTCGATCTCGGCGTGATGGTGCCGGCGCAGAAGATTCTCGACGCCGCCCGCGAGCACAACGCCGACATCATCGGCCTGTCCGGACTGATCACGCCGTCGCTGGAGGAAATGGCGCACGTAGCGCGCGAAATGCAGCGCCAGGGCTATACCCTGCCGCTCCTGATCGGTGGTGCGACCACCTCACCCGCACATACGGCGGTGAAGATCGCGCCGAACTACGAATCGCCCGTGGTGCACTTGAAGGACGCCTCACGCGCGGTCGGCGTCTGCACCCAGCTCCTGTCGAAGGATCTGCGCGACGCCTTCGCCGCCGAGATCCGTGCCGACTACGCCCGGACGCGCGAACGCCACCTCAAGCACAAGTCCGGCACCGTGTCCCTGAGCCTTGCCGAGGCGCGCGCCAACAAGTTCAAGGTCGACTGGGCACGCTACACGCCGCCGGTGCCGAAACAGCCTGGCATCCACGTGCTGAAGGCCTATGACCTCGCCAAGCTCGCCGCGACGATCGACTGGACGCCGTTCTTTTCCTCGTGGGAGCTGCACGGCAAGTTTCCGAAAATCCTCGACGACACGGTCGTCGGCATCGAAGCGACCAAGCTCTACGCCGACGCCCAGGCGATGCTCAAGAAGATGATCGCGGAGAACTGGATTGAAGCACGCGCGGTGTTCGGCCTGTTTCCGGCCAACAGCGTCGACGACGATGACATCGAAGTGTATGCCGACGAATCGCGTTCGGAAGCGTTGACGACCTGGCACAACCTGCGCCAGCAGACGAAAAAGCCGGAAGGCCGCCCCAATCTGTGCCTCGCCGATTTCGTCGCGCCCAGGACCAGCGGGTTGAACGACTATGTCGGCGCCTTCGTCGTCACCGCCGGCATCGGCGAAGACGAGCGCGCCCTCGCATTCAAGGCTGCGCACGACGACTACTCGGCGATCCTCTTCAACTCGCTGTGCGACCGTCTGGCCGAGGCCTTTGCCGAGCACCTCCACCTGCGCGTACGCCGCGAATTCTGGGGCTACGCCAGCGAGGAAGCGCTCACCAATGACGAGCTGATCGCGGAAAAATACCAGGGTATCCGCCCCGCCCCCGGCTATCCCGCCTGCCCCGAGCACAGCGAGAAAGCCGGCTTGTTCGAAGTGCTCGGCGCCACCCCCGCAATCGGCGTCAAGCTGACCGAGAACTTCGCCATGTGGCCGGGGGCAGCGGTGTCGGGCTTCTACCTGTCGCATCCCGACAGCCAGTATTTCGCCGTGGCCAAGATCGAGCGCGACCAGGTCGAGGACTACGCGCGCCGCAAGGGCTGGGCCCTGGCGGAAGCGGAGCGCTGGTTGGCGCCGAATCTGGGTTACTCGCCTGGCTGAACCTGAATGGCAGGGCTTACCAGCCCTGCTGCAGCATTTTCTCCAGCCAGAACAGCCCGATCACGGTCTTGGTTTCGCAAATTTTTCCGCTGCGTAGCCAGTCCATCGCGTCAGCGAAGGGCACCCTGAGGATTTCGAGAAATTCGTCGTGGTCGCGCCCGTGGTTGCCTGGCGTGAGTCCGCGCGCCAGGTAGAACGCCAGCCGCTCGTCGGAATAGCCGATGCAGGGATAGATGGTGGTGACTTCGCGCCATGCGCTGGCGGTGTAGCCGGTTTCCTCTTCCAGTTCGCGCTTCGCGCAGGTGAGGTCGTCCTCGCCGGGATCGATCTTGCCGGCGGGCAGTTCGATGAAGTCGCGGTGCAATGGATAGCGGTGCTGGCGCTCCAGCAGCAGGTCGCCGTTCTCGAATACCGGAATGACGACGACGGCGCCGGGATGGACGATGTATTCGCGCGTCGATTCCTTGCCATTGGGCAGGCGAACGCGGTCGCATTTGACGTGCATCAGCCGGCCCTTGAAGACGGTTTCGCTGGCCAGTTCGCTTTCTGAAAGGTCCGGAGTGTCGTGTTCCATGCCCGCCATGATACCGGGCACAGACAAAAAAAAGCCGGGTTCTTGCGAGCCCGGCTGGATGGAGGAGGCTCTCGCCCCTCGTTGCGGAGAACTTCTTGCCTGCGGTGAAATGCAAGCCAGTCCATGCTACGAAAAGACACGCAATCTGCCTATACAACTTTAGTTGTAGTTGCCGCACAACCCATTGTTTAATTTGATTTAATTCTTTCGCGCAGGATGGAATACTGGCGCCGGCTCACCATCAGGCGTTCATCCAGACCGTCCAGCCGCAGAAAATGCCCGTCGTCCTCGCCAGGCAGTTTGCCGATTTCGCGGATGCGCGAGTTGGCAACCAGGCAGTTGCGGTGGATACGCAGGAAAGTCTCGCCGAACTCGCCTTCCAGCCGCGTGAGCGATTCCTCGATCAGGAATTCCCGCGCTGCCGTGCGCACGGTAACGTACTTGAGTTCCGCCCTGAGATAGAGAATGTCGGCCACCGGGATTAGTACGATGCGCCCTTTTTCGTTGACCGACAGATGCACGCGCGCCTTCGGATGGGCCGCGCGCAGGTGGTCGAGCGTCGTCGCATTCAACCGGTGCGCCCGCGACATGGCACGCACCAGGCGGTCGGCCCGCACCGGTTTCAGCAGGTAGTCGACCGCATTGAGATCGAAGGCCTGGCAGGCGTAGGCGTCGTAGGCGGTGCTGAAGATGATGGCGGGCGGGGCCGACAGCTGATTGAGATGGGCGGCGCATTCGAGGCCATCCATGCCGGGCATGCGGATATCCAGCAGCACCGCGTCGACCGGGTGCTGCTGCACCTGGTCCAGCGCATCCAACCCATTGCCGGCTTCGCCGACAATCTCGACCGGCAACTGGTCGGCACAATCCACCAGCACGTCGCGCAATCTGTGACGCGCGGGCGCTTCGTCATCGACGATGAGGACGCGCAGCGGCGGGTTGGGTGCGTTCATGGGTATAGGGAATGACGATGTGCACCTGATAAACGGCACCCAGCGGCTCCAACTTGAGCTGGGCGTCCAGGTCGAAATGCAGCAGCAGGCGTTCGCGGATGTTGTCCAGCGCGATGCGATTGCCCTTGTGAGGACTGGCGTCCACTGCAATGGGGTTGCGCACCACGATGTTCACCTTGTCGGTGCTGCGGTAGATGTTGAGGCTGATTTCGCCGCCGTCCGGAAACGGCTCGATGCCGTGATACACCGCGTTTTCCACCAGCGGCTGGATCACCAGCGTCGGAACCAGCGCCTCTCCCGGCATGTTGTCGATGTGCCAGGCCACCCGCAGGCGATCGCCCATTCGCAGCTGCTCCAGTTCCAGATAGGCACGGGTGAGGGCGACCTCGTCCTCCAGCGGGGCCAGCTGATTGGCATTCCGCATCAGTGCGCGAAAGAGGTCGGCCATGTTTTCCAGTGCACGCTCGGCGCGGCGCGGGTCGCTGCGCACCAGCGACAGCACCGCATTCAGGCTGTTGAACAGGAAGTGCGGGCGGATGCGCGCCTGCAGGGCCTGCAGCCGCGCCTCGGTGATGGCGGGCGACAGCGCGCGGGCACGCAGGTTGAAGTAGGCGAGCAAGCCGGCACCCAGCAGTAGCGCAAAAAGCGCCACAGCCAACGGCGGCACTGGCTGAGAGGCGGCCAGCATCGGTCTCAGCAACCCCGCCGCGAGCAGCGGCACCGCGACGCCGAGCGCCAGCGTCAGCACCGAGCCCTGCCGATACGGCAGGGCGCGCAGCCAGCGCCCCGCCACGCACAGGACCAGCAGGGTCAGCAGCAGGGCCGGTTGCGCCAACGCCGACAGCGCGATGAACTCAGCCCAGAACGCCGCAGCATCCGGTGCGCGCGCCACGATCCCGGCAACCAGGGCCGCTTCCGCCGTCAGCGCGATGCGCAGGTTCACCCCCAGGTGGCAGAAGTTCGGCAATTCGACCTGCCGGTTGCTATGATTCTTCCTTTTCATTCCCCGTTCCCGCCCCATGAGCACGTCACCGACGCCGCCAGGCGACACGTCCACCGCCTGGTCGGGCCGTTTTTCCGAGCCGGTCTCCGAAATCGTCAAACGCTACACCGCGTCCATCCCTTTCGATTATCGGCTGGCGGAGTTCGACATTCAGGGTTCGCTGGCGCATGCCGCCATGTTGCACCACGTGGGCGTCCTGTCCAAGGACGATCTGGAGGCGATCCGGCGCGGCATGGCCGAACTGCTGGCCGAGATTCGCGCCGGGCAGTTCAACTGGTCGCTGGACAGGGAGGATGTCCATCTCAATATCGAGGCCGCGCTGACCGCGAAGATCGGCGACGCCGGTAAGCGCCTGCATACCGGCCGCAGCCGCAACGACCAGGTGGCGACCGATATCCGCCTCTACCTGCGCGACGCGATCGACCGCATCGTGGCCGGCATCCATGCCTGCCAGACCTCGCTGGTCGACCTTGCCGAGCAGCACGCCGGCACCGTGATGCCGGGCTTCACTCACCTGCAGGTCGCGCAACCGGTCACCTTCGGCCACCACCTGATGGCCTACTTCGAGATGCTGGCGCGCGATGCGGAACGCATGGTCGACTGCCGCCGCCGGGTCAACCGCCTGCCGCTGGGCGCCGCCGCGCTGGCCGGCACCAGCTATCCCATCGACCGGGAATTCGTCGCGCGCGCGCTCGGCTTCGAGGCTGTCTGCGAAAATTCTCTGGACGCCGTGTCCGATCGCGACTTCGCCATCGAGTTTGCCGCCGCGGCGGCGTTGGTGATGACCCATCTGTCGCGCCTGTCGGAAGAACTGATCCTGTGGATGAGCCCGCGTTTCGGCTTCATCGATCTCGCCGACCGCTTCTGCACGGGCTCCAGCATCATGCCGCAGAAAAAGAACCCTGACGTGCCGGAACTGGTGCGCGGCAAGACCGGGCGGGTCAACGGCCACCTGGTCGCGTTGCTGACCCTGATGAAGGGCCAGCCGCTCGCCTACAACAAGGACAACCAGGAAGACAAGGAACCGCTTTTCGACACCGTCGACACTCTCACCGACACGCTCGCCATCTACGCCGACATGCTGCGCGGCGTGACGGTGAAACCGGAGGCGATGCGTGCGGCCGTGATGCAGGGCTTCGCCACCGCCACCGATCTGGCCGACTACCTGGTGAAGAAGGGCGTGCCCTTCCGCGACGCCCACGAGGTGGTCGCGCGCGCAGTGCGGTCGGCGGAATCGTCCGGCCGCGATCTGGCCGAGTTGCCGCTCGCCGAATTGCAGGCATTCAGCCCGATGATCGAGGACGACGTGTATGCCGTGCTGACGCTGGAAGGCTCGCTCGCCGCCCGCGACCATCTGGGCGGGACCGCGCCGACACAGGTGCGCGCGGCGATCGCCCGCGCCCGCAAACGGATTTAGGGGCTCAACACTGGCTCGAGTGCCAGCGGCGGCGCATGCTCGCGGCAAATCCGTCGCACCTCGGGACTGGAGAGCTTTTCCTGCATCAGCGCGCAGAAATAGGTGCGCGGCCCCAGCCGCTGGTTGTGCCGACAGGTGGCACACGTGCCGAAACTTCGCTTGTCGCTCTGAGCCTGTACCTGGGCAAGCACCTGCCGCAACACCACCACGGCCGACGTCACCCTCGCCGGACTGGCAGTCTGCACGATGTCACGCCAGGCGCCTCCCGCGCTCAGGGTCTTCAGGAGCGTGGTGCCGCCTTCGGTCAAGATCAGCCTCACCACCCGGCCATCGCGGGGATCGGCATAACGCGAAAGCAGCTTGCGGCGCGCCAGCACCAGCACCGTTTGCGACACCGTGCCCTTCGTCAGCCCGAGGTATTCGGTCAACGCCTGGGGGGTGTTGCTAAAGCGGTTGGCCTGATTCAGGTAGAACAGTACCTGCAGATGCACGGGTTGCAGCCCCTGGGCCGCACCTGCCTGCCGCAGATCGGCGCGGGTCAGCAGCGACAGCCGCTCCACCAGGTCGAACAGAGTGAGCGCCTGGCTTTTCACGGGAGAGGTTAGAAGCCGACCGTACCGCCGCCCTGCGCGGCGATCAGCTCGCCAAGCCGGGTGAACAGCGGCGTGCCGTCGCGGGTGTCCACCCAGTCGCCGTCCTGCGGGCGGAAATGGAAGCCGCCCGAGCGCGCGGCGACCCAGAGTTCGCGCGCCACGCCGTGGCGGTTGACGACGATCTTGCTGCCATCGTCGAACTCGATTTCGATGATGCCGTCGGCCGGCGTCTCGAAGTCCAGACCGGCCACCTCCAGCGCCTGTTCGATATGGGCCAGCGTCGCGCCGGCTGCCCGGTTGAAGTCGATGTCGCTCATGATGTCCGTGCTAACATTTCGCGCATGAATGTGCGTGCCATATATATAGTGTCCCTGCTGCTGTGCGGTCTTGCCCTTTCCGCCTGCGGCTCGAAGGGCAGCCTGTATCTTCCCGAAAATCCCCCCGCCCCGCAACGGACCTCCCCGTGAACACCCTGCATCGCATCGACGGCCGCCTCCATTTCGAGGACGTGGCGCTGGATTCGCTCGCCGAACGCTTCGGCACCCCCCTCTACGTCTACTCGCGCGCCGCCCTCGAAGCCGCCTACCGTGCCTACGCGGACGCCTTCGCCGCCGTCCCGCACCTTGTCTGCTATGCGGTGAAAGCCAATTCCAGCCTCGCGGTTCTCAACGTGTTCGCGCGCCTGGGTGCCGGCTTCGATATCGTCTCCGGTGGGGAACTCGCCCGCGTGCTGGCCGCCGGCGGCGACCCCGGCAAGGTGGTGTTCTCCGGCGTCGGCAAATCCGCGGCCGAGATGCGCGCCGCGCTGGAGGCCGGCATCCTGTGCTTCAACGTCGAGTCCGAGAGCGAACTGCACCG
>JANJWF010000031.1 GCA_024709685.1 Thiobacillus sp.
GGACCAGCCCCAGGCCCTGCGGCTCGAAGGAATTCCGTTCAAAATCAATGCGCATCAGGCACGTCCCATCAGTTCATCAAAGGAGGTTGTCACGTCTTCCACTTGGGCCTGACCTGCAACCCATGCTACCACATTCTCTTCCAGCGCCAGGGACTCGATCTCCTGCATCCGCTCGGGACTCTGGTAGTACCACTGCACCACCTGCTCCGGCTCCTAGTAGCTCTGTGCCTGCTCGGCGATTAGGGCACGAATCTGCTCGGGTTGCGCGGTGAGCTTATTCGCCTGCACGATCTCGGCCAGAATCAGGCCCAGTCGGACGCGACGCTCGGCCTGCCCGGTAAACATATCGGCAGAAAGCTTCATGGTCTGAACCCCGCGCGCCTGCATGTCCGCTTCGGTCATTTTCGTCAGGCGCTCGGTTTCCATCGCGACCAGGCTTCGCGGCAGGTCCAGCGTACTCTTCTGCAGCAGCAGCTCCATCGCCTGATCCTTCAGTTTCGCCTGCACGCGGCGTTTGACTTCGCGCTCAAGGTTGGACTTCACTTCCGCCTTGAGCTTCTCCACGTCTCCGTCTTCGACACCAAGCGCCCTGGCAAATTCGGCATCCACCGGCGGAAGTACGGGGGCCTCGACATCCTTGACCTGCACCTCGAAGTGGGCGGCCTTGCCGGCGAGTTCCCTGGCAGCGTAGTCGGCCGGGAAGGTCAGATCGAACCCTTTGCTGTCACCCGCCTTGAGACCGACCAGGCTCTGCTCGAAGTCCTTGAGCAGGCGGCCTTCTCCGATCACCGCAGCGAAATCCTCACCCTTGCCGCCTTCGAATGCGGCGCCGTCGACCGTGCCCTGATAGTCGAACTTGACCAGATCGCCTTCGGCTGCGGCCCGCTCCGCGGACGCAAAGCTGCGGCGCTGCTTCTGCAGCACTTCCAGCGTCTTCGCCACGTCGGCATCACCTAACTCGACGATGGGGCGACTGATCTTGCCAACGGACAGGTCGTCAATCTTGACTTCAGGATAGACCTCGAAGCTCGCGCTGAAGGTCATTTCCGCTGCGCTGGCCTGCCCCTCCTTCGGCTCGAAGCGTGGATAGCCCGCGATCTTCAACTGATGTGTCTGCACGGCCTCGCCAAACCGGCTCTGCAGCGTTTCACCCAGCACTTCCTGGCGCACCCCGGCACCATGCTGGCGCGCGACAGCGGAGAGCGGCGCCTTGCCGGGACGGAAACCATCCATCTTGACGTTGCGCGCCAGGCGCTTGAGGCGGCCCTGCACTTCGGTTTCCAACTGGTCCATGGGCACGCTGATGTCCAGGCGGCGGACCAGTCCTTCGAGAACTTCAAGATTTGCTTGCATCAAAATACTTCCTGGATGAATTGAGGATGGGTGAAGGGCAAAAGCCTGTGGTGCGAAAGGGGGGACTCGAACCCCCACGCCTTGCGGCGCTGGAACCTAAATCCAGTGCGTCTACCAATTCCGCCACTCTCGCGGCTTGGCCGCAAAACTATCGACCGATAAGTGTAATATAATCAACGCGATGCTGTCACCAAAGCCTGCCCGGCATCCCGCCTAAGTCATTATTCCCATTCCGTTTTTTTGTTGCTGGTGCCGGTCGATCACTACGAAAACTTCCCTGTCGCGTCCTGGCTGCTGCCCAAACGACTGCGTCGGCCGGTCGAGGCCGTCTACCGGTTTGCCCGCAGCGCGGACGACATTGCCGACGAGGGCAACGCGTCGCCAGCCGAACGGCTGGCCCGACTGACGACCTACCAGACAGAACTGGACCGCATCGAACGCGGAGAGACGCCGACCGATCCGGTGTTCGGTCCGCTGGCTGCGGAAATTCGTGCACAGGCCATCCCGCTTGCGCCGTTTCGCGACCTGCTGTCTGCCTTCGCGCAGGATGTGGAAAAAAAGCGCTACGCCAACTTCGGCGAAGTCATGGACTACTGCCGCCGCTCGGCCAACCCGGTGGGGCACCTGATGCTGCATCTGTACGGCGACCACGACCCGCGCCACCTGGCCTATTCCGACGCCATCTGCAGCAGCCTGCAACTGATCAATTTCCTGCAGGATATCGCGGTCGATTACGGGAAGGACCGCATCTACCTGCCGCAGGACGAACTGGCGGCACACCGCGTCAGCGAAGCACAGATCGCACACGGTGACACGCGCGGCCTGTGGCACATGATGATGCACAAGCAGATCGAACGCACACGCAAATTGCTGCAGGCCGGTGCGCCACTCGGCCGGGCGCTCACGGGCCGTATCGGCCTGGAGCTGCGCATCACCATCCTCGGCGGCGAAGCCATCCTGCGCAAGCTGCACGCCGACCCCGGCTGCGTATTCCACGACCGTCCGGTGCTGACCAAGAAGGACTGGATCATCATGCTCGGACGCGCACTCCACTGATATGGATGATCACCAGTACTGCCAGGAACGCGCCGCCGCCAGCGGTTCCAGCTTCTATTACAGCTTCGTCTTCCTGCCGCAGGACACGCGGCGCGCGATCACGGCCTTCTATGCGCTGTGCCGCGAACTCGATGACGTGGTGGACGAATGCCACGAGCGGCAGGTGGCCGTGGCCAAGCTCGACTGGTGGCGCGAGGAAATCGCGCGTTTCGCGGCAGGCGCGCCGGAACATCCGGCAACCAGCGCGCTGTATGACACCCCGCTGGGCCGCAACACGGCTCCTGCCCTGTTGCTGGAAATCGTAGACGGCATGGCGATGGATCTTGACCATCTGCGCTACCCCAATTTCAAGTCGCTCAACCTGTACTGTTACCGCGTGGCCGGCGTGGTGGGGGAAGCGGCGGCGGCAATGTTCGGCGGGACGCGCAGCGAACACGACCGCGAAATCCGCCGCTACGCGCACGAACTCGGGCTCGCCTTCCAGCTCACCAACATCATCCGTGACGTCGGCGAAGACGCGCGGCGCGGCAGGATCTACCTGCCGCAGGACGAGCTGGCGCGTTTTGGCGTCGCCGAGGCCGACATCCTGAACGGCATCGATACGCCCGAATTCCAGGCGCTGATGCAGTTCCAGTTCCAACGCGCCAACGCCTGCTACGACCGCGCCCTCACCGCCCTGCCTGTTGCTGCGCGCCGCATGCAGCGCCCCGGACTGGTGATGGCGGCAATCTACCGCACCCTGCTGGACGAGATCCGGCACGCCGGTTTTCCCGTGCTGCGCGCACGGGTGTCGCTCACCCCCCTGCGCAAGCTGTGGCTGGCTGGCAGGACCTGGCTGTTTCCATGAAACCTGCGGTTGCCGTAATCGGCGGCGGCTGGGCCGGCTGCACCGCCGCGCTGACAGTGGCCGAAGCGGGCGTGGCCGTCACCCTGTATGAGGCGAGCCGCACACTGGGCGGCAGGGCGCGCTCGGTCGAACTCGAGGGCAGGTCACTCGACAACGGCCAGCATATTCTGCTTGGTGCGTATGAACAGACGCTGCAGCTGATCGAGCGCCTGCATCCCGCCACGACGCAGCACGGCCTGTGGCGGCTGCCGCTCACGCTCAAGCAGCCGCCGGATTTCAGTTTCGCCTGCCCGCCCCTGCCCGCACCGCTGCACCTGCTTGCAGGACTGCTCACTGCCCGCGGGCTGAACTGGGGGGAAAAGCTGGCCGCCGCACGCTGGGCGCATGCCCTGCTGAACAAGACAGACAGCCTGGATCACCTGAGCGTCAGCCAGCTCACCCGCAGCCAGCCCGAAAAGCTGTGCCGCCTGTTGTGGCACCCGCTGTGCGTGTCCGCTCTCAACACACCGCCGCAGACGGCCAGCGCCCGGGTCTTCCGCGACGTGGTTTGCGCCGCCTTCGGCGGACGCAGGCACCACAGCGACCTGTTGCTGCCGCGCCGCGATCTCACGGCACTGCTTCCCGCGCCTGCCGCCGCGCGCCTGGTCGAACTGGGCGGCGAAGTCCGCATGGCCTGCCGGGTGACCGCACTCGATGCCGCAGCGGATGGGATCACGCTCACCACGCACGACGGTTCGGCCGTCTACAGCCACATCGTCGTCGCCGTCGCGCCGCAGCATCTGGCTGCCCTGGCGGCACCGGTCGCCGCGCTCCAGTCGCTGGCAGGCGAGGTGGGCGCCTACCGCTATCAACCGATTGCGACCGGCTACGTGCAATACGACCCGGCCTTCCGGTTGGCCGCCCCCTTGTTCGCGCTCGCTGGCGGTCCAGCGCAGTTCGTGTTCGATCGCGGCCAGAGCCACGGCCAGGCGGGCTTGCTGGCGTTTGTCGCAAGCGCCGCAGCGAACCTGTCTGCAGACTGGCTGGATGAAGCCGAGATTCAACTACAGCGGTTTGCCGAGCCCGGACCCGCGCGCTGGCGCAGACGCATCATCGAAAAGAACGCGACCTACGCCTGCGTACCCGGCCTGGCACGCCCGGCCGTATGCACCGCACACCCACGTATTTTTCTGGCTGGCGACTACACGGCCGGCCCCTATCCCGCCACGCTCGAAAGCGCCACGCAGAGCGGGGTACAATCAGCCGGCGCACTCCTTGAAAAGCTATGAAAAACTACCTTCCTCCGCACGACCTGCTCGCAAACCGCGTCATTCTCGTCACCGGCGCCAGTTCCGGCCTCGGGCGCGCAGCCAGCCTTGCGTTTGCGCGGCATGGCGCCACCGTTGCACTGTTGGCGCGCAACGAAGCCAAACTGGAGGCGGTGTACGATGAAATCGTCGCGGCCGGCTACCCCGAGCCCGCCATGTTTCCGTTCGATCTGGCCGCCGCCGACGGGCGCGGCCTGGAAACACTCGCCGGCACCATCGCGCACCACCTGAAGCGGCTCGACGGCGTGCTGCACAGCGCGCACCAGTTCTACGCCCTCACCCCGCTGGAACTGGAAAACCTGGAGCAATGGCAGACCCTGATGCGGGTCAATCTCATCGCGCCTTTTGCGCTCACCCGTGCGTGCCTGCCGCTGCTCAGACGGGCGCCGGATGCTTCGGTGGTTTTCACCGGCGAGACCCACGGGCACCGGCCCAGCGCGTATTGGGGCGGCTATGCCGTGGCGAAATCCGGCCTGGAAACCCTCACCCGCATCTGGGCCGACGAACTCAGCGCGGAGGAGAACCTGCGCATCAACACCCTGATTCCCGGGCAGGTGGCGACCACCCTGCGCTCGCGCACCCATCCCGGGCTTTCGCCTGAGGCCATTCCCAGCGCCGACGCTCTGATGCCCTGTTATCTGTATCTGATGGGTGCTGACAGCCGTGCGGTACGTGGCCAGATCGTGGAATGCCAGACCTGACGTTCAAGCCGTCATGAGAATCGGCCGCTACGAAATCCTCGATGAGATCGGCCGGGGGTCAATGGGCACGGTTTACCAGGCGCGTGACCCGCTGATCGACCGGACGGTTGCCATCAAGACATTCTCCATCGCGCAACTGAAACAGGAAGGTGCCGACGTGGAATCGCGCTTCCTGCGCGAGGCGCAGAGCGCCGGACGGCTGTCCCATCCCAACATCGTGACCATCTACGACGTGGGCGAAGTCGACGGGCTCGCCTACATCGCCATGGAGTATCTTTCCGGCACGACCTTGCGCGATCTCATGGACAAGGGGCCGATGCCGCTCGACCTGGCGCTCGACACGGCCATCCAGATGGCGGAGGCCTTGGCATTTGCACACGAGCACGGCGTCATCCATCGTGACATCAAGCCCGCCAACGTCATCGTCACCGATCAGCATGGACGCATCAAACTGACCGATTTCGGCATCGCACATCTCGCCAACAGCGAACACACCCTCGCCGGTCAGATGCTCGGATCGCCCCGCTACATGTCGCCGGAGCAGGCCATGGGGCGTGAAGTCGACGGGCGCTCGGATATTTTTTCGCTGGGATCGATGCTGTACGAAATCCTTACCGGCCGCTACGCCTTTGATGGCGACAGCCTGCCGATCATCGTGTATCGGGTGATCAACGATGCGCCGGTATCCGCATCGAGCCTGCGCCCCCAGTTGCCCGCCGGACTCGCTAACCTGCTGGCGCACATGCTGAGCAAGAATCCGCACGCACGCCCGGATGCCCGCACCCTGGTCAACGCCCTCCATGGGCTTGCCACATCTGCTCAGCCAGCGACACCGCCCTCCACTCGTATCCCGCGACTGCTACCCACCCTGGCGTTTGGCGCCCCGGTCGGCGTGCTCCTGCTGGTCGGCGTGGGAATCATCGTCATCGAGCACTTTCTGGATGCGTCTCTGCGCCCGCCACCTGCCCCGACGCAGGTAGAAATCAGGGAACCGCCTGTTGAGGCCACCCCGGAGGTTCCGCCTGCGGCCCAACCGCCCGTAGCGGAGGCCCCGCCCGCGCCCCCACCCAGTGAACCGGATCCCTACCTCGTCGGCCTCGACAAGAAACGAACGGAACTCCGCCTCCGGCGCACCGAACTGCTGCTGGAATACACCGACCGCCATCCCGATGTCATGCAGATCGATCGGCAACTGGATCAACTGCGCATCGAGCGCCGCAATTATCTGCGGCAGAAACAGGAAAACTAGGCGCGCACGGCTACCAGTTGGTCTCGCGTTCGGCAGTTGCCAACATCATCCGGCCTTGAGTTGAATGCTGGATGAAACAGCAAGCGGCGTTCCATCCGCTCAAACACTTGATTTCAAATCAAGGATCTTCCGGCAGGCCGGCCGCTCGGCACCCCATCAGTGGATGACGGCGCATCGCGCACCGTCAGGGTGCTTCACTTGGGGTCGTGCGGAGATTCGGCGTGGCCTGACTCGATGCGGTCGAGTTCGGCATCCATCTCGGACTCGGACATGGGTGTGTAATCCGTCTCGCTTTCCGGCTTGGGTCGCGTGATCATCGCCGCCACCAGGATGCCCGCTTCGTACAGCACCCACAGCGGCATTGCCAGCATGAACTGCGAAATCACATCGGGCGGGGTGAAAATTGCGCCCACGACGAACGCCCCGACGATGACATAAGGCCGGATCTCGCGCAGCTTGGCCACCGACACCATGCCCATCTTGACCAGCAGCACCACCGCGACCGGCACCTCGAAGGTGACGCCAAAGGCCAGGAACAGGGTCATCACGAAGTCGAGGTACTTGCCGATGTCAGTCATCACCGCTACGCCTTCCGGCGCCACGCCGACGATGAAACCGAAGACGATCGGGAACACCAGGAAGTAGGCGAACGCCATGCCCAGTATGAACAGGATGACACTGGCGATCACCAGCGGCACCCCGATACGCTTTTCGTGCTGGTACAGCCCCGGTGCGACGAAGGCCCATGCCTGATAGAACACCCACGGCAAGGCGAGCAGAAAAGCCGCCATCAGGGTGACCTTCACCGGCACGAAAAACGGCGTGGTCACCTCGGTGGCGATCATCTGGCCGCCTTTGGGCAGCGCTGCAAGCAAGGGCTTGGCGAGCAGTGCGTAGAGGTCCTGCGCCCACGGAAACAGGCAGATGAAGATGATCACGACCGCCACCACCGCGCGCAGCAGGCGATCGCGCATTTCAATGAGGTGCGAAATGAATGTGGCTTCGGCGTCGTTCATGCCGGCTTGTCAGCGTTTTCGCTACGCGCGGGTTCCACCGCGGCCGGTGTGACGGCGGGGTTCTGGTCCGGTTCTTCGAGTGGCAGGCTTTGCTGCGGGGTCTCGGAGGCCTCGATCTGCGTCATGGCCGGTTCCGTGACCGGGCGCTCGCCCTCGGTCGCCCCCATCGCCTCCACCGCCTTGCTGACGTTGCTGGCTTCGTTGCGCAAATAGTCATCCACCACGGTGGCCTGCTGCTCGACGTCCGACGCCACCGACTCGACCGATTCCTTGAAGCTCTGCCCAACCTTCCGCATCTCGTCCAGCTGGATTTCGCGGCTGATGTCCGACTTTACCGAGGACACATAACGCTGCATGCGGCCGTACAGATGCCCGGCCGTGCGCGCCACCTTGGGCAGACGCTCGGGGCCGATGACGATCAGCGCCACCACGCCGATGACCAGAAGTTCAGTGAAACCGATGTCGAACATTTGGGGGCTAGGAGCTAGGAGCTAGGAACTAGGGGAGCCCGGGAGGAAGCCGCGCGCAGCGCGACGCTCCCTAGCCCTTGAATCCTAGATCCTAACCCCTCAATCTCAGGAGTTCTGCTTTTCCTTGACCTCGGCGTCGATGGTGCGGCCGCCCTCTTCGGTTTTCTCGCCGATCTTCGGCGCGTCTTCCTTCATGCCTTCCTTGAAGCCCTTGACCGCTCCGCCCAGGTCGCTGCCGATGTTGCGCAGCTTCTTGGTGCCGAAAATCAGCAGCACGACGACCAGAACAATCAGCCAATGCCAGATGCTAAAGCTACCCATGGTGTTTCTCCTTTAACTACGGTTGGCGGGCTCACCGCCGCCGAATACGTGAATGTGAATGTGGAACACTTCCTGACCGCCGCCGCGCCCGGTGTTGATCAGCGTCTTGAAGCCGGCATCGAGCCCCTGTTCTTTCGCAAGGCGCGGCGCCAGCAACAGCATCCGGCCCAGCAATGCCTCATGCTCGGTCGTGCAGTCGGCCAGTGTCGCGACGTGCCGCTTCGGAATGATCAGGAAGTGTACGCGTGCGAACGGGTGGATATCGTGGAACGCCACCACCTCGTCGTCCTCGTAGACCTTGCTGCTCGGGATCTGCCCGGCGACGATATTGCAGAAGATGCAATCAGTCATGTCGATTTGCCTTTTCAGCCAGCCCGGACAGGCCCTCGCGGCGGGCCAGTTCGTCCAGCACGTCCGCCGGCTTCAGTCCTTTGTGTGCCAGCAACACCAGGGTATGAAACCACAAATCGGCCACTTCGTAGATGATCTTTTCGGCCTGGTCGTCCTTCGCCGCCATCACGGTCTCGGTCGCTTCCTCACCGATCTTTTTCAGGATCGCGTCAGTGCCTCTGGCGTACAGCCTGGCGACGTAGGAACTGTCGGGAGACGCCAATTTGCGCGCCTCCAGCGTTGCGGCGAGGCGGTCGAGGATGTCGCTCATTTACGGTAGATCTCGTCGGGGTTCTTCAGAACCGGGGTAGTCGTCACCCAGTGGCCGCCGCCCTCATTATCCGTGGCCAACTTCTGGAAAAAGCACGAGCGCCTTCCCGTATGACAGGCAATGCCGCCCACTTGTTCGATTTTCAGCAGCACCACATCGCTGTCGCAGTCGAGACGGATTTCGCTGACGTTCTGCACATGGCCGGATTCCTCGCCCTTGCGCCACAGTTTGTTGCGCGAGCGCGAAAAGTAAACGCCACGTCCGGTGCGCGCGGTTTCCTCCAGCGCCTCGCGGTTCATCCACGCCACCATCAGGATCTCGCCGCTGGCGGCATCCTGCGCGATCGCCGGCACCAGCCCCTGCGCATCCCACTTGACGGTGTCGAGCCAATTCGTACTCATGCCCTGCCCAAATTCGAAAGATCGCGAAGGCGAGCCGCAGACAGTGCAGATAGCACGGCAGTGCGTGGCTGTTGATGCCTTGGCATCTTACAGCCACGGCCTACCCCATTGCGGGTAAGGCGAAACCGACAAAGAGATTTTGGATTTTGGCAGGGCATCACAGGCGCACCTCGATGCCGTGCTGCTTCATGTAGCGCTTGGCCTCGTCGATGCCGTACTCGCCAAAGTGGAAAATGCTCGCTGCCAGCACCGCATCGGCATGGCCTTCGCGCACGCCGTCGACCAGATGCTGCAGGTTGCCGACGCCACCGCTGGCGATGATGGGAATGTCGACCGCGTCGGAAATCGCGCGCGTCAGATCGAGATCGAATCCGCTCTTGGTACCGTCGCGGTCCATCGAGGTGAGCAACAGCTCGCCCGCACCCAGGCTTTCCATTTTCTTCGCCCACTCGATCGCGTCGAGCCCGGTGGTCTTGCGGCCGCCGTGGGTGAAGACTTCCCAGTGGTCGCCGACGCGCTTGGCGTCGATCGCCACCACGATGCACTGGCTGCCATAGCGGTCGGAGGCATCCTTCACCAGTTGCGGGTTGGTGACCGCAGAGGTGTTGATGCTGACCTTGTCTGCACCGGCATTGAGCAGGCGCTGCACGTCGCCCACGGCGCGCACGCCGCCGCCGACCGTCAGCGGGATGAACACTTCGGACGCGACGGCTTCGATGATGTGGAGGATCAGGTCGCGGTTGTCGCTGGATGCCGTGATGTCGAGAAAGGTCAGTTCGTCGGCGCCCGCCTCGTTGTAGCGGCGTGCGATTTCGACCGGATCGCCGGCGTCCTTCAGCTCGACGAAATTGACGCCTTTGACCACGCGGCCGTTGGTGACGTCCAGGCAGGGGATGATCCTTTTTGCGAGCACCTTATACTCCGAACACGCCGCCCGCCAGTTCATCGGCGAGCTTCTGCGCCTCGGCGAAATCGAGCGTACCCTGATAGATGGCACGGCCGGTGATCGCGCCGATGATGCCGTCCTTGGCCACGGTGGACAGTGCCCTCACGTCGTCGAGGTTGGTGACGCCGCCGCTGGCGATGACCGGAATCGACAAGGCCTGCGCGAGACGCTGGGTGGCTTCCGTGTTGACGCCGGTCAGCATGCCGTCACGGCCGATGTCGGTGTAGATGACGGCTTCGACGCCGTAGCCTTCAAAGCGCTTGGCGAGGTCGACGACGTCGTGGCCGGTAAGCTTGGACCAGCCTTCGACCGCGACCTTGCCGTCGCGAGCGTCGAGGCCGACCATCACGTGGCCGGGGAAGGCGTCGCAGGCCTCGTGCAGGAAGCCGGGATTCTTCACCGCGGCGGTACCGATAATGACGTAGCGCACGCCGTCGTCGAGATAGCGTTCGATGGTGGCGAGGTCGCGGATGCCGCCACCGAGCTGCACCGGCATCTCGTCGCCCACCGCGTCGACGATCGAGCGGATTGCAGCGTCGTTGACCGGCTTACCGGCAAACGCACCATTGAGATCGACCAGATGGAGGCGGCGCGCGCCCTGTTCCTTCCAGTGTCGTGCAGTGGCTGCCGGGTCTTCGGAAAACACGGTGGCCTTGTCCATTTCGCCCTGTTCCAGGCGCACGCAGTGGCCGTCTTTAAGGTCGATCGCGGGAATAATTAACATGGCAGTTCAGCAGGGTCGACAAGTGAAAGGATTAGGCGCAGGCTGCACCGGACATATCACAGGCGGTGTGGCTCGCACCCGGATTCCAGGTTACAAAATTTCCCAGCAGCGCCAATCCGGCATCCTGGCTTTTCTCCGGATGAAACTGCACGGCGAAGATATTCCCCGTTGCCACCGCGCAGGTGAACGGGAAGGGGTAATGCGAGAACCCGGCGATCGCCCCAGGCGACGCCGGCTGCACGAAATAGCTGTGGACGAAGTAGAAGCGTTCGCCTTCCTCGATGCCGGCCCACAGCGGATGCGGCATCGCCTGATGGACGTTGTTCCAGCCCATGTGCGGCACCTTGAGCTTGTTGCCCTGCTCGTCGTGCATCGCCTCGTGCGGGAAGCGCTGCACCGTGCCGGGCAGGATGCCGAGGCAAGGCGTGTCGCCTTCCTCGCTATGTTCGAACAGCACCTGCATGCCCATGCAGATGCCGAGGAAAGGCTTGCCGCGGGCGGCGTCGACGATCACCTGACGCAAGCCGCGCGCGTCGATCTCGCGCATACAGTCGCGCGCCGCGCCCTGCCCCGGAAACACGACGCGGCCGGCCGCGGCAATCACCACGGGGTCGGCGGTCACGACCACACTCGCCGATGGCGCGACGTGCTCGATGGCCTTGGACACCGAACGCAGGTTGCCCATGCCGTAGTCGATGATGGCGACGTCGACGCTCACAGCTCAGTTCCCTCGATCTGCGATGCGTTCATAGCGCACCTTTTGTCGACGGCAGTACGTCGCCCATGCGCGGGTCGGCTTCCACCGCCATGCGCAGTGCGCGGCCGAAGGCCTTGAAGATCGTCTCGGCCTGGTGGTGCGCGTTGATGCCGCGCAGGTTGTCGATGTGCAACGTGACCCCAGCATGATTGACGAAGCCGCGGAAAAATTCGAGGAACAGGTCGACGTCGAACTCGCCGATGCGCGCGCGCGTGTAGTCGACGTGGTACTCCAACCCCGGGCGCCCGGACAGGTCGATCACCACACGCGACAGCGCCTCGTCGAGCGGCACGTAGGCATGGCCGTAGCGGCGGATGCCCCGCTTGTCACCGAGCGCCCTGGCGAAGGCCTGGCCCAGGGTGATGCCGGTGTCTTCCACCGTATGGTGGGCGTCGATGTGCAGATCACCCTTGGCCTGGATGTCCAGGTCGATCAACCCATGGCGCGCGATCTGGTCGAGCATGTGGTCGAGGAACGGCACGCCGGTCGCGAGCTTGCTGACGCCGGTGCCGTCAAGGCTCAGGCTGACCGTGATCTGGGTTTCGAGGGTGTTGCGGCTGACTTGTGCGGTGCGCATGGCGTCGGAAATTCAAGCTTTAAGGAGATTCTAGCAGGCCACTGTGTTTTTCAGCACAGCGCTTTCAGCGCTTCGACCAGCGTATCGCACTGTGCGTCGGTGCCGATCGTGATGCGTAAGAACGGCTCAATGCGCGCGGGCTTCCTGAAGTGCCGCACGATGATGCTCCGTTCGCGCAGGCGCGCGGCCAACTCGGCCCCCTCATGCGCAGGATGGCGCGCCAAAATGAAGTTGGCGCCCGAAGGCAGTACCTCGAAGCCGAGCGCTTCCATATCGGCCACCAGCCGCGTGCGTGTCCGCGCCACCTTCGCGCAAATCTCCTCGAAATACGTGTGGTCTTCCATCGAAGCCAGCGCACCGGCCTGGGCGAAGCGATCGAGCGGATAGGAATTGAAGCTGTCCTTCACCCGGTTGAGCGCCTCGATCAAATGCGGCTGGCCGATCGCGTAGCCGACGCGCAGGCCGGCCAGTGCGTGCGACTTCGACAGCGTGCGGACGACCAGCAGCTGCGGGTAGCGCGCGATCAGTCCCATCGCCGATTCACCGCCGAAGTCGATGTAGGCCTCATCGATCACCACCACCGAGTCCGGGGTGCCGGCGAGCAGGCGCTCGACCTCGCCCAGCGCCAGCAGCCGCCCGGTGGGCGCATTGGGATTGGGGAAGATCACCCCGCCGTTGGGCACGAGGTAATCGTCGACGCGGATCTCGAAAGAATCCGTCAACGGAATCCCGCGATGGGCGATCTCGTACAGGCCGCAATAGACCGGGTAGAAGCTGTAGGTGATGTCCGGGAACAGGATCGGCTTGTCGTGCTTCAGCAGCGCCACAAAAGCGTGCGCCAGAACCTCATCTGAGCCGTTGCCGACGAACACCTGATCGGCCGCCACCCCATGGTACGCGGCGATGCCCGCACGCAGCCGATCGGAATTGGGATCGGGATAGAGGCGCAGCGTGTCGGCGGCTTCGGCGCGCACCGCCTCGAGCACCTTCGGGCTCGGCCCGTACGGATTCTCGTTGGTATTGAGCTTGACCAGGTTGGCCAGCTTGGGCTGCTCGCCCGGCACGTAGGGCGTCAGGCCGTGCACCACGGCACTCCAATAGTGGCTCATTGGAATAACCGGCTCATTTATGCTTCAGGCGGTATTCGGCGGAACGCGCGTGGGCCTGCAGGCCTTCGCCGTAGGCCAGCGTGGCGGCGATCTGCCCCAGCGTCTGCGCGCCAGCCTCGGACACATGGATCAGGCTGCTGCGTTTCTGGAAGTCGTACACGCCGAGCGGCGACGAGAAACGCGCGGTGCGCGAGGTCGGCAGCACATGGTTGGGCCCGGCACAGTAGTCGCCGAGCGCCTCGCAGGTGTGTTTGCCCATGAAAATCGCGCCGGCGTGGCGCAACCTGGGCAGCAGTACATCGGGGTCGGCGACCGAAAGTTCCAGGTGCTCCGGTGCAATGGTGTTCGAAATCGCCGCGGCATCGTCGAGGTCACGCGTCTTGATCAGCGCGCCGCGTTGGGTGAGCGAGGTACGGATCACCTCGCTGCGCGGCATCTCCTTGATCAGCGTGTCGATCGCTGCCGCCACCGCGTCGAGGTAGGCCGCATCGGGCGACAGCAGGATAGCCTGCGCCATTTCGTCGTGCTCCGCCTGCGAGAACAGGTCCATCGCCACCCACTCCGGCGGGGTGGTGCCGTCGGCAATCACCAGGATTTCCGACGGACCGGCGATCATGTCGATGCCCACGGTGCCGAACACGCGCCGCTTGGCCGCGGCCACATAGGCGTTGCCGGGGCCGACAATCTTGTCGACCTGCGGCACGGTCTCGGTGCCGTAGGCCAGCGCCGCCACGGCTTGCGCGCCGCCGATGGTGAACACGCGATCCACCCCCGCGATCGCAGCGGCAGCCAGCACCAACTGGTTCTGCTCGCCACCCGGGGTCGGTACCACCATGATGAGTTCGCCGACCCCGGCAACCTTGGCGGGAATCGCGTTCATCAGGACCGAAGAGGGATACGCGGCCTTGCCACCCGGTACATACAGACCGACACGGTCGAGCGGGGTGACCTGCTGTCCCAGCACGGTCCCGTCGTCCTCGGTGTAGGTCCACGAGCCCTGGACCTGCCTTTCGTGATAGCGGCGCACTCGCTCCGCCGCAGCATCCAGCGCCTGGCGGGTGTCGGCGGGCAACTGTTCGAGCGCGGCCTGCAGTTGCGCGGTACTGAGCTCCAGGCTGGCCAGCGAGGCTGCCGGCAGGCGGTCGAAGCGCCCGGTATATTCCAGCACCGCGGCATCCCCCCGTGTCTTGACGTCGTGTAGGATGGCCGCAACAGTCTGTTCGATGGCGGCATCGGCCGCGTCATCGAATTGCAGCAGGCGGGAAAGACGGGCCTGGAAATCAGGCTGCACACTGTCGAGGCGGGTGAGCGTAACCACAGTACAAAAATTCAATCAAAAGATACTAGAATTGTACCGTTTTTTTGAGAGGTCGCCGCGTATTGCCGGGCTCCGGCAATTCTGCGCTATATCCGATCCGAAAATTAGACAAAGTCCAGATCACTGATATTATTAGCTCTATGAATTACACGCGCGACAATATGGCCGGGCTTCTGCGCAGCCACGATATCAATCCGACCCATCAACGGATCGAGATTGCGTACGCGCTGTTCTCGCGTCATGAGCACGTTTCTGCCGATCAGGTGATGGCGATCGTCAATACGCGCCACTCCGAAACCTCCAAGGCCACGGTCTACAACACGCTCAAGCTTTTTCTCGAAAAGGGCCTGGTGCGCGAAATCATCGTCGATCCGACCAAGGTGTTTTTCGACCCCAACCCCAGCCCGCATCACCACTACTACGAGGTCGACAGCGGCAGGCTGTACGACATCGATGCCGACGTGCAGATTTCGGGCCTGCCACCGCTGCCGAGCGGCATGACAGCCACGGGCATCGACCTGATCGTGCGCGTCCGCCGCAAGCGCTGACGTTCCTGCCCGCCGCCATGAAGCGGGTCCACATCGCCCCGACCCTGCTCGACGCCCAGTTGGCCGCCGATGCGCTGTCCGGCCTCGGTATTGCCACCCATATCCTCAACGCCAACGCTGCCGGTGCACTGGGTGAAGTGCCTTTCATGCAGGCACAGCCTGAGGTCTGGATCGATGACGATCGACAGGAAGCGCAGGCACGCGAGGCACTGGCCGGATTGCGCGACGCGCCACTGCGCGGCGAAAAAACCTGCCCGCATTGCGGCGAGACCAATCCGGGGAATTTTCTGAGCTGCTGGCACTGCGGCGGCGCATTACCCGACTAGGAGCCCTGCTACGGGCTCCATGCCCCGGCTGTCAGGACGACAGCAGGTCTTTTTTCAGCGCGTCGAGGTGCTCCTGATACTGGCGCGCAAAAATCCGCTCCAGTTCGTCGATCGCCTCGGCCGCCTCCACCCCGTGAATCAGGTGGCGTGTCATCTGCGTGGAGGCTTCATGGAAAATCCGGTTGCGCTCCAGCATGGGATAGGTCTGCATCAGACGCTGAATCGCCTTGACCACGTTTTCCTGCTCGGGGCGAGGGATCGCGAGCGGCTCGGCAGGGGGCGCCGCGGCAACCTCAGCGCCTTCCTTGCCCGCCAGAAACTCGGCGTAGTCGAGCAGGGCCTGTTGCCGTGTTTCCGACAGCGTCCGGAATATCGACACCAGGCGTTTACTGTCCCGCATCAGCGGCTGCGTCCTTTGATCGGGCGTTTCAGCGGAACGACGTCGACGTTGCACTGCTGGAACTTGTTTTCGACAAAACCGATGAAGGCATCGAGCAACTTGCTGCGGAATTTTTCCGGCGCATAGACCATCGACAGTTCGCGTGTCAGCCGGGGACTCAGTGGAATCGCAACCAGCGTGCGAAGCTGGATTTCCTTGGTGACGGTAGAGGCCGACATGATCGCCACGCCAAGATTGGCCTCGACCGCACCCTTGATCGCCTCACGGCTCCCCAGTTCCATTTCGATGTGCAGGTCGTCGGGGTTGACACCCTGGTGCTTGAAGAAATCGTCCACCACCTCGCGCGTACCCGAGCCGTGCTCGCGCGACACGTAGGGCTGGTCGGCGATTTCGCGGGCGTCCACGCTCGGGCGCGAGGCCAGCGCATGGTTGGGCGAGCAGATCATCACCAACTCGTCCTCGCAGCACGCCAGCGTGGTCAGATGGGGGTTGTGGGAAGGCGCCTCGATCAGCCCGACGTCGAGCGAATGATCGGCCACTTTCGCCGCCACCGTTTCCGAGTTGGCGACGGTCAGACGCGCCTGCACCTGCGGGAAGCGCTCCTTGAATTCCCCCAGAATGCGCGGCAGCAGGTATTCCGCGATGGTGGTCGAGGCACCGATCATCAAGGGCCCGGTTACCTGCCCGGTCAGTTCGCCGACGCGCGCTTCCATCTCGGCGGTCAGGTCCAGGATACGCTCGGCGTATCCCAGCACCAGATCGCCGGCGGGCGTCAGCGAGATCTTGCCGTGGCTGCGCTCGAACAAACGGGTGTTGAAATGCTCTTCCAGCTGCTTGACCTGAAAGGTCACCGCAGGCTGCGTCATGTAAAGGATATCCGCGGCTCGGGTGAAGCTGAGCTGCTTGGCTACGGTGTAGAATACTTGAAGTCTGCGGTCGGCCATTAATTCCCGCCTCGGGGTCAGAAAAGTTTTTTATTCAATCACAAACCCGCCCGTGTTGAAATATTCCCCTTGCCAACCCATTGTATTGGCTGATCTTTTCTCAGTGCTTGGGCGCCGGCCCGATGCAGCCCCCCGCCGACCATAACCCGGGCAGCCCTTGAACCGCGCGTTTTATATCATCCTGGTGGCGCAGTTCCTGTCCGCACTGGCCGACAATGCCCTGCTGTTTGCCGCGATCGGCCTGCTGGTGTTCTTTTCAGCCCCGGAATGGCACTCGCCGCTGCTGCAGACGGTTTTTGTCATCGCCTACATCGTGCTCGCCCCGCTGGTGGGGCCGTTTGCCGACGCCCTGCCCAAGGGCCGGGTCATGCTCATCGCCAACACGGTCAAGTTCTGCGGCTGCCTCGTCATGCTGGCCGGGCTGCACCCGCTGCTGGCCTACGCCATCGTCGGCATCGGCGCAGCCATGTACTCGCCCGCCAAATACGGCATTCTCACCGAACTGCTGCCACCCGAAAGACTCGTCGTCGCCAATAGCTGGATGGAGGGCACCACCGTCGCCGCCATTGTGCTCGGCGCCATCATCGGCGGCGCGTTGATCAACCCCGAGCTGGCAGAGACCCTCCTCAGCAGCGCCGGACTCACATCCGTCGTCATCGCTCCCAAATTCGCCATCATCGCCATCACCAGCCTTTATCTCGGCGCCGCCCTCATCAACCTCCTCATCCCGCGCCTGCCGATCGACCACAAACTTCCCAGCCGATCACCGCTGTATGTACTGCACGACTTCTGGCACAGCTTCAAGCTGCTGTGGCGCGACCCGCTCGGCCAGGTGTCGCTCGCCGTCACTACGCTGTTCTGGGGCGTCGGCGCCACCCTCCGTCTGCTCATCATCACCTGGGCGGCGCTCAACCTGAAATACGGCCTCGACCAGGCGACCCAGCTCACCGCCGCCTCCGCATTCGGGATCGCCATCGGCTCGGTGCTGGCCGGCAAGTTCGTCCGCCTGCAAGGCGCCATCCGCGTCCTGCCCGCCGGGATCCTGCTCGGCTTTGTGCCGATCGCCCTGATCTGGGTGAACAGTCTCGTTCCGGCAGTGCTCCTGTTGTTGCTGGCGGGGATTCTGGCGGGTTATTTCGTGGTGCCGATGAACGCCCTGCTGCAGCACCGCGGGCATCTGCTGATGGGCGCCGGCCACTCCATCGCCCAGCAGAATTTCAACGAGAACATCAGCATCCTGATGCTGACCGGCGCCTACGCCCTGATGATGCGTGCCGAATGGCACATCCACACCATCGTTCTGGTGTTCGGCCTGTTCATCAGCAGCGTGATGACCGCCATCTGGCTGCGCCACCGCAACGATGTCGTGCACTAGCTGGGATTGAGACCAGCCTACAGGGCACCGACTGCCGAAAGCGGCGTCGCCAGCGGCGCAGCGTGACCGATATGGAAACCCTGGGCATGCGAGAAACCCAGTGCAGTCACCTTTTGCAGCAGGGCTTCGGACTCGACGCCTTCGGCCACCAGTGCGTAGCCGGCATCCTTGACCAGGCGCGCCAGGTCCTCGACGAGCACCGCCTGGCGCCCCTTCGCCGCGAGGCTGTGCACCATCGAAATATCAAATTTCACCAGATCCACCGGCATGCTCGCCAGATAGCGCAGCGAGGAATAGCCGCTGCCGAAATCGTCGAGCGCAATGGTGAAGCCCCGCAGGCGCAGCCGGTTGAGGTTGGCTGAAGCCTGGGCAATCTGGGTGATGAGCGAGGTTTCGGTCACTTCCAGTACCAGCTTGTATTCGGGCAACCAGGCCACGAACTGCATCAGCTTGTCGATGACATGCGCATTGACGATGCCGGGGCCTGATACGTTGAGCGCCACCCCCGCCCCGGCAGGAATGCAGCCCGCGTCCAGATCGCGTCGCACCCGTTCCAGCACGGCCAGATCGAATTCCGATTCCAGCCCGCGCAGTTCAACCACCGGAAAAATGCTCGCAGGCACGATCAACCCACGCCCGCCGCGAATGCGCGCCAGGGCTTCATAGTATTCGACCCGCGACGAGGACAACGCCAGCACCGGCTGGTAGTGCATCTCAAGCAGGCCGGGATCGGCCATCGCCTCGAAGACCGCACTGGTTTCGGCGTTGGACACCAGGGCTTCCTGGCCCGCGCCCATCTCGGACGTATAGACCGCAATCTTCCCCTGTCCGGGACGTTTGGCGTAATACATCGCGATATCGGCCTGACGATGCATCCGTTGCAGCGCCTCGTCGTCGGCCGCATCAAGCGTTGCGATGCCGATACTGATGCGGACTGGTTCCTTGACCCCCAGCGCCGTGAAATCGTGGCGGAGAACGTGCTCCATGCAGCGCTCCGCCACCTGCCTGGCGCGTTCGGTGTCGGCGGATGCCAGAAGGGTCGCGAACTCGTCGCCGCCCAGCCGATAGAGGCGATCCGCCGCCCTCAGCGCGCCGCGCAGCGACTCGGCCAGACCCTGAATCACCTGATCGCCGACCTGGTGTCCGTAGGTATCGTTGATTGCCTTGAAGTGGTCGCAATCGAACAGCAGGAAAGCCACCCCGAGCGACGTATCGGCGTGGGTGCGCAGCATGGCGCTCCAATCGTCCTCGAAGGCGCGCCGATTGAAACTGCCGGTCAACGGGTCGCGGTGCGCCAGGGCCCACAATTCCTGGTTCTTGTGCGCGAGGCTGACATGCATGTCATCGAGCTGCCGCTGGTAGTCGTTCAGCGAGTGGCGCACGCTCTCGAGCTCCGTCACTGCCAGCAAACCCTGGTAGGACCCGCCGAGCGTTCCGTCCTTGCCGTGCCGCATCGCCTCGATGTGGCCGGAAAGCCGCCGCAGCGGTTTGGTGACAATGGAGACCAGCGCCAGGTACGCGATCAGCGAAATCACCGAGATGATGAGGGCGATTTCATAGAACGAACGGGTGATGATTTTTTCGAGTGCACGCGTTTCCGGGTTGGCGATCGTTCTGACCTGCAGGGCAGGCATGACATCCTTGAGCGGCATGCTCTGGCCATCGCGCAGTGCAATGCGCACGCTGTCCAGATCCAGATAGCGGAATTTGCGCAGTTGATTGAGCCCGTCCTGAAAGTCGTACTTGAACCCCGCATAGCCGGCCAGCGCAGTGCGCGCCGTATCCTGGTGGAACGGATAAAAGAAATACAGATGATCGTGCCCATTCTCATGTCTCACAAAAGGCTGCATGCCCTGTGTGGCGATATGGGGCGGCATGATGGCCTCACCCGTGGCGACGACCGACAGATTGCGTCCCTTGAGGTCATAGAGGTCCACCGCGTCGAGACTCTCGGTGCCCGGAAGCATGCCGGCCGCAAGCGCGCGCGTATTGCGCCAATAGGCGTAGTACGCGGGATTGTCCAGTTGCTGCCGCGCCTCGTCCCAATGCATCAGGGCCTGTGCAGCATCTTCCGCCTGCCGGGTCATGAGCCCGATCGCCTCCTCGAGCTCCTGGCGCGCCAGCTTCTCTTCGGATTGCGCGATCTGGTCTTTCAGACGCGCAGTGTCGTGAAAGACCAGGGCCGCAAACACGCCCAGTGAAACCAGCAGCACGAAAAAGAACAGCAGCGCGTAATGGGCAATTGGCCGCGGCGAAAGCCGTTCGCGGATCGAAGCAAAACGCATCCGTCAGCTTCCCGGTAAGGCCTGCAGCAACGCTTCCTGCAGATCGAATTCATACTGGTTGTCGAAGAAGTGCGATGCACCCGGGATCACGCGCACCGTGATGCCGCGTGCGACCAGCGTGTCCAGCCAATCCGCCCCCATGCGATCGTCCTGGCCTCCCAGGATAACCGCGGCCGGCACTGGTGAGTTGACCAGGGAATCGAGGATGCTGCGCCGACTCAGCTTCATGTAGGAAAGCAGGGCGGCAGACGGGCTGACATATTTCTTGCAGGCGCCGAATTCAGTCTCGATCAGCGTGTTGTCCCCACGGGCCGCACGATTGCGGAAATCCTGCGCCTGCTGGGCACGCTGCCGGGCATCCTGTTTCACCTCCACGTCGGTCAGGGCGATCAGCAGCACCTGCTTCACGGCTGGCGGAGGGTGACGGTCCAGATAAGTGAGCAGCTGCAAATTGCCGAAGCTGTGCCCCACCAGAATGATGCTCCCGTGCCCTTTCCGCAACAGCCAGCGAACCCAGAACGCAACCTCTGCCACATCATCATCCAGCGTGTGCAGGTGCACCGCCTCGCAGGGCAGGCTTCTGTTACGCCGCGAAATGCCCAGTGACAGCGTGGGTGCCAGCACGGTGTAGCCAGCCGCGGACAGTGCGTCACTCATGCTGGCGACGGTCGGAAACTCGCTGGTCTGAAGAAAACCATGCAGGATGAGTACGGCAGACTGGCCACTGTTTCCCACGCGAAAGTCTGCACTGACGATTTTTCCGGACGGCAGGCTGGCTGCCACATTGCCCAGCGCAGCGAACGACGGCAGGGAGATCAACAGGCACGCCAAGGCCACCAGCAACGCTGAGGGTTCTCGGTTCATTATTTTTCGGGGTGTAATTGTTCTTATATCGGTAGAAACGCTTCCAACCTGAGGGGGGAACGCGGAATTATGCTGCCAATATTGACACCCTGATGGCAAGTGCCGAATGGCACTTGCCTTGCGAGCAGTTCCTGGTTTGGAATACCGATTATTTTGGTTCTCGGTTTCGGAGTGCGGAGAATACCTGTACCCGGCGGGGTCAAGCTCGGCCAATCGCGGTGGGCACCCAGCAGGCATAAAATCGCCGCTTCTACTGGGCCGCACCTGCCTTATGGAAGGGCCGCCTTTATGCCCTTAGGGTGTCGGCCCGATGCCTTGATGTTCCCACGCCCGCGCTATGGCTGACCGGTGGCAGCGCGGGATTTCACCGGATCGGTCGTATTCCGGAGAAAGCAGATGTCACAACCGCGCCGGCGTCGCTTCTGCCAGTTTGATTTCCTCCGGCCGCGGTGACCAGGCTGCCATGTCGTGTTTGATGTCATGCCCCAGGACGAGGCGAACATCGGTGCGTAATCCGGCCGACTCCACATAAGCCACTTTTCCCGGCAGCTGTGCCCCGAGCTTGACCGCCTGGCTTGCATAGCCCTTGCGGTATTCGATGCGGGTGACAGCCTTGTTGAACGGCCTCAGGTCGTAGATGCTCGTGGTTCGGTATCCGCGTCCGGAAAGATAATCCGCCACCTTGCGCGCCATCCCCTTCACGCCGTTGCCGTTCGCCACCACCAGCGGCAGATCGTTGGCCTTGCTCGGGGCTCCCGACGAACCGACAACCGCCGGGCTGGACGTTCCGGGGGAAACCCAGGCAGGCAGCGCATGCCGGATGTCGTTGCCGAGCACCAGCCTGATCTTCGCCTGGCCACCCAAGGAAGCCACTTCGGACAGCACCACCTGTCCCGGCAGCAGCGTGCCCAGACGGCGCGCCTGTTCGGCGTGACCCGGCCGATACTCGATGCGCGTCCACGCCTCGTTGAACCGCGGCTGGTTGCCCGCGCCGAGGGTCGGATAGCCCTTTGCAGCGAGATAGCGCGTCACACTGTTCGCCAGGCCTTTCACGCCGTTGCCGTTCATCACTTCGAGATAAGCGGCGGAATCGGACGCAGCAGGCGAGGCAGTTCCGGCCACTTCCGTCCCAACGCCCCCGTCCGTGGCTGATGCAGAAGCGCGTTCAGGCAACGCAGCAACGCTCCCGGCCTTCTGCGCCGATATGCGGAGTTCATATACCTGGGGAGCAACCTCGTTCAGCGCGAGCCTTGAATCAAGGCCAACCTGTTCGCTGGTCACGGCGGCAGGCACTGGATTGGATAGTACGGCCGCTGACTGCTCGCCGCTCGCCTCGATCCCGGCAGGAACGGGGGCGTGCAATTCATACACTTGCGGCGCAACGTGTTGCAACGCCGAGGCGGGTGAAGCTGCCGCGTTTGGAGCGGATTCGGGTGGGGTGCTCGCAGCCACCGGGACCTGATCATTGGCCGCACTGTTCATGGCCAGGTGCAGGTTGTCGCGTGCTCTCGCATTCAGGGGATCGAGCTTCAGCGCCTGCCGGTAAGCCGCCAGCGCCTCCTCGCGCTCGTTGAGCAGCCAGTAGATGTAGCCCAGATTGTTCTGTGCCGTGACCGAAGCCGGATCGATCGAAGCCGCCGCCTTCAATACCCGCAGCGCATCGTCGTACTGCCCCAGCATGGCATGGGCCACCCCCATGCCGGTCAGCGCCTCGACGTACTGGGGCTGCAGCGACACGGCCTGGCGGTAAGCCTCCAGCGCCATATCGTAGCGGGTCTGCCCGTGGTAATAGCGCCCCAACTGGTAAAACGCCTGCGGGTTGCTCTGGCCGTGCGTCACCCGCTGCACAGCCTCCATTTTCAGGCCGCCTTCGCCTTTTTGAGAGGTCTGGGTCGAGGCACATCCCGCCATCAATACAGCGGACATGGCCAGCGTCAACGTCTTGATTCTCGGCATGATGACCCCCTTCAGTTTCCGCCCATGGTCGGCAACAACACGCGATAAATGCTGATGAACGCCGGTCCCAGAAGCACCAGCATCATCGACGGGAAAATGCAGAAGATCAGCGGAAACAGCAGCTTCACTGCAATCTTCGCCGCAGCCTCTTCTGCGCGCTGGCGCCGCTTCGTGCGCAGGGAATCGGCGTGCACGCGCAGCGAATCGGCGATGCTGGTGCCGAAGCGATCCGCCTGCACCAGCATGGTGACGAGCAGGTCTACCTCCTCCACCCCGGTGCGCATGGCCAGGTTTCGCAGGGCGCGCTCGCGTGTCGCCCCGGCCCGCAACTCCAGCCCGACCAGATGCATTTCGTCCGCCAGGATTTCGCTTTTCAGGCGGATCTCCTGCGCCACCCGCGCGATGGCCGCATCCAGCCCCAGCCCCGCCTCGACGCAGATCATCATGAGGTCGATGGCGTCCGGCAGGTTCTCGAACACTTCGCGCTTGCGGAGGAAGATGCGGCGCGACAGATAAAGGTTGGGCACGTAATAGCCGACCGCGGCGAGCACGAAGATCCACATCATCATGATCTGGTTTTCCAGCGGCACCGAGCGAACCCCGGAATACACCATGAACAGCACTGGCAGCAGGAAGGTCAGCACAGTTTTCGCCCCATAGAACACCAGTGGCGCGTTTTCGCTCCGGTACCCCGCGTGCATGAAGCGCTGGCGCTGCGGCGAAGTCTCCCAACCTTCGCTGGGCAGCGACAACTTGCCCGCCGGCCCGAGAATGTCGACAATTTTTTGCTGCCACTGCGGCGGCATCACCGGTGCCCCGCCCCCGCCCTCGATCGCCAGTTCCTTGCCCTGCCCGGCCAGCTGCATCAGGCGAGCCCGTACCGGGCCCGCACTGAACAGCGCCATCACACCCAGCGTGGCCAGGACGACTGCGACGAATACCACCGTAAGGAAAATGATCTGCTGTAGCGTCATCGCATCCACCTATACCCTGATCTTGATGATCTTGCGCATCCACATGATGCCGAGCAGCATCATGATGAGGGCCGCGTAAATGAACTTCAGCCCGACCGGATCCTCCCACAGCACGGCGAGGAATTTAGGATGAATGATGTTGATCACGCCAGCCAGGACGAAAGGCAGCAGGCTCAGGATCCAGGCCGACAGGCGGCCTTCGGCCGACAGCACGCGGATCTGTCCCAGCAGCTTGAAGCGCTCGCGCATCAGCTTCGCGAGATTGTCCAGCAGTTCTGCCAGGTTGCCCCCGGTTTCACGCTGAATCAGCACTGCGACCACGAAATAGCGCAGATCAGAACTGGCGATACGCGTCGTCATGTTCATCAGCGCATCCTGCATGGGGATGCCGTAGTTGACCTCGTCGAAGGTGACCTTGAACTCCCCGGCGATGGGATTGGGCGCTTCGGTCGCCACCATTTCCAGTGAACTGGGGAAGGAATGCCCGGCACGCAGCGCCCGCGACATCAGTTCCAGTGCATCCGGCAACTGGGATTCGATGGTGTGAATCCGTTTGTTGCAGGCTTTCAGGACATACAGGAAGGGAAGCGTGGCGACTGCCGCCATCCCAAGCACAATGAACAGCCAGTAGAAATGAAGCACCACGCCGGCGATCAATACCACGACCGCGAGCAGCAGCGTCAGCCCCACAAACTTGGCCACCGACCAGTTCAGCCCCGACTGCACCAGCAGGCGGTCGATGTGCTGGACGCGCGGGATGCGCAACAGTTGGCGTTCCAATGTCGGCATCTCGCTCAAGAGGCGTTGCTTGACGATGCTAGACTCGGCGCTCACCGCGCTTCCGGCCGACATCGCCTGCAGGCGATGCTGGATGCGCTTGGCTTCCGGCCCCATGCTGGAATTCCACGCCGTGTATCCCGCTTCCAGCAGCAGGACCACTGCGAAGAAGGCACTTACCAGAAAAATCAGATACAGATAGTCCATGGCCTGTCCTATTCGTAGGTGCGTGAGGGATCGAATATCTCGTCCGGCACGTCGATGCCGAAGACTTTCAGGCGCTGGACGAACTTGGGGCGAATGCCGGTGGCCTTGAAACGGCCCAGCACCGTGCCGTCCGGCGCAATGCCGGTTTTTTCGTAAGCAAAGATTTCCTGCATGGTGATGATGTCGCCCTCCATGCCGGTAAGCTCCTGGATGCTCACCACCTTGCGCTTGCCGTCGGGCATGCGCGACGCCTGGATCACCACGGTGATGGCCGAGCTGATCTGCTGGCGCATCGCCTTGGGCGGCAAGGTAAGCCCGCCCATGCCGATCATGTTCTCCATCCGGGTCAGCGCATCGCGCGGCGTGTTCGCATGGATGGTGGTCATCGAGCCGTCATGCCCCGTGTTCATGGCCTGCAGCATGTCGAGCACCTCGGCGCCGCGCACCTCGCCAATCACGATCCGGTCGGGGCGCATGCGCAGGCTGTTTCGCACCAGCGCGCGCTGCGTGATCTCGCCCTTGCCCTCGATGTTCGGCGGGCGCGTTTCCAGCCGCACCACGTGGGGCTGCTGCAGTTGCAGCTCAGCGGCGTCCTCGATCGTCACCACCCGCTCGCCGATCGGGATGTTCGCGGACAGAACGTTCAGCAAGGTGGTCTTGCCGGAGCCGGTTCCCCCGGAAATCAGGATGTTGACCTTCGCCTTTACCAGCCCGGCGAGGATGTCCGCCATCTGCGGCGTCAGGGTCTTGAGCCTGAGCAGGTCATCCATTTTCAGCGGCACGACTGCGAAGCGGCGGATCGACAGCAGCGGGCCATCCAGTGCCAGCGGCGGGATGATGGCGTTCACCCGCGAACCGTCCGGCAGGCGCGCATCGACCATCGGGCTGGATTCGTCCACCCGGCGGCCCATGCGCGACACGATGCGATCGATGATCTTCATCAGGTGCGCATTGCTGCCGAAGCGCACGTCGGTGAGCTCGAGCTTGCCGTAGCGCTCCACATACACCTGCCTGTAAGTGTTGACCAGGATGTCGGAAATGGTGGTGTCGGCCAGCAGCGGTTCCAGCGGCCCGAGGCCCAGCACCTCGTTCTGGATGTCCACCACGATGCGTCTGCGCTCGGTGTCGTTGAGCGCGACGCCATCCTCCACCAGCAGGCGTTCCACCAGCAGCCGCAGTTCCTCCCGCAGGCGCTCCTCCGGGATCGACTCCAGCGCCGCGAGGTCGATCCGGTCCAGCAACTTGCCGTGGATGCTGACTTTCAGGTCATAGTAAGCTGAGGCATCATGCTCCTCCACCGTGGGTCCGACCGATATCGTCTGCTCAGGCGTGGCACGGCGTATCTGCTCCAGGCGATCCCGCAACGAGGACACATCCCGCCCCTCTCCTTTTTTTTGCTCCCTCACAGCGTCATTCATCACTGATCACCCCCTGAAAATATCCCGCAGCCAGCCACCCGATTTCGCGGGCGTCTCGACGGTCTCGGCCAGTTCGGCCAGCGCCTTCCCCACCGGGTCGCGCGGCGCAAGCTTCAGCAGAGGAACGCCCTGGTTCACCGAAGCGGCCACGGCCCGGTAGCTGTTGGGGATAATCTTGGAAACTTTCTGGCCGAGCACTCGCTCGGCATCCTGTACCGTGATGTCGCCGCCCTTTTCGTGCCGGTTGACCACCAGACTGATCTTGTCGCGGCTGTACCCCAGCGATGTCAGCGCGTGAATCAAACGCTTGCAATCGCGGATGAAGGGCAGGGTCAGCTGAATCACCAGGAAAATCGTTTCCGACTTGTCGAGCGCCCTGAGGCTCAGCGCGTCGAGCGAGCGGCCGAGATCGAGCACCACGTAGTCGTAGTGGCTGGCCGCCACCGAGAGCAGCGTGTCCAGGTGCTCCGGCTTGATCAGGCCCGATTCGGCAAGATTTTCCGGCGCGGCCAGCACGTGGCAGGTGGGCGTGACATGAATCATGCTGGAAGCCAGCAGTGCGCTGTCCAGACGGCGGATCTGCCTGATCACCTCCGACAGGGTGGTCTGCGGCGGCTGGTCTGAAAGAAACAGCGCGGCATCGCCGAACTGCAGGTTCAGATCGATCAGCGCCACCCGCTTGCTGCCCGAAGCCGCCAGGGCATTGGCGAAATTGCTCGCCAGAAAGGTCGCGCCGCTGCCCCCCTTGCAGGCGATCCAGGACATGACCCGTCCTGCCTTACGCGGCGATTTGCTGATATCCAGGCGCTGGCGCACCCGTTCCAGTGCCGTCAGCAGGGCGTGCGGGTCAGCCGGTGAAGGGAGCAACTCGCGCACGCCGATGCGCATGGCGTCGCGCAGCAGTTCCGGGCTTGCATTGGGGCAAAGCAGAATCACCGTCATCGCCGGATAGCGCGCCGTGGTCGTTTCCAGTACGCCCAGCGCCCCCGCATGCTCGCAGCGGCTGTCGACGACCAGCACATCGGGGTGCTCCTGCTCGGCCAAAGGGGCTGCAATCTCGAGGTCGCCTTCGGTGCCCGTGATGGCGACTGCGCCGTCCCACGAGGACACCATCCTGCGCAGCGACTCGAGGTTCTCCTTGCTGTAGCTCAGCATTGCAACCTTCAAAATCCTGCTCTCCTTCAACTCAAAATCATCGCGCTTCATCAGCCTGTTTCCCTATCATCGAATTCAGGTACACACCGGGTTGGGATGCCCATCAATGGAGTTCAGCATGCTTTCCCTGGGCAAGGTCGTCGTAAAAGGCGGCATCGATATGACTTCTGACGAGACGGGAATCAGGGTGGTCACCGCCACGTTCTGGACACTGACGCTTACCTGCTGGCAATTGGCGACCGAACACCCGCTGGGCGAATAACTGACCAACACGTTTGTCGCAGTCAGGGCCGGCATGATTTTCTGCATGCGGCCCAGAATGGCCGCATCGTCGAGCCCGCAAACCACCGCCACCCGCGCACCATAGCGGGTCGCCTCCGCCATGGCATTCCACATAAACAGCACGCGCCCCATTTCCACGATGCCGATAAGCAGCATGAAGAAGACGATCGCCACCAGGGCGAACTCGACCGCCGCGGCGCCACGCTGATGTTTCCGGGAGGGAAGCAATATCCGCTTCATAGCGCCTGCCTCATGGTGTTGCTGATGTCTGCGAACGTGATATTTGGCGCACCGACGCTGAGTCCAGCGAGGGGGAAATTGATCAGCGACTGGAACTGATAGCCGCTAATGGTGACGGTCACGAGGTTGACGGAACCCTGCCCGGTATCGACCACCGCATGGGTTGCGGCGCAATTGGTGGCATCGCAGATTTCAACCATGCCAGGGGTCAAACCGAATGCCAGCACATCACCGCTACACGTCGTGTTGCCATAGCGGGCGAGACAACTTGCCGCGCCCCAGCCGTTGCCCGGCGCGACGGTGGTGAGATAGCGGGTCGCGTCGCGAGTGGCCTTGACCAGTGTGTTGTACTGGTAAATGGCGCGGCCATATTCGGTCAGGCCGAACAGCATCAGCGTCAGAGGAATGATCAGGATGCCGAACTCGACCGCCGCCACGCCACGCTGATGCTTTCTGGGAGTCATGGCTGCGCCCTCATTGCACCAGCACCGGCACCAGCGGGCCAGCGGTTCCCCCCGCCAGCCCAAAGGAAGAACAGGGCGAGCCCGATGCATTCGGCTCGCCCAGATACTCCATGACAACGTCCTCGGGTCCCTTGATCGGGCCCAACAGGAGAACACACGCATAACCTTGAAGTGGTACGGTCTGAGGATTGGTGCCGGCAAGCGCTTCACAATCGACAATGGGCGCCAGAGCGACCCTGCGCTGTGATCCATACTGGGTCAACTCGGCAGCACTGGCTATCGAACGCCCCCCGTCGCTATTGCCCGGCACGACCCCTGCCGGATCGGCCGATTGATATGGGGTTCGCGCCGTTTTGGCGGCCTGATAATTCGGCGTCGTCCCCGAAGAGGGTGCGCCGGAATAAGCGTTTTCAATTGGGGGATTCGGCCAGGTGGTTGCATCCGCACTGCCGAGCCCAGCCTTTGTGTACGCAACGCCCGTGAAATCGGGTGGCGCAAGGGCGATGTCGCCGATTTTGTAAGCGCCCTTGTAAATTCCGAAGCGGGTATTCCAGGCATCTGTGGTGGCAGCGATCTCGCCCTGTTGACCCACAGGCGCGCCAACTGCCGGCAAATCGCACTGTCCTGGCCCGGCAAGCAGGTCCTTGATTTCATTGGCCCCGCCCCCGTTATTGGGATTGAAGTCGATCCAGTTGTAGCTCCCCGTGGTACTGGGCGTGCCGGATGAGAATTTCCCCGAATACCACTGCCCCACAATCAGGCCGAATGTCGGCGCCGAACCGCCGGGCATCTGGCACATGCCGATGGGAACAGCACAAGTCGATTGCGAAGGCGCAAGGGTGGCGACTGCATAGGCGGCGACAGTCTGGTCGCCAAACCCGCGTACCCCCATGAACCACATCTTGATGTTGCTGCGCTTAACCTGGCACATCGCGAATCTCGCCTTCTTGGCATCCGCAGGCGTTGATGCGGCGCTGGTTTTGTAAGTGCTGTTCGGGCTGAGTTGTTCGCTATAGCTGATGTCGCCGGCGGTGAGCGCGACAGCAGCCATCTGGAAGCCCACGCGATTCGAGGCGCCCACCTTCACCCCAGCGGCATCGGCGCGGACCAAGGCATCGGCATTGCCGTCGAGCTCGCGGGCGGCCGCCAGGGCGCAAGCATCGGCGGCGTTCTGCAGTTCAGTTTTGTTGACGAACATCTGCCCCATGTCCAGAGCAAGTCCGATCATGCCGATCAGCACCAGGATGGTAATGCCGACCACCACCGCGACCGCGCCGCGCTGGCGTTTCGGAAATTGCTGATATTGACGGCGCATTTGCTTGCCCCCTCGCTGGGCTGCCTTAATTGCCGCTCAGGCTGCCGCCGATGTTGATGACGGTAGCGGGCTCGGGGGGCTGCCTCAAACCCTCGTGGTAGGTGTCAATCACGGCCTGGGCCGCCTTGCCGTCCATGCCCGCCACCGGGTCGGTATTACGGGAGGCGTCCGGGTTGACGGTCTGCTGGGCCTTGGCCTGGCTCACCGCCTCTCCGAAATGTTGATCGAGGTGGGGCGTCGTGGTCTGCACCGTGCCTGCACAACCAGCCAGTCCAGCCGCCAGGGATGCGATGACAAAGGGCGTGAATTTCGCTTTCATGGTTGTTCTCCTGTTCAACGCATCTCGAATCCACCAGCGGGCTGGGGTTTAGCCGCTTCTACAGCGGGTGTGCCGGTGGTCGATTCAGGTGCATCGCTATCCGAAGGCGCCCCCTCCATCTGGCCACCGAGGAAATACCCGGCCCGGCCCGGCTGATGATAGTGATCGGTCGGCAACGCGTAGTTGGGTGACAGCGGCTTGGCGAGGCGCGGCGTCACTACGAACAGCAGTTCGGTACGGTCGCTCTGGAATTCGCTGGAGCGGAACAAGGCACCGATGATGGGGACTTCACCGAGAACAGGGTAGCGCTTTACCGTCTCGGTGACGTTGTTCTTGATCAGGCCGGCGATCGCAAAGCTTTGGCCATCGTTCAACTGGATGGTGGTCTCGGCGTTGCGCACCGTGAAGCTGGGTAGCACTGCTGTTTCGCCGTTCACAGTGGCGAAGGGACTCCCGGTCTGCGACAACTCGGATACTTCAGGCGCCACCTTCAGGTTGATGCGACCGCCTTCGAGCACCGTGGGGGTGAAAGCCAGGCGCACGCCGAACTCCTTTTCCTCCAGGGTGATGGTCGGGATGCCAAGCCCCCCCGTATTCGTGTTCGATACCGGAATGAAAATGCGGCCGCCGGCGAGGAATTTTCCGGTCTGCCCGCTGATCGCCATGATGTTGGGTTCGGCCAGTATCTTGACCAGACCATCCTGCTTCTCGGCTTCGATCTTGAGGGAGTCGGTCAAGCTCTTCGCCGCGCCAACCGTCCCACCCAAGCCGGGTTTGAACAGAAAATTGCTGACGAGGGAATACGTCCAGTCGCCGTTCGTCTTGTCTGCCTTGAACTCGGCCCCCAGCTTATCCAGCAGGGTCTTGGACACCTCGGCCACTTTCACCTCGAGCATCACCTGCTGCGGGTCGCTGACCCTAAGCATGTTGATGATGCGGGCACCGGCAACCCGAACGTTGCCTGCCCCGCCCTGGGAGTTGGCCAGGGAAATGTTCACGGCTTGATCCTTGCCGGGCATTTTTACCTCGCTCACGAGGGAGCGGTTGAACTTGCGCACGTAGGCTTCGGCGATGCTTATCGCCTGATCGACCTTGGCCACATCCGACACCGTGCCCTGCAGAACGATGGAGTCCGCCGCAGAGCTGACGCGAATATCCTGTTCGCCCGGCATCAGTTGGTGCAACTGGGATTCCAGGTTGGCGGTGTCAACATTCACGGTGATGTCGATGACCGTCGCCACGCCGTCGCGGGTCCAGATGATGAGGTTGGTGCTGCCGATCTCCTTGCCCAGCAGGTAGGCTTCGCGCGGATTGATCAGGTTGATGTCCGCCACCACCGGATTGCCCACCGAGATGCGCGCGGCGGGGGCAGGCAGGCGCAGGATGGTGGACTTGCCGATGACCAGGTTTATCGGAGGCGCGATTTCGGTACTGGCGGACGCCACCTGCCCGTTCTTCACCGCGGCCGGCGTAACGGTCTTTTCTGCTGCAGCGGCGCCGCCTGCCGTGAACAGCACCAGCGCACCCAACAGTGCCGTCAGTCCCTGACGTTTAGTGTTCATCATTTTCTCCCTGGTCTTTATGTTTGCGCGGTTCAGAACGCCATATCGGATCGGTTCAGGCCCTTGATCACTTCGACGGTTTGCCCGGGATCCCTTTCGGCCACCACCTTCGCTCTGGGCGAGCTTCGCTTCGCCAGGGTACGTGCCGGGCGGGCGGCCGCGACCTGAAGCGGCTCGCTGATGCCATGCAGCAGTTCGTCCTTGCGTATTCCGTTCGTCTGGGCGTTCTCCGTGTCCACCTGGTTTCTCAGAACGAGCGACAGGTTGCCGACGCTGCGGGCGAGATCGATCTTCTCCGCTTCTTCCGGCGTCACCTCCAGGGTCACGGCGTTCACCACCTTGGGCTTGGTGTCGTCACGGCTGGCTTCCTGCGCCACTGCCAGCACCAGGATCCGCTCGAGCACGATCTTGGAGATCATGTGCTGCTCGTCGTTGCCGCGGCCGCGTGCGTCGTTGGTGTTGACCATGATGTCGACATGATTGCCGGGCAGCGCGAAGCCGGCGACGCCGACAACCTCGTTCACCTTCACGGTGATGGCGCGCTTGCCCTCGGCGATGACGGCGGACAGGCCGCCCTTCGTCCCCTTGGGCGCGAGCTTCGATTCGAGCACCGGCTCTCCGCGCATCAGGGTCGTCTTCACCACACGATCGCCAAGCTCGACAGGATTACTGATGGCGCCTGTGGGCAGGCTGCCGGATGGCCACTCCACCGCAGTCAGCATGTCGGGCGTCAGCGGGCTGCCCAACTGGATGTCACGCACGGCGACCACCACCTTGTTCGTGGCGATATTGCCCTGGCGCCCCAGCCATTGGGCGGCAAGGGCTACCGCCATGGCGCCCAGCAGTACAGCAAAGACCAGCATGATGAGCGCTCGTGTGTTCTTCATTTCATTCCCCTCTCAACTTCAGTTCCGCACAAAATAGTTGTTCCACGCCCAGTCCAGCAGCGACTCGCTCATCTCGGGTCGCTGGCTGCGAAAGCGCGCCTGGTCCCGCAACTGGCCCAGCAGGTCGCGCGGCGAGCACGCCAGCAGCGGGCGTCCCTCCCGTTCATGCCTTTGCAGGACGTATGCCAGCCCTTCTGCAGTGAACGGAACGCCGAGGCGTCCGCATTCCTGCCTGAAGATGCCCTCGTAGTCGGACGCGTCGATCGGACCGACGTGGATCTTGTAGCCCAGCCGCCGCAGGAAGGCTTCATCCGCCAGCGCCGACGGCTGCAGGTTGGTGCTGAACACCAGGTTCACGTCGAACGGGACGCGGAACTTGTTGCCGGTGTGCAGCGACAGGTAGTCCACCTGCCGGTCCATGGGTACGATCCAGCGGTTCATGATGGCGCGCGGTTCGGCTAGCTGGCGGCCGAGGTCGTCGATAATGAGGAGGCCATTGTTGGCCTTGACCTGCGGCGGCGCATTGTAATAGCGCGCCTCGGCGTCGAACTGCAGGTCGAGCATGGACAGCGACAGTTCGCCGCCGCACAGCACCACCGGACGCTCGCACGCCACCCAGCGGGCATCGCTGAAGCCCCGTCGTTCGAGCTGGCTGTGCGGGGTGTGCGTGTCGGCGCGCGTCGTGTGAACCAGCGGGTCGTAGACCTGGATCACCTCGCCGTCAACGAGGATGGCATGCGGAATGTAGATGCCACCTTCGAGCAGGCCGATGAGCCGCTCGGCGATGAAGGTCTTGCCGGCGCCGGCCGGGCCGTAGACGAAGCTGGCACGCCGCGAGTTCATGGCGGCGCCGAACTGGTCGAGCAGATCGGGCTTGAGCACCACGCCCTCGAACACCCGGGTGATGTCCTCGCGGGTGACTTCGACATCCGCCATCGACTGCAGCCGGACCTGCCGCTCGTAGGCCTGCAGGCTCACCGGCGCCGGGCCGGCGTACTGGCTGCGCGCCATCGCGTCGATGGCGCGCTGGCGTCCCATGTCGGTGAGCGCGAAGGTGAAATCCTTGCCGGCCGCGTGCGCCGGGTCGCCCTGGGTGCGCGGCTGCACCTCGATCAGATGCTCTGCACGCATGAAAGCCAGCACCGGCTCCAGCACCCCAGGCAGCAGCCTGATGCGGTCGACCAGCTCGCCCTGGCGCTGCGGCCCGCCCTTGAACAGGATCTTGGCGGTGAGTTCCACGAGAAAGAAAAAAGGAAGCCCGGTCTGCTCCAGGTTGACTGGCGGCGCGGGCACATAAGCCTCGCCGAGGCTGCCTGCTGTCTGCGATTCCCGCAGCATGCCCGGATGATTCATGTTTCCCCCTTATTCTTCGGCCCAGCGTTGGTATCGTTTCGTGTGGTTGGTAGCCCGCCCAGCACTGAATCCACCGTAGCCCACTTCCGCTTGCATACAAGTCCCTTCGCTTCAGATCAAATGGACTTCCAAATGCTGCGCCAGCAAAAAAGCCGCCACGCCGAGCGTGATCGCCACCGCATACGGCAGGCGCGCCACGGTCTGCGGCCCTGCGGAAAAGCTCGGCAAGGTGCGAATCTGCACGCTGGCGGCAGCGGAAAACAGCATCTCGCGCAGGTTGCCGGCCATGCGGCGCGCGACGCCGCGGCGCAATGCGAAGGCCAGCGCCAGCACACCACCCATCAGCAGCACCCACAGTGCCGCCTCGAAAATCGCCGGGTAGCCGAGGAATGCGCCCACCATCGCCATCAGCTTGACGTCGCCCGCACCCATGGCGCGCAGCGCGTAGGCGGGAAGGAACAGCACCAGACCCAGCGCGAGGCCGCCCAGTGAACGCAGAAAGCCAACGCCGTCGGGCAGGATGCCCGCCAGCAGGAGGCCGGTGAACGCGCCGGCCAGCGCCAGCGAATTCGGAATAATGCGGGCGCGGAGATCGGTAATCACCGCGCCCGAAAGAAACGCCAACAGGAGGGCCATTGTTAGAACCTTCACGCTGCCGCCTCCTTCACTGTTGATATGGTCAATCTGCCGTTTCAGGTTCCGCCGACGACATCCTGCACCCTGCCGGCCACCATCTCGAAAAGCAGCCTCAGGTTGAGCCCTAGCGACGTCGTGCCCACCAGAATCGCCATCGCGATCAGTGCGCCCATCAGGGCATACTCGATGGAGGTCACACCCGACTCATCGCGCAACAGCATGCGAACGAATAGTTGCAGTTCCACCCCCCGCCCTCCCCTAGGATTCTTTTCGTTATCCTCGTGGCCGCCAGTTGCCGGCCACGGGGTTCTATCGAATTACCACGCTACGCAGGTCTTGGGGCTTGCCAAACAGGCGCCAATCTTGGTGAATTCCGCATTCAGCGACGTACCCACGGCACTGGCACCAGCGATGATCATCACCGCGATCAGCGCAGCGAGCAGTCCGTACTCGATCGCGGTCACGCCTTCTTCGTCGGCCCAGAAACGCTTGACAGCCATTTGCATCTTCTTCATTTGATTCTCCTTTGAGTGATTGAACATCCGCGCATCACGACCGGTTTTTCTCCCTGTGATGCATGTATTTCCGAACCCAGTCGTGCGATGAGCCCGTGGTACAAAACTAGTGAGGCGAGAGCGAACCCGGAAGGGGATTTGTATCCTGTTTTGCGCAGGACAAATGTCCCGGTCGAAGCGGGACAGGCAGGAATCGGAGCGGGGCTAGCCTTCGCCGAGGTGATGCTCGAGCGCGTACATGTAGAGCGCGAGCCGCGTCTTGATGCCGAGCTTGGAGTAGATGCTGGAGAGGTGGTTGCGGAGAGTGTGCTCGGCCATGCACAGGCGGTCGGCCAGCACCTTGTTGGGCAGCCCCTCGCCCCTGACCAGGGCGCGAATGACCTCGCGCTCCTTCTGGGTGAGGCTGGCGATGCGTGCGGCCTCGGGGTCGCGGGTGCCCTGGCGCAGACGGCCGACGATCTGCGCGGCGGTGTCGGGGTCGAGCCAGACTTCGCCGGCATGTACGCGGGTGATGGCGGTGATCAGGGTGTCGGCCGCGGCCTCCTTGCTGAGGATGCCTGAGGCGCCCAGCAGCATGGACTGCTCGCGCAGGCGCGGGTCGCGGGTGCCGGTGAGGATGATGATGCGGGTGCCCTCATGGCGCAGGATGGCCGGCATGGCGTCGAGACCGCTCTGCCCGCCGAGGTCGAGGTCGAGCAGCACGACGTCGGGCTTCTTCTGCTGCACCAGCCGCTCCGCCTCCTCGATGGTCTGCGCGGTGCCGGCCAGTTCCAAGCGGGGGCGCTCGCCGTCGATGAGCTTGGACAGCCCCCACAACAGCATCGGGTGGTCGTCCACCAGCGCGACGCGGATGGGCTGCGGGTTGCTTGTGTTCATGCGGCGCTCTCTGCCGGCTCCCGGCTCCACACCGGCAGGGTGATGCGGACCCGGGTGTTCTCCACGCTGCGGGTCACCTCCAGGCGCCCCCCCAGTTCGCGCGCCCGTTCGCTGAGTGAACGCGGGTGGAACGGCGGCACCTCGCGGGCGACCGGATTGATGAATTCGAGCACGATGCGGTCGGGCGTGCAGTCCAGCCTGACCGTGGCGTGGTCGCACTGGCAGTGGCGACGGATGTTGCTGAGGCCCTCGTTCACGATGTGGCGGAAATCGTCGAGCTGCGCCTCGGAGAGGGCATGGTCGCCATGCGTGTCGAGCGCGATCCTGATCCCGGAGCGTGCCTGCAGCTGCTCAACCTGCGCACGCAACACGGGCAGCACGTAGCCGCTCCCCTGTCCGGCTGCCCCGCGTAGGGACACGATGTAGCCACGCAGCTGGGCGATGCTGGTATCGGCCATGGCGGCGAGGTCGGCGATGTCGGTCTGCAGGGGATCGTCGGCGCCTGCCTTGCGCTTGAGAGCCTCGAGCCCCATGCGCAGCCCGACATACGGCTGCACAGTACTGTCATGCAGGTCGCGTGAGATGCGCCTGCGCTCGCCACTGGCGGCGGTTGCAGTAAGGCGGTTCACCAGCCGGAGGTTGTCCAGCCGCAAGGCGATCTGCACGGCGACCTGGTGCAGGAAGGCATAGCTCACGGGCGCCCGGAAGCGCCGGTCGTAACAGAGACAGATCCGGCCGATGTCCCTCCCCTGGCAGCCAATCGGCAACGGGAAACACTGGTAGTGCCGGGTAGCCAGCAGGTCGGCCAACTGGCCGAGCGGAATGTCGCCGCGCCGGATCATGCCGCCCTGCCCCGTGTCATACAGATAGAACCGCGGCCTGAGTAGGCGGCTGGGCGAGTGGCGGTTGAAGCCGGCAATCAGGGACGGCGGCAGGGCTAGGAATTCGCTCACGATTCCGTTGGGAACCCGGTCGACCTTGCTGTCGCCTACACCGATCTCGTACAGGGTGCTGTGGCTTTCGTCACCCTCCGGCACGACAGCAACGACCCGGCAGGCCCCGGCGAACTCCCGTAGCTTGTCGAAAAGCTTGAGCAGCACGCCCGTTTCACCCAGTTGCGCATCCGCTGCGCTGATTTCGCGCAGCAGGGTGAGACGCTGCCTGGAACGGACAATGTTTTCGCCCCAGCGGGCACTCATGTAACCCAGCACGGCCAGCGCAATGATCGAGCCGAACACCCCGGAGAGCACGTTGCCCGTGACGGGCGACCACACGCTCAGCGCGCTGTAGGCGATGACGCAGACGAGGGTCAGCGCCATGCCCTGCACGAAGCCCGACTGGAACGAGGCGAGCATGATGGGGAACAGCAGCAGCACGAAGAGGTTGCTCTCCGTCCCCACCACAGCAAGCAGCATGATGAGCCAGCCGGCGTCGAGCCAGTAGGAAACGCTGGCGCGCACCATGCCCGGACGGCGATGGGCGACCCAAAGCATGAGCAGGCTTGCCAGGACGTAAATCAGCACCAGCAGGTAGGCGACTCCCTCCTGCATGACCGGTAGGTGGCTTTCCAGCGCCACACCGAGCGCAGCCGCCATGGCGATGATCAGACGGAGTTCGCTGAGCGTCCGCTGGCTGGAGGGCTCCTCCCGGGCTGCATCAGGCACCGTGGCGTAGCGGCTACCGGTCCGTGTCGTCGTCATGCTGTCTGCCTGCCCGTGGTGCGGTTCAGGCGCGCGCCTGGGTGGGCGGGTTCTGCGACTTCACCACGCTCATCGCCCCCGCGATCAGCGAGCTGAGGTCCGCCATGTTGGACGGCACGATCAGGGTGTTGCCGGTCCTGGCGATACCGGAGAAGGCCTCGACGTATTTTTCGGCGACCTTGAGATTCACTGCCTGGATGCCGCCTGGCATTTCAATGGCCTGGGCGACGCGGGCGATGGCCTCGGCGTTGGCCACCGCGATCGCCTTGATCGCCTCGGCTTCGCCCTGCGCGATGTTGATAGCGGCCTGCTTCTCGCCTTCGGATTGCTGGATGGCCGCGTTGCGTTCGCCGGTGGCGATGTTGATCTGTTCCTGCATGCGGCCTTCGCTTGAAGCAATCAGCGCGCGCTTCTCGCGCTCGGCGGTGATCTGCCGCTGCATCGCGGTCAGGATGTCCTTCGGCGGCGTGAGGTCCTTGATCTCGTAACGCAGCACCTTGACCCCCCAGTTGGTGGACGCCTCGTTCAGCGCCATCACCACGCCGCGGTTGATGTCGTCGCGCTCCTCGAAGGTGCGGTCCATTTCCATGCGGCCGATCAGCGAACGCAGCGTGGTCTGCGCCAGCTGCGAAATGGCCGAGATGTAGTCGCTCGACCCATAGGACGCCATTTTCGGGTCGGTGACCTGGAAGTAGAGGATGCCGTCGACGGCGAGCTGGGTATTGTCGCGAGTGATGCAGACCTGGCTCGGCACGTCGAGCGGGATCTCCTTCAGCGAATGCTTGTAGGCGACCCGGTCGATGAAGGGAATGACGAGGTTGAGGCCGGGAGCGAGCACCGCATGGAACTTGCCGAGGCGTTCGACCACCCACGCGTTCTGCTGCGGCACCACCCGCACGCCCTTGGCGACGACGACAAGAATGACGAGCAGGACGACGAGCGCGACGATATCCATTTGTTTTTTTCTCCCTGATTGATTTTGATTAGTTGCCCAGCACCAGCGTATTGCCCCTGACCGCGCGGATGACCAGCGGGCGGCTGCTGTCGACACCGGCCGATTCAGCCTCGGCGTCCCACAGCGCGCCGCGATATTTGACCTGGCCGCGACCGCCCTGCCAGGATTCGACCTGCACGGTCTGGCCGATGTCGAGGTCCTGCACGGTGGACTCGGGATGGCCGGTCGTCCGCTTCCAGTGGCGCAGCGCCAGCGTGCCCAGCACGGCGATGACGCCCGCGGTCACCAGCTGCGCCACCACGCCGCCACCGAGCCAGGCAGCCACACCCGCCGCGCCGGCAGCGACGCCATACACCAGCAGGTAGAAGGTGCCGCTGGTCAGTTCCACCCCCACCAGCACCGCCGCCAGAATCCACCACACGACATACCCCTGCATTACTTCTCCTCGATTGTTGTTGTCAGGACACGATCACCGGGCGGTTCGCCAGTTCGTCGGGATTATCCCCGGACGGCGGAAAATGCGCCGCCAGCAGTGCACTGATCTGCCGGATGCCTTCCAGCGCGCCGCGCTCGAATTCG
>JANJWF010000040.1 GCA_024709685.1 Thiobacillus sp.
GGTCCCCGGGCTGCCCGCGGGGCTGGTCGCGGCCATCGATCTGGCGTTCCTGCCAGTGCTGGCGTTGACCCTCGGGCTGCCCATTCTCAAGGCGAAGCAGCTGCACAACTACCCCTTTCCTGTTTTGCTGCTCGTTCTGGCAGCGGCGAATGCGCTGGTGCATCAGCAGGCGCTCGGCTGGACCGCCATCAGCCCCAGTCTGGGCCTGCAGCTGGCAGCCTATGTGGTCGTGACAATGATCCTGGTGATGGGGGGACGGGTGATTCCAAGCTTCACCGACAACAAGCTGCGCACCCGCGCGCGCCGCTGGAAAGCCATCGAACGGCTGGCACCGATCAGCGCGATCGGCGCACTGCTCGCCGCATTGATTGCGCCAGTCTCGCCCGTCACGGCGGTACTCGCGGCGACGGCCGCGGCCGTGCATTTCATCCGGCTTGGGGGCTGGTACACGAGCAAGTTCTGGTCGGTACCATTATTGTGGATCCTGCATCTGGGCTACGCCTGGATCGCACTCGGCTTCGCCCTGCTCGCACTGTCCGCAACCGGAATGACTGCGGCAACGGGCAGCGCGCTGCACGCTTTCACCGCAGGCGGCATCGGCGTACTGACGCTGGGGATGATGGCACGGGTCTCGCTCGGCCACACCGGCCGCCTGCTGGAACCCCCGCCGGTGATGACGCTGGCTTTCGTGGCGATCAATCTCGCCGCGCTGATCCGCGTCGTGCTGCCGTTGTTTTTCCCCGGGCTTCATCTGACGGTCATGGCTGCCGCGGGCCTGGTGTGGATGGCTGCGTTCGGCCTGTTTTGCGTGGTATACGCCCCCATGCTGCTGCGTCCGCGGGTCGACGGCAAGCCGGGCTGAAACGTCTGGCGTGTATTGACGCGCCGGGCCAAACCCGTGCAGGCTCCGGCCTGTCAGGTTCCGCGTTGATACCCATGCACAGCATCATGCGCTGGCTCATTCTTTGTCTGGTGTCGTCCCCGCTGCTGGCCGCTTCGCCCGACGGCGTGGTGTCGGCATCGCACCCCGCCGCTGCCGCCGCCGGCGCACGCATCCTCGAAGAAGGCGGCAACGCCGTCGATGCGGCCGCTGCCATGCAGTTCGCGTTGAACGTGGTCGAACCGCAGTCGTCCGGCATCGGCGGAGGGGCGTTCATGCTGGTCCATCTCGCCAGGACCGGCGAGACCTTCGTCGTCGATTCGCGTGAGCGTGCGCCGGCTGCAGCAAGCGCCGACATGTTCGTCTCGAACGGTGAAGCCATGGCCTTCCCGTTCGCCTCGACCAGCGGTCTTGCGGTCGGCGTGCCGGGCACCGTGCGCGGCGTCGATACGGCACTGCGCCGCTGGGGCACGAAAACGCTGGCGGACACGCTGGCGCCAGCAATCGAACTCGCCGAACACGGTTTTCGCGTCAACCGCTTTCTCGCCGCTGACATCGCCGCAGACGACGGCCGTACCCAGCTCCATCCGGAAACCGCAGCGATCTTCCGCCCCGGCGGTGTGCCGCTCGCCGAGGGAGACTGGCTGGTGCAACGTGACCTTGCGAAAACCCTCAGGCTCATCGCCACCAAAGGGCAGGATGCCTTCTACCACGGCCCGCTCGCGCGGGCGATCGTCACGGCCCAGCAGCACACCCGCAGCGAACTGGGCGAAGCCGGCAAGGGCCGCATGACGCTGGACGATCTCGCAGACTACCAGGCCGCGGTCCGTGAACCCTTGATCGGCCACTACCGCGGATGGACGATCAAAGGCATGCCGCCACCCTCTTCTGGCGGGCTCACCGTGCTGCAGATGCTGGGCATGCTGGAGCGCTTTCCACTCGGTGACGCCGCACACGGCTTTGGCTTCGGCAGCCCGAAGACGCTGCACGTGATGATCGAGGCGATGCGGCTGGCCTTCGCCGACCGCGCGGTGTGGATCGGGGACGACGACTCCGTCCGGGTGCCCACCCGGGGCCTGCTGGATGCCGGATATATCGACAGCCGTGCAGCACGCATCAGGACAGACAGCCGCATGGCGACACCTCGAGCCGGCGACCCTGCGGCCCGGCACCACACTGCCGGTCAGCCGGAGCTGCCGCGCATCCGGGAAGAAAGCCCGCACACCACGCATTTCTCGGTCGTCGATCGCTGGGGCAACGTGGCAAGCGTCACCAGTACCATTGAATACACCTGGGGATCGGGCATCACCGTGCCAGGATACGGCTTCCTGCTCAACAACGAACTGACCGACTTCAACCTGATGCCCGCCACCACCGCGGGCGATCGGGGCGCCAACGACGTCTCTCCCCGCAAACGCCCGCGCTCCAGCATGGCGCCGATGCTGTTGTTCAGGGACGGCAAGCCGGTCGCCGCCTACGGTTCGCCCGGCGGCGCAACTATCATCAACTCGGTGCTCAACGTCACGCTCAACCTGATCGACCACAAGATGCCCCTGCAACAGGCCATCGATGCGCCGCGTCTGTCGGTGACCAATGCTGCAGGCAAGGTGGCTTGCGAAGGGGAGGAAACTTTCATGCAGCCGCGTTTCGGCATCGACGTCCAGGATGCCCTGCGCAAGCAGGGACATGTCGGCCTGGGCGAAGCGGGAACGGATGGCTGCCAGGAAACGATGGGGTCGGTGCAGGCCGTCGTGATCGACCTCGCCACCGGCGCACATCATGGCGCAGCAGATCGGCGCCGCGAGGGCGCGGTGATCCGGGTCACGCCCTCACTGCAACCGCGACCCGGGCCGTGAACTCGCAGCTGCGGCCCGATCCCTTCGCGGCTTGAAGCCGGAAATTATTTTTGCGGGATCAGTTCGACACGACGGTTCTTGAAGCGGCCTTCCTCCGTTGCGTTGTCGGCAATCGGCTGTGACTCGCCGTAGCCCCTGGCGGTCAAACGGTCTGCGGCAATACCCTTGTCGATCAGGTACATGCGAACGGCATCGGCACGGCGCATTGACAGGCCCATGTTGTACTCGTCCGTACCGATGGAGTCCGTGTGGCCCGCCACTTCCACCTTCACATCGCCCCATTGCTTCAGCGTGGTCACATCGTGATCGAGGTTCGCGAAGTCTTCCTGCCGGACGTATGACTTGTCGAAATCAAAGTTCACGCCCCTCATATCCGGCATGACCGGTGCGGGCGCGGCGGCCGGTGCGAGCGCTGCGGCCGGCGCGGGCGCGGCGGCAGGCGCAGCAACAGGGAGCGGGCAGCCGTCAGGCGTTTGGGCAGGCACGGTGGGGCACTTGTCGCGGTAATCGGGGACGCCATCACCGTCGCTGTCTACGACCTGGCAGGGCGTATCGAGCAGTCCCCGCCCAGGACAGCCGATCGTCCTGAATAACTCGTGGCCGACTGTATAGCCGGTCGGGCTGGCGGGGTTCGCAGGATTGTAGAAAGTGTCGACACCCTGGGCACCCGTTGCAAAACCTGCAGAAAGCAGGGTTGCGCCAAGCGCGCTGTAAAGATAGGAAGTTTTGTGCATGTCGAGGCTCCTTGAATTCAGGCACGGTTGATACGCCAGAAGGAATCGTGATGGTGACGCCCCCCTGAGCACTATTGCGTTGAGCCAGCCAATGGCCAGCCACGCCCGTTCATTGCTAAACCTTTATCAAATATAGCCATGCAAATTTTTTATTCAATTTTTCTCTAATCCGTCCGTTAAAACAAAGTTTGCCAACCTGCCCGGCATAAAGTGTCCGGGCGACAGAAAAATATCCGCATCCTTGCAGTCGAGAAAAGCCGGCTACCATTCGAGGCGGAACTGGACACCCCAGACCGGCTGCCCGCCTCTGACGGGGCCCGGCGGATTCACACCGGCCGTGCCCATATCCATGGCAGGCATAGGCGTTCGCATGACGACGGGCTGCCACTGCAGCGTCGTTTTCACCCCCAGCAACCGGTCGGCCTGCGCATTCATCACCCCAAGGGGATCGGTGACGAACAGAGTCACCTTGTCGGACCAGTCGAGTTCCCCGAGTCTGGCGCGTATGCGTTCCCGCAAGGGCGTGAACAGGTATTCGCCGAGGAGGAAGCCCACCACCGGCGTCACCACCAGATCCTGAGCGGAAACCGGCTCGGCCAGCGCTTCGGCACCGTACTCGTAGAGCGTCGATATCAGGGCCGAATACCAGAATGACTGGACCCGATCCAATCCCCGCTCACGTGCCTGGATGTAATACGCGCCGCCCCAGTATGGGTGCAGAACGTAATTGATCCACCAGACGTCTTTGTCCCAAACGGGCTTGCTGACATTGTTGCGCCACTTCTCGAAGCTATAGTCCTGCTTCTGTTCCCTGCTCCATCCGGAAATGCTTTCGGGCGCGGCGTACAGCGCGCCAATCGCGACAAACTGGTAGCCAAGGAAATAGGTGATGTCGCGGCGAACACCGCGCCAGTCCGGCTGGGCGGGCGAAGCACCCCGCCAGTTATAGCCGTACGATTGCCCTGCCGCCTCGTCAGGCATCGTCGCCTCCTGGCTCGCCGCCGCCAGCGCCGCGCTTCGGCTCCAGCCCGCATCCGGAAATACGGGATTGGCCGCTGCCGGACTACCCGCAACCACGCAAGCAGGCAGCGCACAGGCAATGCAGAGGGCAATGCAGCCGCCCATGTTGACCGAGCAACCGCGATCGCACAGTTTGTTCGGACTGAGCGGCATATAAGGACACTTAATCATTCAATATGGCGATACCTGTATCCAGTCATCCAGGGCTCTGTGCTGCGCATTCAGTTTCATGATAGGCATCGGCATCGGGACATGTGCCGGCCATCCTGCCGGACATGGTGCAGACATCGATCTGGCGGGATCGTCGGATCCTGACCCGGGTTCGGGCACTCTGCGAGCGACGCATCCATGCCGCAGTGACGGCTCGTCCTGCCTGCCAGAGCTTCCAGGACGCGAGATTCCTATCCGCTGACTTGCAAGTTGCCCGTTTAAGGCATCACCAGGCTGCGCAGCACGCTATCTTGATAGTCAGTACAGGCGAAACCAAGGAACGCGCATGGAATTCAAGGATTACTACCAGACCCTGGGCGTAACGCGCGATGCCACGACGGCAGACCTCAAGAAAGCCTTCCGCAAGCTTGCGCGCAAATATCATCCGGACGTATCCAAGGAGGCTGATGCCGAACAGCGCATGCGGGAGGTCAATGAGGCCTACGCGGTGCTTTCGGATCCGGAGAAGCGAGCCGCCTACGATGAGTTGGGGCGCGGTTATCAGCCCGGCCAGGATTTCCGGCCGCCGCCGGACTGGGACGCGGGCTTCGAGTTTTCCGGCCATGGATTTTCGCGGGACGAGGCAGCCGATTTCAGCGATTTCTTCGCTGAATTGTTCGGCCGCATGGGTGGTGCGGGCACGCGTCATGCGCGCGCCGGCTTCCGGATGCAGGGCGAGGATCACCACGCCAAGGTGCTGCTCGATCTGGAGGATACCTTCAACGGCGCCACCCGGCAGATCACCTTGCGCGTGCCGCAGACTGACGCACAGGGGCGGATGCGATTGGCGACCCGCACGCTCAACGTGAAAATTCCACGGGGCGTGCGCGCCGGCCAGGTCATCCGCCTGACCGGTCAGGGCGCGCCGGGAACCGACGGCGCGCCCGCAGGCGATCTGCTGCTGGAAGTGCAGTTCAAGCCGCATCCGCGCCTGCGGGCTGACGGGCGCGACTTGCACCTTACGCTGCCGGTGGCACCGTGGGAGGCTGCTCTGGGCGCCGTCGTCCCGGTCGACCTGCCGCAGGGCAGCGTGAAGGTGAGGATCCCCGAGGGCGCACAGAGTGGCCGGCAGTTGCGGGTGCGCGGCCATGGCATTCCCGGTCAGCCGCCCGGCGACCTGCTGCTCGATCTTCAGGTGGTGCTGCCGCCGGCGGCTACACCAAAAGCCCGGCAGTTCTACGAAGCCATGGCGCGCGATCTGGCGTTCGACCCACGCGATCAAGGGAGGGCGTGAACCATGAGAGACGACGACATTCTGAGCGGCAGCCTGATGGAGGACACCTGGCTGACCCTGGAACAGGTGGCCGCCGCCTGCATGGTGGAGCCGGCGTGGCTCACCCGCCATATCGAGGAAGGCTTGTTTCCCGACGCCGAAAGCATCGCAGGCACCTGGCGCTTTTCCGGCGTGAGCCTGCTGCGCGCGCGGCGAATGCGGCAACTGGAGCGCGATTTCGAGGCGGTACCGGAACTCGCGGCACTGGTCGCCGATCTACTGGAAGAGATGGATATCCTGCGCGCACAGATCCGCCGCGGGATGGTTTGACGCCAGGAGGAGCAGGCATGGAAACGGAAGCCCCCCAGGCCACGGATGCCCGTGGCGACGCGCGGGAAGCTGGCCCGTCAACCGGACAAGCGGCCAAGAAGCGCGTGAACATGCACGACGGCATCGCCGTGTGGGCAGACTGCTGCTCGTGCGCGGCCGAGCCTTACTGGCTTGCCGTCGCCGAGGAAATGGGTATCGACCTGGGAAGCGACTACGAGGACGAAGGCGGCGAATCTCCCGGATCCTGAGCGCAGCCTCAGGACGCCAGTTCTTCCTTCGCCTGCAGGATCGCCTGCGCCAAACGCAATCCGCTTTCCCACGCCCGCTCGACGCCCTTGCCGGCAATGCCGTCCCCGATCAGGGCGACACGGTTCTCGCGATCACCCACCCAGAAGCCGCCTGCCGGGCTTGCCGGCCGGGCATGGCGCCACAGGTGCGCGCTTTCGACCTCGACCGGCCGTGGCAGCCCCAGCAGCTCCGCCAGTGCCGAGGCTGCATGGGTGCCGGCTTCCTCCATCGAGGCCTCAAGGCAGGTTTCGGCAAATTCATGACTGCTGTGCACAACCCATAAGTCGGGACCGCTGGTAGTCTGGCGTACCGCCAGTTCCAGCAGGTTGTCGTCGAACTTGATAACCTCCGCGTCAGGCCCGCCTTCCCAGCGCGTTAGGAACGACCAGACCGGACGATAGCGGACTTCGAGCAGGCGCTCGCGCAGCAGCGGCAGCGCGTCGAGCATGGGAATGGCCTGTGGGGCAGGCACGCTGCAGACGATGCAATCGTAATCACCCAGAACCCGGCCGTCCTCCAGGATCAAGGTGCGCGGCTGCAGGGCTGCAACGCGAGTCTGGAGGTGCAGGCGCGCATCCTTCAGCATTCGGTGGACCAGATGCGCGAGTTCGATGCTGGGCCGGTAGTGATTCTGCAATTGTGCCTGCGACCACGCCTTGTTGGCGCACCCTTGCAGGATGCCGTTGCGCACCGGTTCGAGCCAGCCTTGGCGCAACCAGTCGCGCAGCTGGCTGCGGAAAGGGTCACGCCGGGCCGAAATGAATGCGCTACCCAGCGTGGCCCAGCCCTGTTCCACGCGCCGGGTCGACAGGCGTCCGCCTGCCCTGTCGTCCTTCTCGAACACGTCGACTTCCCAGCCTGCCGAGGCGAGCGTTCCCGCACAGCTGGCACCGGCGATCCCCGCGCCGACGATGCCTACCCTAGGTCTTGCCATATCCTGCTTGCTCCCGTGATCTGTATCTGCAAGGCGGCCGGCATCGCTGCACGGCCGGGTGGACTTTATCAGCAAATTCCGCCCACCCTTACCGGCACAATCTGTTCAGGGCTGCTGCCGCAGAGCACGCCCGACGCCCCGGCTACACCATGCCATGCATCCGGTCGGTGAGTTCGACGCGGAAGTCAGGCATGGTCCGACACCAGAGCGAAGCGATGCGCCGCCCTGCGGCCACGGTCGGCCCGGATGCCACGCAGCGTCCATAGGCCGGCGACGAACCAGGCGCCGGTAATCAGCAGGGACTGGCGATGGTCGCCAGCGGTCAGCCAGCTGGCCACACCGTAGGTCAGCGGCCCGATGATCGACGCGAGCTTGACGGCCAGGCCCCACAGGCCGAAGAACTCAGCCTGGTGCGCGGGTGGCGCCAGCAGGCCGACCATCGCCCGCCCCGCCGATTGCGACGCGCCCATGCACAGCCCGGCGAGGTTGGCGGCGATCCAGAACATGCGCTCGTCGGGCGCGGCCCAGGCAAGCAGGACCATCACGATCCAGCCTGCCAGGGTCAGCGCGATCAAGCGCACATGGCCGATGCGGTCCTGCACATGACCGAAAACGAAAGCGCCCAGGGCGGCGGTAATGTTGACCACCAGCACCAGAACGATGGTCTGCCGGGTGTCGAAGTGGAACACCTGGCTGGCATAGATCGCCGCCAGGGTAATGACTGCGGCGATGCCGGCCTGATACAACACGGTGCAGACCAGAAATCGTTTGAGATCGGGCAGTTGGGAGAGATGGCCGAGCGTATGGCGCACTTGCCGCCAGGCCGTGCGCGGGACGTGATCGGGAACCGGGCTGGCGCGCTCGTGCAGCATCAGCAGAGCGGGCAGGCTCGCCAGGGCAAAAATCGCGGCAGTGATAAGCATGGAGGCGGGCACGAAATCGGCCGCGCCCTGCCCCTGTGCCTGCGCCCAGCCGATGTACGCAAGACTCACGCCAAGCGACACCAGTCCGCCGACATAGCCGAGCGCCCACCCCCAGCCCGAGACCCTGCCGAGCGCACGCGGTCGCGCCAGTTCGGGCAGGAAGGCGGCGATCAGGTTTTCACCGGTGCCGAAGAAGTAGTTGGAAACAACAAGCGCAGCGATCGCCAGCCCCAGCGCGCCCGGCGCGGCGAAATACAGCAGCGCGGTGGCGCCGACGCAGCCCAGCGTGGTCAGCCAGAGCAGGGTTTTCTTCCTGGCGTGCGCGTCGGCCCAGGCGCCGATCAGCGGCGCGGTCAGCATGATCAGTGCATAGGACACCGAGAGCGCCAGGGTCCACGCGAAGGTCGCCCACGGTGCGTCGCCGGCTACGACCGCAACGAAATACGCACCGAACACCGCGGTGATGACGACAGTCGTGTAGCCCGAATTGGCGAAGTCGTACATCGCCCACGCCCACACCTCGCGCCGGCGCACGCCTGGCCGCAGCAGCAGCCTTGCCATCAGGCTTCCGACCCCTCGGCCTCGGCTTTAGCTTTGGCCTCGGCCTGCTGCTGCAGCGCCCACATGTGGGCGTAGACACCGTCCTGCGCAAGCAGGTCGGGATGACGCCCGCGCTCGACGATGCGGCCGCCTTCCATGACGAGAATTTCGTCGGCCTCGACCACGGTGGACAGGCGGTGCGCGATGATGAGGCTGGTGCGGCTCCTCGCAATTTCCAGCAGCTCGGCCTGGATCGCCTTCTCGGTTCCGGTGTCGAGCGCCGAGGTCGCCTCGTCGAGGATGAGGATGGCCGGGTTCTTCAGCAGGGTGCGCGCAATGGCGACCCGCTGTTTCTCGCCGCCGGAGAGCTTGAGCCCGCGCTCGCCCACAACCGTGTCCCAGCCCTGCGGCAGGCCTTCGATGAAATCCAGGATGTGTGCGGCGCGTGCGGCCTCGACCACTTCCTCGCGGCTGGCGTCGGGGCGACCGTAGGCAATGTTGTAGTAGATGCTGTCGTTGAACAGCACCGTATCCTGCGGCACCACGCCGATCGCGGCGCGCAGGCTGTCCTGGGTGACGTGGCGGATGTCCTGGCGGTCGATGGTGATGCTGCCCGCGCCGACGTCGTAGAAGCGGAACAGCAGGCGGGCGAGCGTCGACTTGCCGGAACCGCTCGAGCCCACCACCGCCACGGTCGCGCCGGCCGGGATGGTGAAGCTGACGTCGTGCAGGATGGGGCGGTCGGGGTTGTAGGCGAAGTTCACGCGATCGAACTTCACCTCGCCGGCGATCACGTCGAGATCGCGCGCATCGGGCTGGTCCTCGACCTCGCGCGGACGCTTCATCAGTTCGAACATGCGCTCGACGTCGGTGATCGACTCCTTGATCTGGCGATACATCACGCCCAGAAAGCCGAGCGGCTGGAACATCTGCAGCAGAAAGGCATTGACCATCACCAGGTCGCCCAGGGTCAGCGTGCCGTCGACCACGCCGGCGGCAGCGCGCAGCACCATCAGGGTGACGCCGATCGCGATCACCCCGGCCTGCGCGGCATTCAGCATCCCCAGCGACCGCTGCGATTTCAATGCCATATCCTCCCATTCGACCAGGCTCTTGTCGTACCGCTGTGCCTCGTATTTCTCGTTGCCGAAATATTTGACCGTCTCGTAGTTCAACAGGCTGTCGATCGCACGGCCGTAGGCCTCGGAATCGAGCGTGTTGGCGCGCCGCACGAACTGGGTACGCCATTCGGTGATGGTGACGGTGAAACCGATGTAGGCTGCGAGGGTGACCAGCGTCAGCAAACCGAACACCCAGTCGAGCTTGACGAACAGGATGCCCGCGACCATCAGGATTTCCAGCACCGTCGGCGTGATGCGGAACAGCAGATAGCCGACCAGGCTCGATAGCGCCCGGGCGCCGCGTTCGATGTCCCGGGTAATGCCGCCGGTCTGCCGCTCGAGATGGAAGCGCAACGACAGCCCATGCAGGTGCTTGAACACCGCCATGCTGATGCGGCGCATCGCGCGCTGGGTGACCTTGGCGAAGATCACGTCGCGCAGATCGGCAAAGGTGGAGCTGACGAAGCGCAATGCGCCGTAGCCCAGGATCAGGGCGAGCGGGACCACCAGTTCTGGGCGCGGACGATCGAGCGCATCGATGATGTCCTTCAGCACAACCGGCACCGCCACCGACGCGAGCTTCGCGCCGATCAGCAGTGCCAGCGCGATCAGCACCCGGCCACGGAATTCCCAAAGGTAGGGAAACAAGCGCCCGAGGGAACGCAGGCTGGGGTCGCCGGGCGGTGGGGGTGCAGTATGGGAATGAACGGCGGGATGCATCAGGTCGGGTAGAATCTTGTCCTTGTTCTTTCCAATTTTACGTCCGCGGGCAGCCGATCCGCCCCGGACGCCTGAAATCGCATGAAACTCTACGGCATTGCCAACTGCGACACGGTGAAGAAAGCGCGCGCCTGGCTCACGGCGCACGCGCACCAGGTTGCCTTCCACGACTTCAGGAAGCAGGGTGTCGACGCAGCCTGGCTGCGCGAGGTCGCAGCGCAGACCGGTTGGCAGGCGCTGCTCAACACACGCGGCACCACCTGGCGCAGGCTGCCCGAGACGGAAAAGTCCGCTGCCGGCGACGAAGCGGGCGCAATCGCGCTGATGCTCGCCCAGCCCAGCGTGATCAAGCGCCCGGTGCTGGAACGCGGCGGCCGCTACCATCTCGGCTTTGCCGAAGAACAATACCAAGCCCTATTCGGAGAATGATGCCCGTATGGCCAACGAAACTTTCGAACTGGCAGTCGAACTCCTCAAGCGTCCATCGCTGACACCCGACGACGCCGGCTGCCAGGATCTCATCGCCGCGCGTCTGGAGAAGCTCGGTTTCCGCATCGAGCGCCATCGCCACAACGGCGTCGACAACCTGTGGGCGCGCCGAGGCACCCTGTCGCCGGTGGTCTGCTTCGCCGGCCACACCGACGTCGTTCCCTGCGGACCACTCGATCAGTGGCAGTCGGCCCCTTTCGAGCCGACGCTGCGCGACGGCCAGCTTTATGCACGCGGCGCCTCGGACATGAAGACCTCGGATGCCGCCTTCGTCGTCGCCACCGAACGCTTCGTCGCCGCCCACCCCGACCATGCCGGCTCGATCGCCTTCCTGCTCACCTCGGACGAGGAAGGGCCCGCCATCGACGGCACGGTGAAGGTGGTCGAGGCGCTCAAGACACGCGGCGAAGCGCTCGACTATTGCATCGTCGGCGAGCCCACCAGCGCCGCGGAATTCGGCGACACCATCAAGAATGGCCGGCGCGGATCCCTGTCCGGCACGCTGCGCATCAAGGGCGTGCAAGGCCACATCGCCTACCCGCACCTGGCGAAGAACCCGATCCATCTTGCCGCGCCGGCGATCGCCGAACTCGCCGACACCATGTGGGACGAGGGCAATGCCTGGTTCCCGCCGACGACCTGGCAGATTTCCAATATCCATGCCGGTACCGGCGTCACCAACGTCATTCCCGGCGAGATCGAAATCCAGTTCAACTTCCGCTATGCCACCGCCAGCACCGCGGAAGGCCTGATGGACGCGATGCACGAAATCCTCGACAGCCACAGCCTCGACTACACCATCGACTGGAGCCTGTCAGCCAAGCCCTTCCTCACGCCGCGCGGCGCGCTGTGCGACAAACTCTCCGAGACCATCCGCGAAGTCACCGGCGTCGTTCCCGGCCTGTCGACCTCGGGCGGCACCTCGGATGGCCGCTTCATCGCCGAGATATGCCGCGAGGTGGTCGAATTCGGTCCGCTCAACACCAGCATCCACAAAATCAACGAACACATCGCGGTGGAGAACATCGGTCAGCTGGCGGCGATTTACCAGAAGACGCTGGAAAAGCTGTTGGGGTAAATCTTTTTTTCATCCGCGAAGGACGCGAAGGGACGCGAAAAAAAGCAAAGCATTTGCTATTAACGATCAGGTAGTTGTGCTCTTGTTTTGAAGGTTTTACTTCGCGTTCCTTCGCGTACTTCGCGGATAAGTTTTTCTTCTTTGTGCCCCTTTACGCTCTTCGCGGATAAATTTTTCTGCTTCATGGATAATTCCTCAGGACTGAAATGAATCACTTCGACGATACCGAATCCCTCATCACCGTGCGCGACTGGCTGCGCTTTGCGGTATCGCGCTTCAACGAAGCCAAG
>JANJWF010000069.1 GCA_024709685.1 Thiobacillus sp.
CGCCGACGTGCGCGCGCCCACGCCCACCGCGGCGGCCGAACTCGCCAGCCCGCCGCGGCAGGAACTGCAGCAGCAGCTAGGCCACTTGGCGCACCAGCTCCGCCACCGCATGGAACGCAAGCAGCACGGCGAAATGCAGCGACTGGACTACCTGGCGCGCCGCCTGCTCGACCCGGCCGACTCGTTGCGCCGTCGGCAGAACGGCCTCGACCAGCTGGCACAGCGTCTCTTTCACGCAACCCGCACTCGCCTGACGCAGGAGCAATTGCGGATCGCGCATCTGAACCAGCGGCTGGCGACACCGATTCACGTCATTCGGCGCGAGCAGCAGGGGCTGGCCGCGCTGCGAATCCGCACGCAGCGCGCTACCAGGGCCGGACTGGTGCAGCACCAGCTCGACCTGTCACGGCTGGCCAGCAGCCTCGCCCACCTCAATCCTGAAGGTGTCCTGGCGCGCGGCTACAGCATCGTCCAGCTGGAAAACGGTGCCGTGGTACACGATGCCGCGTCGCTCACGGTGGGCGACAGCCTCGGCATCCGCTTCCATTCCGGCCAGGCGCGCGCCAGGGTCGAGTCGACGAGCAAGGAATAAGGCCGGTCGGCTACGACTTCAGGTGGCTCGCCACCTGGGCCATCGCCTGCACCTCCAGATCCTCTGCCAGGCAATCCAGCATCACCGCGTGCCACGAACGCAGCCAGGTGAGCTGGCGCTTGGCGAGCTGGCGGGTGGCGGCGATACCCTGCTCGCGCAGTGCCTTGAGGTCGATGTCGCCATCGAGATAGGCCCACGCCTGGCGGTAGCCGACCGCGCGCATGGACGGCAGGCCAGATTTCAAGACATGGTCCCGCCGCAGGCTTCTTACTTCGTCGATCAGGCCCTCTGCGAGCATGGCGTCGAAGCGCGCGGCGATGCGCCGGTGCAGCACGGCGCGGTCAGACGGAACCAGGGCGAGTTGCAGCACGCGGTAGGGCAATTCGGATTGCGCCCTGTCGAGCAGGGCCGACATGGGCGCTCCGGTGAGCCGGAAAACTTCCAGCGCGCGGCCGATGCGCTGTGAATCGTTCGGCGCCAGCCGCGCCGCGGTCACTGGATCGACCTCTGCCAGCTCGGCGTGCAGTGCGGGCCAGCCGCGCGCATCTGCCTGCGCCTCCAGCTTGTGGCGCAGCGCCGCATCGGCGCGCGGCAGGTCGTCCAGTCCCCGTAGCAGTGCACGAAAATACAGCATCGTGCCGCCAACCAGCAGCGGCACCCTGCCACGCGCGACGATGTCAGCCATCAGGCATCGCGCGTCGCTGCAAAATGCCGCCGCTGAATAGGTTTCGGTGGGGTCGCGGATGTCCAGCAGGTGGTGCGGCGCACGGGCGAGCGTGACGGCGTCCGGCTTGGCGGTGCCGATGTCCATGCCGCGATACACCAGCGCCGAATCGACGCTGATGATTTCGAGCGGAAAGCGTTCGACCAGGCTGACCGCCAGCGCGGTCTTGCCTGAGGCGGTCGGACCCATCAGGAATATGGCGGAAGGATGACCAGGTGCGGACATGGAGCGATTATCCCTCAGCTTGCCGTCGCTGCCGATTTCACAACGTGCAGGTCGAAGCGCAATCAGGGTCTAAAGTGTGTAGTCGAGGGCATCGGCAGCTGCCCCGGCTCACATAGCTACCGGAGGGTCGCAGTCCATGAACATCGATGAACTCAAATCCGTGGCCAACGCCATCGTCGCGAAGCAGAAAGGTGTGCTGGCAGCAGACGAAAGCAGCCCCACGATCAAGAAGCGTTTCGACTCGATCAAGGTGGAATCCACCGAGGAAAACCGCCGGCGCTACCGCGAGATCCTGTTCACCACTGACGGCATCGAGCGTTATATCGGCGGCGTCATCCTGTTCGACGAGACCCTCCGCCAAAGCACGCGTGACGGCATCCCATTCCCCCGGCTGCTGGCGGAGCGGGGCGTCATTCCCGGCATCAAGGTCGATCAGGGTGCCAAGGCGCTGGCGCTGCACCCGGGCGACAAGGTGACCGAGGGCCTCGACGGGCTGCGCGAACGGCTCGCCGAATACCGGCAACTGGGTGCGCGGTTCGCCAAATGGCGCGCGGTGATCGAGATCGACGAGCACGATCTGCCGTCGGCTTTCGGAATCCGCGCCAACGCCCACGCGCTGGCGCGTTACGCCGCACTCAGCCAGGAGGCCGGACTGGTACCGATCGTGGAACCGGAGGTGCTGATGGACGGCGCCCACGATATCGCGCGCTGCGAAGTGGTGACGGCGCAGGCGCTGCAAGCCGTGTTCGCCGAACTGGACGCGCATCGGGTGCAGTTCGAGGGCATGCTGCTTAAGCCAAACATGGTGATCGCCGGCAAGAAATGCACGCGCCAGGCCGGCGTGCAGGAGGTCGCCGAGGCCACGCTGCGTTGCCTCAGGCGCTACGTTCCGGCGGCGGTTCCCGGAATCGTGTTCCTCTCCGGCGGGCAGAGCGCGGAGGATGCGACCGACCATCTGAACGCCATGAATGCGATGGGGCCGCAGCCGTGGGAAGTCAGCTTCTCGTACGGGCGGGCGCTGCAGGCACCGGTGCTGGCCGCCTGGCAGGGCCAGGAAGATAACGTCGCCGCCGCGCAGATTGCGCTGTTGAACC
>JANJWF010000118.1 GCA_024709685.1 Thiobacillus sp.
CAATCCTTTCCTTACCCCGCGCGGACCGCTGTGCGACAAGTTGAGCGAGGCGATCCGCGAGGTCACCGGCCTCACCCCCGGACTGTCGACCTCCGGCGGCACCTCGGACGGCCGCTTCATTGCCGACATCTGCCGCGAAGTGGTCGAATTCGGCCCGCTCAACATGAGCATCCACAAGCTGAACGAGCACATCGCGGTGGAAGACATTGAAAAACTTTCAGCGATCTATCAAAAGACGCTGGAAAAACTGCTCGCCTCATGAAACATTTCGACGACACCGAGTCCCTCATCACCGTGCGCGACTGGCTGCGCTTTGCGGTGTCGCGTTTCAACGAGGCAGAGCTGTTTTTCGGCCATGGTTCGGACAATGCCTTCGACGAGGCGGCCTACCTGATCCTGCACACCCTGCATCTGCCGCTCGACCGGCTGGAGCCCTTCCTCGACGCAAGCCTCACGCATGGCGAATCCGAGGAAGTCCAGGCGATCGTCGAGCGCCGGGTCATGGAACGCATTCCCGCTGCCTATCTCACGAACGAAGCCTGGCTGGGCGAGCATCGCTTCTACGTCGACGAGCGCGTGATCGTGCCGCGCTCCTTCATCGCCGAACTGCTGCACGAGCAGCTTGCGCCGTGGATCGAGGATGCGGACGAAGTCACCCGTGTGCTCGACCTCTGCACCGGCTCGGGCTGCCTCGCCATCCTGGCCTCACTGGCCTTCCCGAACGCCGGGGTCGATGCGGTCGACCTGTCCGGCGATGCGCTGGACGTCGCTGCGAAAAACGTCACCGATTACGGCCTCACGGACCGGGTCGAACTTGTCGAGTCGGATGTGTTCTCGGCGCTGAAAGGCCGCAGCTACGACCTGATCATCAGCAACCCGCCCTACGTGAATGCCGAATCGGTCGCCGCGCTGCCGCCCGAGTATCGGGCGGAACCCGCCCTGGCGCTGGGCTCGGGTGAGGATGGCCTGGACGTCACGCGGCAGATTCTCGCCCAGGCGAAAACGCACCTCAATCCCGGCGGCCTGCTGGTGGTGGAAATCGGCCACAACCGTGACGTTCTCGAAGCCGCCTACCCTGCCCTGCCCTTCACCTGGCTCGATACCGCGGGTGGCGACCAGTTCGTGTTCATGCTGCGGCGCGAAGACCTCTAAGCCGCTGCCTCCTCCAGGCTGTCTGCGATCCACGCCGCCAGCCATTGCGCCGCGGCCAGCACTTCATACCCCGCTGTCTCGCCCGGACCGACCGAGCCGACTTCGATTCCGTACAAATCCAGACGGGGCGGCAGGAAGCCCAGCGCATGGGCCAGCGACAGCGCATCGAGCACGCCGATGCCGTGACTGGAGAGCCCGTGACCATAGCCGTGCCAGTCCTGCTGGTTGAAGTGCCGGATCCGGCCGGGCTGGCCGCCGCCCTGCATGGCGTCGACGAGGATGACCCAGGAAGCGTTTTCGAGACGGGGGATCAAGCTGGCGCCCGGGCGGTCCAGTTTTTCGATGACCATCCCCTCGTGTCTTGCCCGCACATCGCTGGCCAGCAGCGCATCGACGGCCAGCCAGCCGGCCCTGTCGTCGCCCGAAGGCGAACCGATGCCGAGGATGTGCACCGCTTTCATCGTCCGATATTCAGCGCCAGAAAATGCGTGGCGCACGAGATGCAGGGATCGTAGTTGCGGATGACCTTTTCGCAGTGCAGGCGCAGTGCATCATCGGGATGATCCAGCCCGAAGTTCAGCAGCGACAGCCGCAGGTCCGCCTCGATGCGCCCCTGGTTCTGGCTGGTCGGCGGCACGATGCGCGCGCTGACCACCCGGCCGTCGGCGTCCATTTCATAGCGGTGCCACAACAGCCCGCGCGGCGCCTCGGTGCAGCCATACGCCACGCCGGCGCGCGGAGTCACCGGCACCCACGGCGAGTCGGGTTCGCGATAGCCGTCGAGCAGGCGTAGCGCCTCGTGCAGCGCAAGCAGGATTTCCACCGCCCGCGCCACCAGGCTGTGGAACAGGTTGCGGCTGGGCAGCACGAGCCCAGTTTCGGCCAGCAGCATTCTCACCCGCTCGGGCAGGCGGTCGTGGTTGAGGTTGAGACGCGCCAGTGGCCCCACCAGGTAAGGCTGTCCCCGGTAGTCACTGTAGAGCGCAGTCGAGTGCGGTTCCTGGCGCTCCGTGAAATGGTCGGCGTAAGCGTCGGCGCCGATATGAAGCCCGTCGCTCGCACCGATTCCCCCCCGTTCGATGGCGTAGTCATCCGGGTGCCGCATCGCCACGGAGACGAAGGCCTGGTCGTCCTGCGGCACTGCAATGCCGGCCGCCCAGCGGATCAGTGCCTCGGCCTCCGGCAGGGCGGCACGCAGTTTCTCCCGCATCGTCCGGATGCGGGCCAGCGAGGGCGCGCCGTGAAAGCCGCCGATGCGTACCCCCACCGGGTGCACCGAACGCGCACCGAACACGTCCATCAGTTCGTTGCCGAGCGCCTGGATGCGCAGGCCGCGGCGGACCGCATCCGGCGCGATCTTCGCCAGTTCGATCACGCTGTTGCAGCCGAAGAAATCGGGCGCGGCGAGCAAATGGATGTGCAGGCTGTGGCTCTGGATCCATTCGCCGCAGTAGAACACCCTGCGCATGTCGCGCGCCCATGGGCTCAATTCGACGCCGAACAGATGCTCCAGCGCCTGCGCCGCAGTCGCCTGGTACGCCACCGGGCAGATGCCGCAGATGCGCGCCACCATGTCGGGGATTTCGGTGTAGTGGCGGCCTTCGAGAAACTTTTCGAAAAAGCGCGGCGGTTCGAAGATGCGCAGCCGCAGTTCGGCGATCTCGCCGTCGACAATGCGCAAATCGAGCGCGCCCTCGCCTTCCACCCGGGCCAGCACCGGAACATGAACCGCGACCGTCCGCTTCAGCTCACTCATCGCGGCCCGCCCTTGCCTTGTCGGCCGCGGCGAAGAAGGCTGGTGCCTGGCTGTTGATCGAGCGGAAGCGTTGCTCGATCGCCGCGGCACCCAGCCCCAGGCCGCGGAACTGTGCCGACAGCGAATCGGTATTGGCATTTTCCGCCGGGCCGTAGCAGCCGTAGCAGTCCCGGCCCAGGCCCGGACACAGCGCACCGCAGCCAGCGCGCGTCACCGGGCCCATGCAGGGGACGCCGCGGCTCACCATCACGCAGGGGTATCCGCGCCGCTTGCATTCGGTGCACACCTTGTCGACGTTGTCGTGCGGGGCGACGCCAAGCAGCAGCGCATTCACCACCTGCAGGATCTGCGGACCGCTGACCGGGCAGCCCCACAGTTCGAAGTCGACTTTCACGTGAGCCGCGATCGGCGTCGAATGCGCCAGGCTGGCAACCGCTTCGGGATGGCTGTAGATCTGCGCGACCCATTGCGCGCCGTCGACATCGTTGCGCAGCGCCTGGATGCCGCCTGCGGTGGCGCAGGCGCCGATGGGGATCAGGAGGCGGCTGTGCGTGCGGATGCGCTGGATGCGATCGAGGTCTTCCGGCGTCGACACGCTGCCCTCGACGAAGGCGACGTCCACCTCGGCATCGGGATCGAGCGGTCCGGCCTCGGCGAAGTGAACCAGCTCGACCCGCTGGGCGAGGTCGAGCAGGGATTCGCCGAGATTGAGGAAGGCCAGCTGGCAGCCGTCGCAGGAGCTGAACTTGTGTACCGCCACGCGCGGCCTGACTGTCGATCCGCCCATCTCAGTATCCCCGGTGAGCCAGCAAATCCCTGACCTCGCTCCAGCCGAACACCGGCCCGTCGCGGCAGACGAAGGCGCCGCCGAACTGGCAATGCCCGCAGCGGCCGACCGCGCAATGCATGTTGCGCTCCATGCTCAGGAACAGGTGTGTTTCGGGCAGGGCACGCGTCAGCAGGCTGACCGCTGCAGCACGCATCATGCCTTCCGGTCCGCACATCATCGCCACCGCACGCGCCGGGTTGAACTGCGCCAGGTCGAGCAGGTCGGTCACGTGCCCCACATGCCAGGGCCACGACGTGCTGCCCTGATCTGCCGCCACCAGCACTTGGGTGTTCGGCAGCCTTGCCCAGCCGTCGTACTGCTCGCGCCAGATCAGGTCCTCGGCATGCTTCACCCCCTGGATGATGACCAGCTTGCCGAAGCGCTCGCGCCGCCGCAGCACGTAATGGATGACCGACACCGCCGGCGCGCAGCCGAGCCCGCCGGTCACCAGCACGACGTCGCACCCGCCCATTTCCTGCAACGGCCAGCCGCGGCCGAACGGCCCCCGCAGGCCCACCTTGTCACCCGGACCGAGCGCAGCCAGGCCGTGGGTGACGCGCCCCAGCGCACGGACCGTGTGGCCGATCATGCCGCGCTCTTCGGGGTCGGACATGACGGAAATCGGCACTTCGCCCACGCCATACAGATAAAGCATGTTGAACTGGCCGGGGGCGAAGCGGTAGGCCTGCCGCACCGCCTCATCGTCGAGGCGCAGCTGCAGCGTGAAGATGGTCGGCGACTCCTGCGTGCACGCCACGACGGTTGCGGCGTGCGGTGGCCCGGCATCGATCGGTTTGTGCATCACATTTGCCCCCTCTCCCGCGGCGGCAAAGGGTTGGCGAGGAGGCGCACCGGTTTGGGCCCTGGCGGGCATGAAGGCATCACGTTATCCCTTTCATCCCCTTCATGATGCCGAGCATTGATCGGTCAATGCGGCGACCTCCTCGGTCAGGTCGATGCCGGCCGGGCACCAGGCGATGCAGCGTCCGCAGCCGACGCAGCCGCTGCGGCCGAACTGGTCGTGCCAGGTGGCGAGCTTGTGGGTCAGCCACTGCCGGTAGCGGCTGCGGATGTCGGGCCGCACGTTGAAGCCGTGCAAATGGCCGTGCGCCTCACCGAAGCACGAGTCCCAGATACGCGCGTGCTCGCTCGACTGCCCGTCCAGTGCAGGCTCGTCGGTCTCGGCATGGCAGAAACAGGTGGGACACACGGCGACGCAATTGCCGCAGGCGAGGCAGCGCGTCGCCACCTCGTCCCAGCGCGGATGCTCCAGACGGCTCATCAGCGCGTCACGCAGATTGCGGCTGGGAAGACTGCGAGTCTGGGCCGCCGCGGCATCCTCTCCCTGCTTTTGTGCCGTCTCGATCTGCTGCAGCGTGGCTGGCGACAGATTCAGGTCATTCAGCACGGCGGCCCCCTTCGCACTGCCGGCCACCGCGACAAAGCCATCCGCCAGCTCCGCCAGCGCGATGTCATAGCCCGTGGTCGGAGTGGGGCCGTCGCCGGTGGAGGCGCACAGGCACGTTGCCGCAGGCTCGGCGCATTGCACCGCCACCAGGAACAGTCGTTCGCGCCGTTCAGCGTAGTGCGCATCGGCCCGACCCTCGCGCAGGAAATGCGCATCCTGCAGCGCGAGCGCCGCCAGGTCGCAGGCCCGCACGCCGATGATGGCCTGCAGCGGCGTCTCTGGTAGCACGGCGCAGAACCGCAGAGCACCCGCCGTGTCCCGTTCCACCCGCCACAGCGACTCCGTCGGCGCGAAAGCCAGCGGCTTGATCGCCTGCGGGCCGTTGGCCCAGGCGAAGTAGCGATTGTGGGGATCACGCGTCAGCCGATAGCGTCCCGGTGCCTGCTCGGCCTGAAGCCCGCGCGGGATCGCGTCGGGCGTGTCGAGCTCGCGCATGACGATGGCACCTTGTTCCACGCCCGGTCCCAGACACCTGTAACCGAGCGCGATCAGCTTTGCCACCAGCGAAGCCAGCTGTGCGACGGGCAGAAATCCGGCATCTTCGGGTCGGGAGAACATAGGTTCGCTGCGCGGTGGTTTGTCTACAGTGTATGAAAAAGATTCGGGCGGAACAGGATTTTTGTATCAGACCATGGCTAGCCGGCCGGCCCGGGGAAAAAAATCCGTCATGGCCGGTTCGTTATAATTCCTTTTTCAGCAGGAATGAAGGGAGCATGCCATGCAGCAGCAGTTCGACGTCTTTATCGCCTCTCTAGCAAGCTTCTGGACCCAGTTGGCGGGCTTCGTACCACAGCTTCTGGCGGCGCTGGTGCTGCTTTTCCTGGGCTGGCTACTCGCCAACGTGGTACGAACCGGCGTGATGAAGCTGCTCGATGTATTGCGCTTCGACAGTCTCGCAGAAAAAACCGGCATCGAGGCCTTTCTCAAGCAGGGCAACCTGGATGTCTCGCTATCGCGGCTGCTGGCGAAGCTGGCCTACTGGATCATCATTCTTGTCGTCATCGTCACCGTGGCCAACAGCCTGGGCCTGCATATGGTGGCCGACCTGTTCAACAAGGTCGTACTCTATATCCCCAATATCATCGTGGCCATCCTGGTGCTGGTGTTCGGTGTGCTGGTGGCGCGCTTCATCAACCGCCTGGTGTTTGCCTATCTCAACAACATAGGGGTACAGGGTGCGCTCACCCTCAGCACGCTGTCCGAATACGCGATCATCATCTTCGTGGTGTTCGTCGCGCTGGAACAGTTGGCGATCGGTACCACGCTCCTCACCGCGGCGTTCCAGATCGGCTTCGGTGCGATCGGCCTGGCATTTGCCCTGGCGTTCGGCCTGGGTGGCCGCGAATGGGCGGCGGGCGTGATCAAGAAACTCACGGAGAAGTAACAAAACCGGTGTGCGAAGGGGCCATGCGTCGATCCGGCGGACGGACCGCTCCTGCAGCAGCCGGTGTCGACCCAGGACTGGATAGGACCGGCCAGCCAAGGTGACCCGGGCGTCACCTTGGCTGGGATTCGAAACCTGATTTTCAGCCCGACCCACCTGGCTTCGCCCACGGCATAAGGCTAATGCGACGGCGCTTGATAGCGGTAGGCCCAGACCTTGGTCCCGTCTATGACCACCAACACTCCGTATGCGGGGTCGAAATAGGGAAGGCGCTTCTTGCCCGCGGGCATCGGGGCGCCGGCTGGGGTCAGACGAGTCCATGCAGGCTTGTCTGGATCGTAGGCCCACAGGGTGTTGCGTTTCATGTCCACGAGCAGGCCGTGCCCGCTGCGAGGATCGAAGGCGATGGACGCGAAGCGATCATGACCGAAAGGAACATGTGCCTCGTCACCGCTCACCACCTTGGTCCACTGCCGGTTGTTAACGTCGAAGTGATAGGTATCCAGGCCGCGCTGGGCGACAACGATGTGGCGTTGCGGATCGTAATAGGCAATCTGCTCGGGCTGCGGCGCGGCCTGGGCAAAATCCGCCCCGCGACCGCTCGCTCCAAGGTCTCGCCATGTATTCGCGGCCGGATCGTACAGCCAGGTCGCCCGCATCTTGAAGTTGTTCGTGTGCCAGATCGCGCCGCCAAGCTCGGGGACATACTCGAGCATGCCGGCGAGCGGCGCCTTGGGCCATGGCTTGGTCGTCTTGATCGGCCGCCACTGTCTGGTCTCGGGCGAGAAAGCCCACAGAGGCGGGCCGCCGTACAGTTCGTTGGGATCGCCGCCGAGTTGTTCAACGGCTTTTTTCTGGTCGGTTGCCCAGGTGCTCATGAATAGCGCCTCTCGATGCACCGGGTCATAGGTCAGGCCCGACCAGGTATGCGCAATCACCGCCGGGCCGCCGCGCTTCGTGACAAGAATGCCATCCCGGAACTCGACATCGCTCACATCCTCGCCCAGGTCATGGTAGCTACGTGGGTTGTCCGGCGCATACAGAAGCACCCAGGCCAGCGCACCGAGGTCGAATTCCCATACATCGTTCAGCCGGTGAGGCACACGGTGATTCGCACCGAGGAAGATCGCCCGCTTGCGCTCCGGTGCCCAAACCATCTTGAGGCTGTAGTCGCGCGCCCTGGGACCCGTCTTGTCCAGGTTGAAGCGCCGGGCGATATCGTTGAAATCGCCGACCACGCGCGCGTCTCCGAGGAGGACGGCATGGTTGGGTTTCAGCGCTTCTATTTTCTTGAGCGCAGCCGTATTCGGCGCAAGCGCAGGCTCAACCGCCGCGGTACCGGAGACAGGCCACAAAAGCGCCACGGCCAACAGAAGAAAAACCCGCACGGTCAATCCCGCTCTGAGGTCGGCGGCAACGCCGAGCGATCCTGGTACGTGTTGTCTTCGGACTTGATCGGGCCGTCCATTTTCTTGCAGCCCACGAAGCGGTTGTGGGAGACGACTGCGGGTTCGATGCCATCCCTGACGAACAGCAAACGACAGCCGGCACGACGGTCGTTGATGAACGTATTGTTCTCAACCCGCAGGGCGTTCTGCGCATGCAGCTTCTCCTTCCTGTCCGCCCCGAAGGAAACCATGGTGAAGTTTTCAGCCAATGCACCCTGCTGCAGCGTGTTGCGCGCGATGTAGGCGATGCCGCCAACCGGTAGGTCGATCAGATAGCTTGAGTTCCCTGTTACCTCATCGGCGAGCTTGTTGTCGGTGATGATGTTTTCAGCGGCGCGGGACTTCACTTGGTGGCCGACTCTGGCCCGTCGGCTCACGCTGTCCCGCAAAGTGAATTTGCGGATGACGCCGATGTAGATATTGTGGGACTGGCCATTGCCGTAGCCATTGTGGTCGAACTCGGTATGCTCAACCAGCACCTCGCTTTCCGGATTCTTGCCCGTCAGGATGCCGTTCTGGTTATCGCGGAACAGCGAATGCCGCACGGTTAGATCGGCCCCCTCCAGGCGGATACCTGCGCCGTTTCTGGCCGAAGCCTTGGCATCATGGAAGCCGATGTGCTCGACGGTGGTGTCGTTGCCCTTGAAGACCCAGATCGCCTTGCCCTTCGCGGTCTTGCCCTGACTCTTCAGATGGGCCATGCCACCCACTCCCCGAATGGTGAGATTGTTCGCCCGCCAGAAGGCGACGTCCGCGGGATAATCGCCGGCGTCGATCTCGATCACGTCGCCGTCGCGAGCGTTTTTGGCTGCCTGGCTGGGCAGGGTATACAGGCGATCGGGGCCAACCTGGATGGTGCGAGCGCCGGCGGGCTCGCACAGTGCGGCGCTTGCCAGGATGGCCATGAACAAGCCTGTTGCGAGTGTGGACAGTATCCGCGATAGCTTTATTGTTTTCTCACGGAGACGATCCAGGCCTAGAGGATCTCGGAATGTTTCACGTCGGGTTCGCAAGCTATGCACCTTGTAAGCAGCTATCAACAACTCAATTTTCACGGAAACAGGCCCGCGAAAGCGCTACTACAAGATAGACCAGTTGCAGGGAAGTGCGGTCTTGCGATGGGTCACCTAGCACGGCAGACGGCCTGGTTGGTCTCGGCCGAACAAGTGCAAGGATTCGCGGATGGCTTCAGCGCGAATGCCGGGCTTCGGCGATGACCCTGACGCGCCCGCTGCTGTGTGCTACACGACGCAACCCGTCAGCCGCGGACAAAGCGCCGTCTTCAGCTTGTCAGCGTATCCGCGGCTTGCGGGTGTGCTTGTCGGGCACGCCGCGTGTCTGCCGGCGTGGGCTGGGCGTCATCCCGGCCCACTCCATCACCCGTGCGACGAGGTCGTCGTCGAGTTCCATTTTCTGCCCGCGACGCAACTGCGGCGGCAGCGCGATCGGGCCGAAGCGGATGCGCGTCAGGCGCGACACCGTCAGGCCGAAGTGCTCGAACAGCCGCCTCACTTCGCGCTTGCGGCCTTCCTTGATGATCACGCGGTACCAGCGGTTGGCCCCCTCGCCGCCGGCGACAAAGCAGCTTTGCAGCTGGGCCAGCCCGTCGTCCAGTTCAACCCCTGCGAGCAGTTGTGCGATCATGTCCTCGGTCAGCTCGCCCAGCACCCGCACCGCGTACTCGCGCTCGACTTCGAAGCGCGGATGCATCAGCTGGTTGGCGAGCTCGCCCGAGGTGGTGAAGATCATCAGGCCGTCGGTGTTGTAGTCGAGCCGCCCGATGGAAATCCACTTGGCGCCGCGCAATCTGGGCAACGCGTCGAACACGGTGGCGCGGCCCTTGGGGTCGTCGCGGGTGACGATCTCGCCTTCAGACTTGTGGTAGATCAGGATGCGAGTGCGCTTGTCCTCGAAGCGCAGGTACACGCGGCGGCCGCTGACCTTGACGATGTCGCGCGGTCCGACCTTGCTGCCGATCGTGGCAGTTTCGCCGTTGACCTGCACGCGGCCCTCGGCGATCCATTCCTCCATCTCTCGGCGCGAACCCAGCCCCGCCGAGGCCAGCGCCTTATGCAGGCGTTCGCTGGGCGCCTCGGGGGCGGTGGCTTGCTGCAGGCGGCTCGCCGCGCGGCCCATGGGGACCTTCGGCGAACGGCGGATGGGGGATGCGGGGCGGGCCATATTCAAAGAATCTCGGTCACTGCGTCAAACTGCGTGCTGGCGGCGCGGGCGGTCTCGATCACCGCGCCGAATGTCTGGGGGGCGCCATTGTCCGCCAATTCCTCGCGCAATTCAGGAATCAATGCAGTTTCATCCGGGGTGACGAGATTCCCGAGCTCTTCCAACGGCGGCAATTCCGACAGCGTGCGCAGCCCCAGGTCGCTGAGAAAATGGCCGGTGGTGCCGAACAGCGCCGGGCGCCCCGGCACGTCGCGATGGCCGATCGCCTCGATCCAGCCGCGCTCTTCCAGCGTCTTGATGATGTTGGGATTGACCGATACGCCGCGGATGTCTTCGATGTCGCCGCGCGTCACCGGCTGGCGGTAGGCGATGATGGCGAGCGTTTCCAGCACCGCGCGCGAGTAGCGCGGCGGCTTTTCGTCCTTCAGGCGCGACAGCCAGGGCTGCATCTCGGCGCGCGTCTGGAAACGCCAGCCCTCAGCCACCTGCACCAGTTCCACACCACGGCCGTGCCACTGCGCGCACAATTCGTCCAGCATACGGCGCAGCACGTCGTTGGACAGGCCTTGATTGGGCGCATCCTGTTCGAACATGCGCCTGAGCTCAGCCAGCGACAGCGGCCCAACGGCCGCCAGCAGTGCGGCTTCCAGCACGATCTTCAGGTCGTCGGGATTGTCACTCGGTTGCAGATTCATGCAGCCTCACATAAATGGGAGAAAACGGTTCGGCCTGCGTCACGTCGAGCAGGGTTTCCTTGGTCAGTTCCAGCACCGCGAGGAAGGTGACCACCAGTTCGTGCACGGTCGATGCATCCGGGAACAGGCCCTTGAATTCCATGAACTCGCCGGGCGTGAGCCGCTTCAGGATGCGGCTCATGTGCTCGCGGATCGACAGTTCCTGGCGGCCGATACGGTGATGGGTGCGGTTCTTCGCGCGCGACAGGATCGCCAGCCAGGCGGCGGCCAATTCCTCCGGATGCACGCTCGGCAGGCGCTTGGCGGCGGCCGGCAGGAACACGCTGACGGTGTCGAAGTCGCGCCCTGCCTGCGGCAGCGCGTCGAGATGCTGGCCAGCAAGCTTCATCTGCTCGTATTCCAGCAGGCGGCGCACCAGCTCGGCGCGCGGGTCCTCGCCCCCGTCCGCCGCCTCGGCCTGCTCGCGACGCGGCAGCAGCATGCGCGACTTGATGTCGATCAGCATCGCCGCCATCAGCAGGTACTCCGCCGCCAGCTCCAGCCTTGTCGCGCGCGCCGCCTCGACGTAGGCCATGTACTGCTTCGTCAGCGCCGCCATCGGAATGTCGAGAACGTCGAGGTTCTGCTTGCGGATCAGGTACAGCAGCAGGTCGAGCGGGCCCTCGAAGGCGTCGAGAAAGACCTCGAGCGCGTCGGGGGGAATGTAGAGGTCCTGCGGCAGCTCGGTGAGGGGCTCACCGCGCACCTTGATGACGGGTGCAGGCGGCAGCTCGAGGAGTTGCGTGTCGCGCGGCTCGGTGGCATTCATGACGGGCATTTTAACCGAGACTGGCGCCCTGCCCTGCAGTGTCAGGAATGGCCGAACACCACCCTCGCGACATCCTGATAGCGCTTCGCGAAATGCACCGTCAACCCGGCACGGATGTGGTCGGGCAACTTGTCGAAATCGCGCCGGTTGGCGTCGGGCAGGATCAACTCGGGAATGCCGACGCGTCGCGCGGCGATGACTTTCTCGCGGATGCCACCCACCGGAAGAACCTGCCCGGTCAGCGTCAGCTCGCCGGTCATCGCCAACGGACGATTGATTTTGGCGTTTTTTGCCAGCGACAACAGCGCGGTCGCCATGGTG
>JANJWF010000124.1 GCA_024709685.1 Thiobacillus sp.
TGCCGGCAGACGAACGCCGGGCCGTCACGGTCGAAGCCGTGGTGCAGCTGGCGGCAGAACAGAATCCGAGCGATATCACGACCACGGCGATCGCCAAGCGCATGGGCGTAACGCAAGGCGCCCTGTTCAAGCACTTTCCGACCAAGGACGCCATCCTGCAGGCGGTCATGGGGTGGGTGGCGGAACGCCTCATGTCCCGGGTGGATAAGGCTGCGCAATCCGCTGCGTCACCTGTCGCTGCAATCGAGGCCATGTTCATGGCGCACGTCGAATTCGTCGCGGAGCATCCGGGCGTGCCGCGCATGCTGTTCGGAGAGCTGCAGCGGGCCGAGCAAACGGCGCCAAAACGCATGGCGCAAACGCTTATCCGCCGCTATCGCGAGCGCATGCATCGCCTGATCGAGGAGGGCAAGGCGAACGGCACGCTGTCGGCCGCGCTCGACACCGAGGCCGCCATCACCCTCTTGATCGGCATGATCCAGGGGCTGGTCATGCAATCGCTGCTGGCGGGTGATGTTGCGCGCATACGCCACGATGCGCCACGGGTATTCGCAATTTATCTGCGTGGCATCGGGAGCGAAAAATGAAAATACTGCCTTTGCAACGCCGCACGCTGGCGCTCATCGCGGTCATCGTTCCGCTCCTCGTGCTGCTGGTCTATGTCGCCCTGCGCTCCGGCCCGCTGGCGCCCGTGGCCGTAACGGAAGCCAGGGTCGAGTCGCAGGCGATTCGGCCGGCGCTGTTCGGCATCGGCACGGTCGAGGCGCGCTACACCTACAAGATCGGTCCCACCTATGCCGGACGCGTCAAGCGTCTGGATGTCCATGTGGGCGATCGAGTCAGGGCCGGTCAATTGCTCGGCGAGATGGATCCGGTCGACCTGGATGACCGGGTTCGCGCGCAGGAGGCGGCGGAGAAGCGCGCCGAGGCGGCGCTGCGCGAGGCGACGGTGCGCCAGGCTTATGCAGAAACCCAGGCGCGTCGCTACGAGCAGCTGTTCGCCACCCGCTCGACCAGCGAGGAAATCCTGACGACGAAACGGCAGGAATGGCAGATTGCGGATGCTGCGCTGTCGGCTGCGCGGGAGGACCTGGCGCGGGCGAGATCCGATCTGGAAGCCCTGCGCGCACAGCGGGGAAATCTGCGCCTGATCGCGCCGGTCGAGGGAGTCGTCACCCTGCGCGATGCCGATCCTGGCACGACCGTGGTTGCGGGCCAGGCGGTGGTGGAGTTGATCGATCCGAAGAGCCTGTGGATCAATGTGCGTTTCGATCAGATCAGTGCGTCGGGTCTCGCCGCGGATCTGCCCGCTCGCATCGTCCTGCGCTCGCGCAATGGCCAGGTCCTCGAGGGCCGGGTGCTGCGCGTGGAGCCGAAGGCGGATGCCGTGACCGAGGAGACGCTGGTCAAGGCGGTCTTCGATGCGGCCCCGACCCCCCTGCCGCCCATCGGCGAACTCGCCGAAGTCACGGTCGACTTGCCGGCGCTGCCCGCGACCCCCGTGATCCCCAACGCTGCGGTGCAACGCCGGGGCGAACAGCCGGGCGTCTGGCAGATCACGGACGGCGAGCCCGACTTTGTCGCCGTCAGGCTCGGCCGCACCGACCTCGATGGCCGCGTGCAGGTGCTCGAAGGGCTCAAGGCAGGCGACCGCATCGTGGTCTACAGCGAAAAGGCGCTCAGCCCGAAAAGCCGCATCCACGTCGTCGAGCGCATTCCCGGTACATCCAGATGATCAGCCTGGCCGGCCGCGACATCCTCCACAGCTGGGGCAAGTTCGTCTTCACCGGCGTGGGCCTGGGGTTGCTCATCGGCGTGACCCTGGTCATGGCGGGTGTCTACCGGGGCATGGTGGATGACGGCAAGGCGCTGCTGGACAACAGCGGCGCCGATCTCTGGGTGGTGCAAAAGGACACCCTCGGCCCCTACGCGGAGTCGTCCAGCGTGAACGACGACCTGTATCGCGCCATCCTCGCCATGCCGGGCGTGGCCCGCGCCGCGAACGTGACCTATCTGACCATGCAGGTGAAAAAGGGAGAACAGGACGTGCGTTCCATGGTGGTCGGCATCGTTCCCGGCGAGAAAGGGGGCGCGCCCGGCTGGCCGCCCTATCTCGTGGCGGGCCGCCAGATTACGCGCGGACATTACGAGGCGGTGGCCGACATCGCCACCGGCTTCAGGATCGGCGACGTGCTGACCGTCCGGCGCAACCGTTACACCGTGGTGGGCCTGACCCGGCGCATGGTCTCTTCGAGCGGCGACCCGATGGTGTTCATTCCGCTCAAGGATGCCCAGGAAGCGCAGTTCCTCAAGGACAACGACGCCATCTGGCAAAGCCGGCGCGCGACCTCCGCCAACCCGGCGTTCAACCGCCCCGGCGTGCCCGGGCTGCTCGATGCCGTCAACGCCTCGCAGGCCAGCAGCAGTTCCGTCAATGCCGTCCTCGTGCGCATCAAGCCCGGCGCCGTGCCGGACGAGGTGGCGGAATCCATCCGCCGCTGGAAGCGCCTGACGGTCTACACGCGCATGCAGATGGAGGAGATTCTCATCGGCAAGCTGATCGCCACCTCATCCAAGCAGATCGGCATGTTCCTGGTGATCCTCGCCATCGTCAGCGCCGCCATCGTCGCCTTCATCATCTACACGCTCACCATGGACAAGATCCGCGAGATCGCGGTGCTCAAGCTCATCGGCACCAGGAATCGCACCATCGCCGCCATGATCATGCAGCAGGCGCTGGCGCTCGGGGTGATCGGTTTCGCGGTGGGCAAGATCACCGCAACCTACGCGGCCCCGCTGTTTCCCAAGTATGTGCTGCTCATGCCGGGCGATTCCGTCACGGGTTTCTTCGCCGTGCTGGTGATTTGCGCGCTGGCCAGCATCATCGCCATCCGCATGGCGCTCAAGGTCGATCCTGCTGAAGCGATCGGAGGTTGACCATGATGACCAAAGGCATTCGCATCGAAGGTTTGAAGAAGCGCTACGGCAGCGGCGACACCGCGGTCGACGCCTTGAAGGGCGTGGACATGCATGTGGAGCCGGGCGAGGTCGTCGGCCTGATCGGCCCTTCCGGCTCGGGCAAGAGCACCCTGCTCAAGTGCCTGGGCGCGGTGATCGACCCCACCGCCGGGCGCATGACCCTGGGCAGCGAGGTGATCTACGACGAGGGCTGGAAGGTGCGCGACCTGCGCGCATTGCGCCGCGACAAGATCGGCTTCGTGTTCCAGGCGCCTTACCTGATTCCGTTCCTCGATGTCACCGACAACGTGGCGCTCTTGCCGATGCTGGCCGGCGCGCCCAACGGCGAGGCGCGCAAGCGTGCGCTCGACCTGCTTGCCGCGCTGGACGTGCAGCATCGCGCGCGCGCCATGCCCTCGCAGCTTTCCGGCGGCG
>JANJWF010000148.1 GCA_024709685.1 Thiobacillus sp.
GGAAGACTGGCTCGCCATCATCAACAGCTACGGCGGCGACATGGGCCAGACCTACGGCGTGCCGGTCAGCGAAATCGTCGAGGGCATCAAGAACGGCGTGCGCAAGGTCAACATCGACACCGACCTGCGCATGGCCTCCACTGGCGCCATCCGCAAGCACCTGGCCGAGAACAAGGCCAACTTCGACCCGCGCAAGTTCCTTAAGGAAGCTACCAAGGCCATGAGCGGCATCTGCCAGGCCCGCTACGAAGCCTTCGGCTCCGCCGGCATGGCGAGCAAGATGGGCAAGGTGTTCAACCTGGAAGACATGCAGAAGCGTTACGACAAGGGCGAACTGGACCCGAAGGTCAACTGATCGCCGGTCTGCCAAAGTCAGACGCTGAAATCAAATGGGACGCTGCGGCGTCCCATTTTTTTGGCTCTCCTCCTTCGTGGCCGAGGCTCTTGACGGGTGCCATCAGCTAAGCGCGGCAAACTGCTCCCTTGTCTATACTGCAGAGGCTACTAATCCGATTGGAGGTCATTCCATGAAAAAAATCATCGCTTCGCTTAGCGCCCTTGCGTTGGGCCTCGGGGGTCTGGCTGGCTGCGCCAACATGACTGAAACGCAAAAAACCACCGGTACGGGCGCAGGCATCGGCGCCGCGGCCGGTGCAATCATTGGCGCCGCGACAGCCGGTGGCCACACGGGCAAAAGTGCCGCGACCGGCGCGGCGATCGGCGCAGCAGTGGGTGCGGGGGGCGGTTATCTGTGGTCGAAGCACATGGAGAAACAGAAGGCCGAGATGGAGCAGGCGACCGCGGGAACCGGCGTGAGCGTCAGTCAGACCGCCGATAACCGGCTCAAGCTGGACATCCCGAGCGATGTTTCCTTTGACACGAACCGCTATGAGATCAAACCGAACCTGCGTCCGGTTCTTGACCGCTTCGCTACCACCCTGAACCAGAATCCGGTCACAACGGTGACCATCATCGGCCACACCGACAGCACGGGCACGGACGCCATCAATAATCCGCTTTCGATCAATCGCGCCGCGGCGACGCGCGATTACCTCGTTTCCCACGGTGTCGCGACAAGCCGCATCATCATAAATGGCCGCGGCTCGCATGAACCGATCGCTGACAACGGTACGGTGGAAGGTCGTGCAAAGAATCGCCGCGTCGAGATCTTTGTGGCGGAATCCGCAAGCTGACGAAGGCTTGGGCGGGCAATCCGGCTTGATTCACACCGGGTCACCCGCGTGCAGGATTCATGTCGGGTCGCGGGAAGTCAAAGACGGACAGCTCGCCTTGGCATTTCTGGTTGACGCACAAAAAGTGCGCCATCCAGCAATATTTACCCGAGCATTTCTTTCAAGGCGGCGAGGCGGTTGCTCCCGCTGGCCTTGGCTTCTGCGGTAGTAGGTTTGTCCGGCTGGCGCACGTCGTCGCCGAGTTCGTCGATGAAGCGTGAGGGATCACAGGCGACCGATTCGCGCGCGCGCTTGCGGCGCGAGCAGTACGACAGCGTCAGCGACTTCTTGGCGCGAGTGACGCCGACGTACATCAGGCGGCGTTCCTCCTCCAGACGGCCCTCGTCGACGGCGTCGCGGTGCGGAAGGATGTTCTCCTCGACCCCGACCAGGAACACGTGGCCGAATTCGAGACCTTTGGCGGCGTGCAGGGTCGACAGGCGCACGGCGTCGGGCTCTTCCTCCTCGCGGCCTTCGAGCAGGGTGATGAGCGCGATGGTCTGGGTGAGTTGCAGCAGGTCCTTCTCGTCCTCCTCGCCCTTCTTCGCGATCCACGCGGCGAATTCGAGCACGTTGTTCAACTTGCTCTGCGCCGCGCGCTGGTCGTCCTGGTCGAAGAGATACACCTCGTAGCCGATCGTCTTCAACAGGTCGTCGAGCAGTTCGCCGGCCGGCTCGCGCGGGACGCGTTCCTCCATGCGGTTGATGAAGTTGCAGAACTCGATCAGCGGCGCGAGCTGGCGCTCGCCGACCTGCGACGCGGCGGCGGCCGAGAACACCGCCTCGAACAGGCTGACGTGCAGGGTGGCGGCAACCTGGCCGAGCTTTTCCAGCGTCGCGGCGCCGATGCCGCGCCTGGGCGTGGTGACGGCGCGGATGAAGGCGGGGTCGTCGTCGCTGTTGGCGATCAGGCGCAGGTAGGCAATCACGTCCTTGATCTCTGCCTTGTCGAAGAACGACTGCCCGCCGGAGAGCTGGTACGGCACCTTCTCGTTCCTCAGCGCCTGCTCGAACACGCGCGCCTGGTAGTTGCCGCGGTAGAGGATCGCGTAGTCGCGCCATTCGGTACGGTGCTGGAACTTGTGTGACAGCAGCCGCATCACCACCGATTCGGCTTCATGCTCGTCGTCCTTGGTTGGCATCACCTGGATCGCGTCGCCGTGGCCGAGATCGCTCCACAGCCGCTTCTCGAAGAGCTTGGGGTTATTGGCGATGAGGGCGTTGGCAGCCTTGAGGATGCGCACGGTCGAGCGATAGTTCTGCTCGAGCTTGACCACGTGCAGATGCGGGTAGTCTTCGTTCAGTTGCCGCAGGTTGTCGGCCGACGCGCCGCGCCAGCCGTAGATCGCCTGGTCGTCGTCGCCGACCGCGGTGAACGCGGCGCGCACGCCGGTGAGCTTCTGCAGCAGGCGGTACTGGGCGACGTTGGTGTCCTGGTATTCGTCGACCAGGATGTGGCGCAGGCGGTTCTGCCATTTCTCGCGTAGCTCGGCGTGGGTGTCGAGCAACTCCGCCGGCAGGCGGATGAGGTCGTCGAAGTCGACCGCCTGGTAGGCGCGCAGCGTGGCGTCGTAGCGGTCGTAGATCTTCGCGTAGACGCGCGCATTGTCGTCCTCGGCTGCCTGCAGGGCGGCAGCGGGCGACTTCAGTTCGTTCTTCCACAAGGAAATGCGCGACACCGCGCGGCGGATTTCCTGCTTGTCGGTGGTCTTGAGGATCTCCGACACGATACCGGCGGCGTCGGCCGAATCGAGAATGGAGAAGGCCGGCTTCAGCTCGGCAAACTTCGCGTCCTCGCGCAGCATCCTCAGGCCCATCGAGTGGAAGGTGGTGACGATGAGGCCCTTGGTGTTGACGTTCGAAGTGAGCTTGGCGGCGCGCTCGGCCATCTCGCGCGCGGCCTTGTTGGTGAAAGTGATCGCGGCGATCGAGCCCGGCTTGTAGCCGCATTCTCCAATCAAATAGGCGATCTTGTGCGTGATCACCCGGGTCTTGCCCGAGCCGGCGCCGGCCAGCACCAGCAGCGGGCCGTCGAGGTACTTCGCCGCTTCGCGTTGCGGTGGATTGAGCGCGGCCAGCAGGCTCATGCCGCGGGTGCGGTGCCGAATTCGCGGTTCAACCAGGCGTTGATCGCATCCGACTCGTACAGCCAGGTCTGCCGCCCGGCGGCGTCGGTGATCAGCAGGCACGGCACCTGCGGTTTGCCGCCGCCTGCGACCAGCGCGGCCCGGTGTGCCTCGACGTTCCGGGCGTCGCGCAGTTCGATGTCGAGCGACAGCCGGTGTATTTCACGCCGCGTTTTCAGGCAGAACGGGCAGGCGGGGAAGTGGTACAGCGCCAGGTTGCGCGTGCGCGCATCGATCGCCTGCTGCTCGGCTGGTGGGCGCACGATGCCTTTGGGAAGGCGCAGCCGGTGGGCAAGCAGCATGAAGGGACCGAGGACGAGGCGCAGGGATTTGAAAAACAGTCGGATCAGGGGCTTCATGCGGGGGGTGTCACGTGGGGTTCAGGCGGGGGCGCTATGATGCGGGCAACACAGCGCGAACGAAACCGTATTTTACTATGCCCACCTATGCCATTGGCGACGTCCAGGGTTGCCAGGATTCCCTGCTGAAACTGCTGGAGGCCGTCGGCTTCGATGCTGCCGCCGATCGGTTGTGGTTCGTCGGCGATCTCGTCAACCGTGGCCCCGATTCGCTCGGTGTGCTGCGCTTCGTCCGCAACCTCGGCGACGCCGCCGTCTGCGTCCTCGGCAACCACGATTTCCATCTGCTGGCGCTCGCCGAAGGCTACGGGCGCGTGCACAAGGGCGACACGCTCGACGCGGTGCTCGCCGCGCCCGACCGCGACGAACTGCTCGCCTGGCTGCGCGGCCGCCCGTTGGCCTGGCGCGAGGGCGGCTGGCTGATGGTCCATGCTGGCGTGCTGCCAGGGTGGACCTCCGACGATACGATGGCGCGGGCGGCAGAGGCCGAGGCTACGCTGCAGGGCCCGCACTACCGCGATTTCTTCGCACAGATGTACGGCAACGTGCCGGTCGCGTGGGACGACGGCCTCGTGGGCATCGAGCGCCTACGCGTGATCGTCAACGCCTTCACCCGGCTGCGCTATTGCTCGGCCGCGGGTGAAATGGAATTTCACCACAAGGGCGCGCCCGGCACCCAGCCGGCCGGATGGCTGCCCTGGTTCGACGTGCCGGGGCGCAGGAGCGCGGAGTCGACGCTCGTCGTCGGTCACTGGTCGACGCTCGGGCTGGTCAATCGCCAGGATCTGATCGCCCTGGATACCGGCTGTCTGTGGGGGGGCAGGCTGACCGCGGTCAGGCTGGAGGACCGTCAGGTGTTCGCGGTTCAGTGTCCGCAGATGAAACACCCAAAAGCCTAGCCACGGCCTGTTCGGCCTCCTGCGCCAGTTCGCGCCGGTGGCGATTCGGCTGGATCGGTTCACCGAAATACAGTTGGGCAATGAGGCCCGGTTCGCTGACGATCTGTTTGAAGCTCTGCCACAGGCTCATCTGGTCGATGTAGGCAGGCGCATCACTGTATTCACCGGCCAGCGTCCGGTAGCGCAAGGCAGCCGGAACGATGGGACAGTTGAGTTCGACCGCCGGCTGCAGCAGCGAGGGCAGGAAACGCCGCAGCCCGCGCCCGTCGCTGGTGGTGCCTTCCGGAAACACCGCCACCCAGGCGCCGGATTGTATCAGCGCACGCATTTCGTCGTTGATGCGTGCGGTCGCGGCGCGGCGGCTGCGTTCGAGAAACAGCGTGCCGGTCTTGTGCGCCAACCAGCCAGCCACCGGCCATGCACGGACCTCCGACTTGGAGACGAAGTGCACCCGCTGGGCTGCGTAGATGAGATAGATATCCAGCCATGACACGTGGTTGCATACCAGCAGGGCGCCGCCCGGGAGCCTCGGGGCTGCGTCGGCTTTTATCTGCACGCCGAGTACTTTGAGCAGCCGCCGTGCCCAGGCTGTGATGATGCGGTCGCGTCGCGCAGGCTTGATGAGGGGGAATGCCAGCCCGGCCAGCGCCACGCCCCACGAAAGATGCAGGGCCAACTGGCTGAAACGGAGGGCGGCGCGGAGAGAAACGGGCAGACGGGCGGTGTTCACCCGCCCATTGTAAGGGGCTCCCCCGTATGGAGGGGGCCGGGCTCACACCGTGCGCGGCCGTTTCCGGTTCGCTATGGCCGCCATGCGCTCACTTGACGAAGCGCCGCGCATAACTGCGGCTGAGCTGCGCCATCGGCAGCAGCATCAGGAGGTCGGCGGTATTGAAGTCGGGATCCCATGCCGGCTCGCCGCACACCATCGCACCGAGCCGCGAGTAGCCCTTGATCAGCGGCGGCAGCGCGGCGCTGCGGCCGTCGTCGAGCGACTCGACCGGGAGACGGCAACGCGCGGTGGTGTGCCATTCGACCGGCGCCAGGTGGCGCGCCGCGAGCTGCCGATAAACGCTGGCGGCAACGTGGCCACCATCTGCCATGCCGATGCTGGCGCAGCCGACGATGTACTCGTAGCCGGCGCGTGTCATGTAATCGGCGAGCCCCATCCACAGCCGTGCGATCACGGCACCGCTGCGATGTGCCGGGTGCACGCACGAGCGGCCGAGTTCCGCCATGCGCGGGCGCAGGAACTGCAGCCGGGTGAGGTCGAATTCCTGCTCGGAGTAATAGCTGCCGACGCGCTCGGCGGCATCGGGCGGCAGGATGCGATACGTGCCGACGACTTCGCCGCTGACGAGCTCGCGTACGAGCAGATGGTCGCAGTACGGGTCGTACAGATCGATGTCGTGTCCGGGCAGCACCGACGACAGGCGTGCACCCATCGCCTCGGCGAATACCCGGTGGCGCAGGCGCTGCGCTTCGCGGATTTCGCGGTCGTCCACCGCCAGCGAGACGTGGTAGCGGCTGGCTGCGGCGGGGTGAAGTTGATGACGGGGGTCGAGCATGGGGCACTCCCTTGGATGGAATGCGCCCAGCTTAGTGAGCGGGTGTTAACCCGGTGTGACGGTCCGGTTGCGGGAGGATGACCGACCGGGGTGGCCAGCCTCAGTGCGAAACGCGGGTCGTGCCGCCGCCCGACAGCACACGCACGCGGTCGCCCACCCTGAACTGCTCGTCGGCCGCCTGGGTGATCGCGAGCATCCGTCCGGAGTCGAGCTTGACGGTGATTTCCACGCCTTTCTGGCGGGTTACGGCTTCTTCGGCCGCCGCGCCGCCGAGGCCGCCCAGCACCGCTCCGACGGCGGTGCCCACCACACTGCCCTTGCCGCCGCCGACCGTACTGCCGGCCACGCCGCCGACCACTGCGCCGGCACCGGCGCCGACCGGCGTCTTGGTGCCTTCGATGAGGACCTCGCGCACCGACTCGACGACGCCCATCTGCACTTCCTGCACGCTGCGCGCCTGGCTGCGGCTGTAGTCCTTGCCTCCGAGCCCGGCCGGGCAGCCTGCCAGCAGCAGGGAAGCGGCGAACGCGAGGGTGGTAGCGAATGTTCTGTTCATGATGGACTCCGGTGTCTAATCCAAATGATAGCCAAACTGGGCGTGGAAGGCGGCGGCGATTTCGTCGCGGCCGGGGCGGTGGTTCTGCCCGCCGCGCTGGGCGATCTTGATCGCTCCCATGAGACTGCCCAGACGCCCCGAGGTTTCCCAGTCGAGCCCGCAGGCGATGCCGTAGAGGATGCCGCTGCGGTAGGCGTCGCCGCAACCGGTGGGATCGAGGATGGCGGCAGGCTTCGCGGCCGGGATGTCGATCCGGCCGCCGGCGGTGTGGATCTGCGAGCCCTCGGCGCCGCGTGTCACAATCAGCGCCTCGACGTGGCGTGCGAGCGTGGCCAGGGTTTCGCCGGTGCGGGTTTGCAGCAATTCGGCCTCGTAGTCGTTGAGGATGACGTAACGGGATTTGTGGACGCATTCCAGCAGTTCTTCGCCGGAGAACAGCGGCATGCCCTGGCCGGGGTCGAACACGCACGGCACCCCGGCTTCATGGAAACCGCGCACGTGGCGCAGCATGCCATCGCGGCCGTCAGGGGAGACGATGCCGAGCCTGAGGTCGGGCACCAGACGCACGTCGTTCTCGTGTGAATAGTTCATCGCGCCCGGGTGGAAAGCGGTGATCTGGTTGTCGGCGAGGTCGGTGGTGATGAAGGCCTGGGCGGTGTAGGTGCCAGCGACGTGGCGGATGTGGTCGCGCGAAATGGCAAGCGCGTCGAGGCGTTCGGCGTAGGCGCCGAAGTCGTCGCCGACTGTCGCCATGATCAGCGGCTCGCCGCCCAGCAGCTTGAGGTTGTAGGCGATGTTGCCGGCGCAGCCGCCGAACTCGCGCCGCATCTCGGGGACCAGGAAGGACACGTTCAGCATGTGGATCTTGTCGGGCAGGATGTGATGCTTGAAGTGGTCCTGGAACACCATGATGGAGTCGAAGGCGAGGGAGCCGCAGATGAGGGTGCGCATGATGGGTGGCAACGAAACGAAAGCGGGAATTATAAAGGCCGTGCGGCTGCGATGCTTCCCCGCTGGCCGGTGGACGGTTCAGTCCAGCAGTACCAGCGCCCACACGACGGCGACGTTGACGAGCGCGATCATCACTGCGGCACTGCCCATGTCCTTGGCGCGTTTGATGAGATCGTGGTGCTCCAGGGAAATGCGGTCGACCGCGGCCTCGACCGCCGAATTCAGCAGTTCGACCACCAGTACGGCGAGCACGGCACCGACCATCAGTACGCGCTCGATCCCGGATTCGCCCAGGTAAAGCCCGAGAGGAATCAGCAGCAGCGCAAGGAAGACTTCCTGGCGGAACGCATCCTCGTACCGGAATGCGGCAAAGAGGCCGGCCCACGAGTAGCCTGCTGCGCTGATGATCCGCGCAAGCCCGGTCTTGCCCTTGAACGGACTTTCAGGCGGTGTGGGTGTGGCGTCGGGTCCGCTCATACCCTGGATGGCATCGATGCGGCGGGCTTGTAGGTGAGGTCGAGCTCGCGCGCGGCCTTGACGTCGTCCAGCCGCCGCACCGGCAGGTCGTAGGGCGCGCCCTTCACCAGACCGGGATTGCTCTCGGCCTCGTGCTTGATCTTGACCATGGCCTCGACGAAGGCGTCGAGCATCTCGCGGCTCTCGGTTTCGGTCGGCTCGATCAAGAGGCACTCCGGCACCAGCATCGGAAAGTAGGTGGTTGGCGCGTGGAAGCCATAGTCCAGCAGGCGTTTGGCGACGTCCATTGCCGACACGCCGGTGGCGTCCTTCAGCTTCTTCAGCGTGACGATGAACTCGTGACTGGCGCGGCGGCTGGGGTAGGCGAGCTCGAAGCCGGCCTCGCGCAGCCGGGCCATCAGGTAGTTGGCATTGAGCGTGGCGTATTCGGCGACGCGGTGCATGCCCTCGCCGCCCAGCATGCGCGCATACACATAGGCGCGCATCAGTACCCCGGCATTGCCCATGTTGGCGCTCATGCGGCCGATCGACTGCGGCAGGTCGGCCTCGGTCGCCAGCCGGTAGAAGCCGTTGTCATTCAGCACCAGCGGGATCGGCATGAAGGGCAGCAGCCGTTCCGCCACGCCCACTGGACCCGCACCCGGTCCACCTCCGCCATGCGGGGTGGAGAAGGTTTTGTGCAAATTCATGTGGATGACGTCGAAGCCCATGTCGCCGGGGCGCACCTTGCCGAGGATGGCGTTGAGGTTGGCGCCGTCGTAGTACAGCAGGCCGCCGGCGTCGTGCACGATCTTCTGGATCTCGGCGATGGTTTTTTCGAATACGCCGAGCGTCGACGGGTTGGTCAGCATGAGGCCGGCGGTCTGCGGGCCAACGGCCGCTTTCAGTGCGCCGAGGTCGACGCTGCCGGTGGCATCCGTCGGGATTTCCCTGACCGTGTAGCCGCACATGGTGGCGGTCGCCGGGTTGGTGCCATGCGCCGCGTCCGGCACGATGATCTCGCGGCGCGCAGAATCACCCCGGGCGTCGTGGTACGCGCGGATCATCGCCACCCCGGCGAATTCGCCGTGCGCACCCGCCATCGGCGCCATCGACACGCCCGCCATGCCGGTGACGTCCTTCAGGATCTCCTGCAGCTCGAACATGCTGGCGAGAAAACCCTGGCCGGTGTCGTCCGGGCTTGCCGGGTGGCGCGCCAGATACTGCGGCAGCATCGCCAGCGAGTTGCACGCGCGCGGGTTGTACTTCATGGTGCACGAGCCGAGAGGATAGAACTGCGTGTCGATCGAGAAGTTCTTCTGGCTCAATCGCGTGTAGTGGCGCACCACGTCGAGCTCGGAGACTTCGGGCAGCGCGGGTGCGTCGCGGCGCCGCAGCGCGGCGGGCAGGTCGTCGAGGCTGCCGCCGGCGGCGGGCAGTTGGGCGGCAGCGGTGCGGCCGGGACGGGAATGGTCGAATATCAGCATGACTTCAGGGGCCAGGATTCAGGGGTCAGGGATCAGGGAAGGACCCGGGCGCCTGATCAGTGTGCGCGGCGAAGCCGCACATCCCCTGAATCCTGACCCCTGGGCCCTGATCCCTATTTCAAAGCAGCCAGCGCGGCCTCGTAGTTCGGCTCCTGCTTGATCTCGGGAACGAGTTCGGCGTGCAGCACCTTGTTGGCTTCGTCGAGCACGATCACCGCGCGCGCGGTGATGCCGGCGAGCGGGCCGCTCACGATGGCGACGCCGTAGTTCTTCATGAATTCGGCACCGCGCATGGTCGACAGCGTCACCACGTTGTTGGTGCTCTCGGCGCCGCAGAAGCGGTTCATCGCGAACGGCAGGTCGGCCGAGATGATGAGCACGGCGGTGTTGCCGACCGCGGCGTCGTTGAACTTCTTGGTCGAGATTGCGCACACCGGGGTGTCAAGGCTCGGCACGATGTTGAGGATCTTCTTCTTGCCGGCGAAATCGGCAAGCGAGACGTCGGCGAGGTCCTTGTTCACCAGCTTGAAGTCGGGAACGGTGTCGCCGACCTTGGGGAAGGTGCCGGCGACGTCGATGGGGTTGCCTGCGAGGGTCACTGTCATGCTTGCTCTCCTTGAACCAATTCAATCAATCGTCGGGCGCGTGCACGATGGCGCGCCCGCTCATATGCTTCGGTCAGCTGCCCGGCTGGTCGAAGCGCGCGAGATGTTCGTCGATGTTCTCGCGCAGCATCTTCTCGTACTGATCCAGAAAGTAGGCGACCGCGGCTTCCTTCTCGGCGACCATCTGCTCTTTGCTGCCTGCCGCTGCCGCGATGACGAAGGCGTTGAAGCGCGAGGCGGCGAACAGCGCCGCTGCGCTGACGCGACTGGGTTTCGCCTCGTTCAACTGGGTGTTGGCGAGCGCGATGTAGGCATCGGCCATGTCGTAGAACGGCTTGTCGCGCAGGACGTCGCTCATGCTCGCTCCCTCAGCTCTTGTACGCGCACGGCGGCGCCTCGCGCCGCTTCGACAGGATGCGCTCCATCTGCTGCGCATACTGATCGAGGTCGGCGCCCGTCTTGGTTTCGGTCACGCACACCAGGATCGCCTGGCCGAGTTCGGGATACCAGCCGGAAATGTCGAGGCCACCGAGGATGCCCTGCGCGCGCAGCGCGCGCAGCACGTTCTTCGCACTGGTGCCTTTCAGCATGTCGTCGGAAAGCTTCAGCACGACTTCGTGGAAGAAGGGGCTGGAAAACGCGCGCGTCACGCCGGGAATCGCCGTCAGTTTTTCTGCGAGCGCCACGGTGTTGGCGTGGCTGTTTGATGCGACCTTTGCCAGGCCCTGCGGGCCGAGCAGCGCCATGTATTGCGTCGCCGCCGTGACGACCAGGCCCTGGTTGGTGCAGATGTTGGAGGTGGCTTTGGAGCGGCGGATGTGCTGCTCGCGCGCCTGCAGCGTCAGCGTGAAGCCGGGCTTGCCGTCGAGGTCGACGGTGCGGCCGACGAGGCGGCCGGGCATCTGGCGCACGAAGTCCTGGCGGCAGCACATGAAGCCGAAATAGGGTCCGCCCGAAGCCATCGGTGCGCCGAGCGGCTGGCCTTCGCCCACCGCAATGTCGGCGCCCACGATCTGACTATTCTGGCCCCCCCACTGGCCGGGCGCCTCCAGCACCGCGAGCGTGGTCGGGTTGACCAGCGCGATCGCCAGCGCGCCTTTCTCGTGCGCCCAGTCGGTCATGGCGTGCACGTCTTCCAGCACGCCGAAGAAGTTGGGCTGCGGGATCACCAGGCCGGCGAAGCTTCCGGGGTCGGCCGGCAGCACCGTTTTCCCGGTAGCGGGATCGTAGTCGAGTTCGACCAGTTCGATGCCCTGGTTCTTCACCGTGGTGTCGACCACACGACGATAGATCGGGTGCACGCTCTTCGGCACCAGCACGCGGCGGGAGGTCTTGTGCGAGCGGACCGCCATCAGCACCGCTTCGGTCAGCGCGGACGCGCCGTCGTAAAGCGACGCGTTCGATACGTCGAGCCCGGTCAGCCGGGTCATCATGGTCTGGTATTCGTAGATCAGTTGCAGCGTGCCCTGGCTCGCCTCGGCCTGATAAGGCGTGTAAGCAGTATAGAACTCGCCACGCGTGGTGATCTGCCAGACCGCCGCCGGGATGTGGTGCTCGTAGACGCCGGCGCCGATGAAATTGAACCAGAAGCCGTCCTGCGCGGCGCGTTCCTGCATCAACCGCGCCACCGCCATTTCCGGCAGGCCGTCCGGCACTTCACGCAGCTTGCCGGTTTTCAGCGCGGGCGGTATTTCGTCGAACAGGTCCTCGATGCGGGCGACGCCGATGGCGCCGAGCATGGCGGAGACGTCTTCTTCGGTGTGGGGAATGAAGGGCATTTTGCTTAGGGGCCAGGAATTAGGGTCTAGGGACTAGGGGAGGCGGGGCCGAATTCAGGAACGCGGCGCAGCCGCACGTTCCCTAAATCCTAGCCCCTGGCTCCTGGCCCCTAGTGGGCTTCCGACTCGACCAGCTTCTGATACGCCGCGGCGTCGAGCAGTACGGCGACGTCGGCCGGATTGGCTGGTTTCAGCTTGAACATCCATGCGGCGTAGGCGTCCTTGTTCACCGATTCGGGGCTGGCCTCGACGTCGCCGTTCGCTGCGATCACTTCGCCCGCGACCGGGGCGTAGACGTCGGACGCGGCCTTCACCGATTCGACCACTGCGCATTCCTCGCCCTTGGCCAGCGTGCGGCCGGCCGCGGGATTCTCGATGAACACCATGTCGCCCAGCAGGTCCTGCGCGTGGTGGGTGATGCCCACGGTCAGCGTGCCATCGGCTTCGATGCGCACCCATTCGTGGCTGGGGGTGTATTTGAGGTCAGCGGGGATGCTCATTTGTGTGTTCCTGGTCGCGTTGTATTCCAGGGGGCAGGGATCAGGATTCAGGATTCAGGGAATGAACGGCCGCGCCGTGCTGTTTCCCCTGCTCCCTGGCCCCCGCTCCCTGGCCCCTCCTAAATCAAAACCTTGCCGTTGCGCACGAACGGATATTTCACCACTCTGGCTTTCAGTTTCTTGTCGCGGATCTCGACTTCGACTTCCTCGCCCGGGGCGATGCCGAGCGGGATGCGTGCGAGCGCGATCGATTGCTGCAGTGTAGGCGAGAAGGTGCCGGAGGTGATCTCGCCGTCTCCGTTTCGGGTGTGGACTTTCTGGTGGCTGCGCAGGACGCCTTTGTCGAGCAGCAGGAGTCCGGCGAGTTGTTTCGTCACTTCGCTCTTTTCCAGCGCGGCGCGGCCGACGAAGTCGTGTGCGGCCTTCAGGTCGACGGTCCACGCCAGGCCGGATTCCAGCGGCGAGGTGGTTTCATCCATGTCCTGGCCGTACAGGTTCATTCCGGCTTCGAGCCGAAGGGTATCGCGCGCGCCGAGGCCGATCGGCTTGCCACCGGCTTGCATCAGCGCCTTCCAGAAGAAGGGCGCGGATTTCGCCGGCACCATCACCTCGAAGCCATCCTCGCCGGTGTAGCCGGTACGGGCAATGAACATCTCGCCCATCGCAACGGCATTGAAGGGCTTGAGGCTGGCGGTGATCTGGTCGACGCCGGGCAGCGCCTCGTTGAGCACGCGGGTGGCGTCCGGGCCCTGGATGGCGATCATTGCGAGGTCGCGGCGCGGGGTGAGGGTGAGGCCCATGCTCCAGTCCGCGTTCATCTTCTCCATCCATGCCAGATCCTTTTCCGCGGTGCCGGCGTTCACCACCAGGCGGAACCAGGATTCATCCATGAAATAGATGATGAGGTCGTCGATGACGCCGCCGGCCTCGTTGAGCATGCATGAATACAGCGCCTTGCCGGAGACCTGCAGCTTGTCGACGTTGTTCGCCACCAGCCGGCGCAGGAAAGGGCGCACGTTGGCGCCGCGGATGTCGAGCGGAAGCATGTGCGACACGTCGAACAGGCCGCAGCCGCCGCGCACGGTGTGGTGTTCCTCGATCTGCGAGCCGTAGTTGACCGGCATGTCCCAGCCGCCGAAATCGACCATCTTGGCGCCGATTTCGCGGTGGGTGGCATTGAGCGGAGTCTGTTTGAGCACTGCTTGATTCGTCATGGGGCAACCAAAAATAAAAAGGGTGAAGCGTGGATTCGCTTCACCCCTCTGTCCTTGGTACCTGAGAGATTACGGCCGCTACGCGGGCCGCTGCCCCTTCGGTGGCAGTTTCATTGGCTTTGTTCAAAACCAGCACTGCGCTCTCCAGAGTGTTCCGGCTGTTGCGGTCCTTTTGCCTGAGCGATTCCGGGTGGGTTACGCCTTCGGCGGCATGCGGTCCATGCGCTCTCCCGCAACGGGAACGCGCACTATACCGAAGAAGCGCCGGGCCGGCCAGCCTTGCGTATAGGCCCGCCTGATCAATAGCTTAGCTGCAGGTCGAAGCCCATGGGCGCGAGATCGTGCACGGCGAGCGGCAGGCTGAGCGGCTGTTCGCTGAGCGGGGGGATGCCCTCGGCAATGCGGTGGGCGTCGCCGAGGTATTCGCTCGGCGCGAAGCTGCGCCGCGCCAGCGGCCGGTTGCGCTGATCGGTGAGGCTGAGCACCAGTACCGGCCAGGCCTGGGCCTGGCCGGCGCGATTGCCGAGGGTGAGGGTGAGCTTCAGGCGGCCGCTGGCCTCTGTCTCCAGGTCGGACCCCACGATCCGCAGCAGCGCCAGGTTTTTCGGCAATGAGAGCGTGCAGCCGAGAAGGGCGCACATCCGTTCGAGCAGGGGGCGGGTCTGCGGCAGCTGACTGACGAGGGTGTCGCGGAGGAAGTAGGCGGACTGCGCAACCAGCAGAACCGCCAGCAGCACGCCGGCACTGCCCCATGCCCACGATCCGCTGTGCCGGGGCGCGGGCGGGATGTAGGAGTTGGCTGGCTCGGGGGAGGCATATTCGGGCGGATTGTATTCGACCCGGGTTACGGGAGCGCTGACGGCGGCCGGCTCGTGCGAGTATGGCGGCGGGTACATCAGCGGCATCGCAGACGGGCCGGACGCGGGCGCCGCGTGAATCTGCGGCATCGGACCGAAGTCGTCCGGCACCGGGATATCGGGGTCGATGATGATGATGGAGGTCAGGTCGAGCGACGTCTCGCGCTGGACAATGCCGACAGGGGGCCCGCTGGTCTGTGGCGTGTTCTCGGCAGGGGCAGTCGTCTCGGCGGGCTGCGCGGCACCCGGCGAGATGATTCCAGCCGGCGTCGGCTCGACGTTTTCCGTGGGTGCGGATGCGGCTGGCAGCGGTGAGCCGTCTTCCATGAGGAGGCTCGGGCGTGCATCGAAAGCGTTGCCACACACGCCGCACTGGACCCATCCCTGCGCGGCGTCCAACTGGTCCGCATGGAGGCGGAAGATGCTGGTGCAGTGCGGGCAGGTGGTGCGGTAGTTCACTGTTTGACGCCGGCCAGACGCACCCACCCCTCGTCGATCTCGGGCGAGTCGAAAACGAACCAGTCGCGGTATACCTTCATTACGTCTTCGGCCTGCTCGGCCAGAATGCCGGACAGTACCAGCTGCCCGCGCGGGCGCACCCGGCCCGCGAGCAATGGGGCCATGCCCTTGAGCGGGTTGGTGAGGATATTGGCGACGACGACATCGTATTGTCCGGGTGCAAGTTCGCCGGGGAGGCAGAAGCGCGCGGTCACGCCATTGAGTTCGGCATTGTCGCGCGAGGCGGTGACCGCCTGCGCGTCGATATCGACGCCGTCGACCCGTGCCGCGCCGAGCTTGGCGGCGGCGATGGCGAGGATGCCGGAGCCGCAGCCATAGTCGAGCAAGGTCTCGCCGCCTTTCAGGTTTTCGTCGAGCCAGCGCAGGCAAAGCCGGGTGGTCGGATGGCTGCCGGTGCCGAAGGCCAGGCCGGGGTCGAGCTTGAGGTTGATCGCGCGGTTGTCGGGCGCATCGTGCCAGGTCGGCACGATCCACAGCCGCGGCGAGATCGGGATGGGATCGAACTGCGCCTGGGTGAGGCGCACCCAGTCCTGCTCGGCCACGGTTTCGACCGTATACTCGGCGGGAGCAGGAATGCCCGCCTGTTCCGCAGCGGCCGCCAGCACCGCCGCCACATCTGCGTCTGCCTCCAGCAGCACCATCGCGATGCTATGCGGCCACAGTTCGGCCGTCGGATGGTCCGGTTCACCGAACAGCGGGGTCTCGTCCACCGTGCCGGCGTCGGCGTCCTCCAGCGACACCGACAGCGCGCCGGCTTCCATCAGCGCGTCGGACAGCGGCTCGGCCTGCTTGGAATCGACGAGGATGCGGACGGATTGCCAGGGCATGGATAAAAACCTAGGGGCTAGGATATAGGGGTAAGGGAAGGTGCAGCGCCGGGTCCAATCCCTGGCTTCTAGATCCTAAATCCTGTCCCCTCAAGCTTTTTCCTCCGCCAGCTTGTGCTCCAGGTAATGAATGCTGGTGCCACCGGCGATGAAGGCGGCGTCGTGCATCAGCTCCTGGTGCAGCGGGATGTTGCTCTGGATGCCTTCGATGACCATTTCCATCAGCGCGCCGCGCATGCGGGCGATGGCCTGGTCGCGGGTGTCGCCGTAGGCGATCAGCTTGCCGATCATCGAATCGTAGTGCGGCGGCACGTAATAGCCGTGATACACGTGCGAGTCGACGCGGATGCCGGGGCCGCCGGGTGCGTGGTAATTGGTGAGCTTGCCGGGGCTGGGGACGAAGGTCGTCGGGTGCTCGGCGTTGATGCGGCATTCGACGGCGTGGCCGCGGAAGCGGATGTCCTTCTGCTGGAACGGCAGCTTCTCGCCGGCCGCGACACGGATCTGCGTCTGCACGATGTCGATCCCGGTGATCATCTCGGTGACGGGGTGCTCGACCTGCACGCGGGTGTTCATCTCAATGAAATAGAATTCGCCGTTCTCGTACAGGAACTCGAAGGTGCCGGCGCCCCGATAGCCGATCTTGCGGCAGGCCTCGGCGCAGCGCTCGCCGATCTTGTCCCTGAGCTTGGGGTCGAGCCCGGGCGCCGGCGCCTCTTCCAGAACCTTCTGGTGACGGCGCTGCATCGAGCAGTCGCGCTCGCCCAGGTGCACCGCGTTGCCGTGCTCGTCGGCGAGGATCTGGATTTCGATGTGGCGTGGTGTCTGCAGGAATTTTTCCATGTAGACCATGGGATTGCCGAAGGCGGCCCCGGCTTCGGTCTTGGTCATGGTCACCGCATTCAGCAGCGCGGCCTCGGTGTGCACCACGCGCATGCCGCGGCCGCCGCCACCGCCAGCGGCTTTGATGATGACCGGGTAGCCGATATTGCGTGCGATCTTGAGGGTTTCTTCGGGATCGTCCGGCAGGGCGCCGTCGGAGCCGGGCACGCACGGCACCTTGGCGTCGATCATGGCCTGCTTGGCGGCGACCTTGTCGCCCATCAGACGGATGTTGTCGGGGCGCGGGCCGATGAAGGTGAAGCCGGACGATTCGACGCGCTCGGCGAAGTTGGCGTTTTCCGACAGAAAGCCGTAGCCGGGATGGATCGCCTCGGCGTCGGTGACTTCGGCGGCGGCGATGATCGACGGCACGTGCAGATAGCTCTGCGAGGACGGCGCCGGCCCGATGCATACCGATTCGTCGGCCAGCTTGACATACTTCGCGTCGCGGTCGGCCTCGGAATACACCACGACCGTCTTGATACCCATTTCGCGGCAGGCGCGCTGGATTCGCAGGGCGATTTCGCCGCGGTTGGCGATCAGGATTTTTTCAAACATAGGAGGTCTCCGCGGCAAAATCGCCCTGACGGCCTGCGGCCGTTGCGCGTTTTGGCTTCGCCGCTGCGCTGCCTTGCGGCAGCTGGTCGCCGCGGTTGGCGATCAGGATTTTTTCAAACATGTCTGTAGGGGCTAGGAGATAGGAGCTAGGGGCTAGGGTTGGAGTTGCTTCACGGATTGCGGTGCACCGCGTGCCGAGTGATTTCCCTGATTCCTAACTCCTAATTCCTAGCCCCTGCCTTTCTCAAGCAATAACAAACAGCGGCTCGCCGTATTCGACCGGCTGGCCGTTTTCGACCAGGATGGCCTTGATGACGCCGCCCTGATCCGCTTCGATTTCGTTCAGCAGCTTCATCGCTTCGATGATGCACAGCGTGTCGCCGGCATTCACGCTCTGGCCGACTTCGGCAAAGTTCTTGGAGCCGGGAGCCGGGGCACGGTAGAAGGTGCCGACCATGGGCGAGCGCACGATGTGGCCCTCGGGCATCGCTTCTTCGGCCGGGGCTGCCGCGGTGGGCGCAGCAGCGGGTGCAGGCGCCTGCATCATCTGCGGCGCGTGCGCCATCATCATGGGGGTGCCGGCGATGCTCTTGGCGATGCGGACCTTTTCTTCGCCTTCAGTGATTTCAAGTTCGGCGATGCCGGAAGCTTCGACCAGATCAATGAGCTTTTTCAGTTTTCTGAGATCCATGGGGAGTCCTGTTTTGCAGATAGCGCAGCGCGTATTCCAGCGCCAGTTCGTAGCCGTGTGCGCCGAGACCGGATACCACGCCGACGGCGAGGTCGGAAAAGTACGAATGGTGGCGGAACGGCTCGCGCGCGTAGATGTTGGAAAGGTGAACTTCGACGAAAGGAATGGCAGTGGCAGCCAGGGCATCGCGCAGGGCGACGCTGGTGTGGGTGTGACCCGCCGGGTTGATGATGATGAAGTCGACATGGTCGCGCGCAGCCTGGTGGATGCGGTCGATCAGGGCGCCTTCGTGGTTGTGCTGAAAGGTTTCGACCTGTGCGCCGGCTGTTTCGCCGCGGCTGACCAGTGAGCGGTTGACGTCATCGAGGGTGGCAAGACCGTAATGCTTGGGTTCGCGGCTGCCCAGCAGGTTCAGGTTGGGGCCGTGCAGAACCAGCACGTGCGGGTGCAGGCTGGGGACCGTTTTCGCTGGCGTGCGGCTGGTTCGCTTAGTCGTCATGGCGGCGGAGTTTGCCGTAAATGGGGGTGAATTGTCCAGATATTGATGCCAATTTTCAATTATGCGCCGATTCCAGCAACGCGGCGTCCAGTTGCGCACGCGGCAAGCGTCCAAGATGTGCCAGCACGATATTTCCGTCGCGATCGAGCACGATCGTATAAGGCAGGGCACCGGTCGGGTTGCCGAGCTGCCGTGCCAGGCTGTGGGCGGCGCCCTCGCCGATCAGGATCGGGTAGTTGACCGGCTGGCGCTGCAAAAATTGATCGATACGGGTCGGATTGTCGATGGCGATGCCGACAAACTCGACGCCCTTCGCACGATGCTTGGTCCGCAGTGCGATAAATTCAGGAATTTCCTCGCGGCAAGGCGCACACCAGCTGGCCCAGAAGTTCAACACTAGAACCTGGCCGCGCCATTGCGAAAGCGGTTGAGGCTGGCCCCGCAGGTCGGGAAAACTGAGTTGCCATAATGCATCGACGGGTGCGGCGGGCGCCTGTGGCGCGTAGCGCTTCTGCGCAAGCCACAACCCGGTCGACAGGGCGGCCAGCGCCAGCGGAATGACAAACAGCAGTGTTTTCCGCATGGTGCGCCGCGGGGGCCGCCAGAAGGCCGCCCTATAGCTCGCCGTAGGAATGCAGCCCGGACAGGAACATGTTCACGCCGAGGAAGGCAAAGGTGGTGACGACCAAGCCGATCACAGCCCACCATGCCAGCATTGGCCCGCGCAGGCCCTTGACCAGGCGGATGTGCAGCCAGGCCGCGTAGTTCAGCCACACGATCAGCGCCCAGGTCTCCTTCGGATCCCATGACCAGTAGCCGCCCCACGCATCAGCTGCCCACATCGCACCGAGGATGGTGGCAATTGTGAAGAAGGCAAAGCCGACCGCGACGACCTTGTACATGACATCGTCGATCACTTCCAGCTTCGGCAGGCGGCTGGCAAGGATGCCGCGCGCGGCAAGCAGATAGGCGACGCCCAGCATGGCGGCGATGGAGAAGGCGCCATAGCCGACGAAATTGGCGGGCACATGCAGCTTCATCCACCAGGATTTGAGCGCAGGCACCAGCGGCTGGATTTCGTGCGCGCCGCGGTCGAAGGTGTACCACAGAATGAAGCCGACCGCGGCGGAGATCACCAGCAGCACGAAGGCGCCCATCTGGCGTGTCTGGTAGCGCGCTTCGTAATACAGATACATCATCGCGGTGATCAGGCAGAACAGCACGAATACTTCATACAGGTTGGATACGGGGATGTGGCCGATATCCGTGCCGATGAGGTAGGACTCGTACCAGCGCACCATCAGACCGACAAAGCCGAGCGCTACCGCCGACCAGGTGAGCGCGCTGCCAGTCTTCATCGTGAACTCCGAACGTGCCAGCATGCCGCCCCAGTAGGCCAGCGTCGCGAGTCCGAACAGCGCGCACATCCACATGATGGCCGCCTGGCTGGAGATCAGGTACTTGAGAAAGAAGGCCTCCTCCATGCGCGCCAGGTTGCCCTGGTACTGGCTGACGGCGAACAGACTGATTGCGCCGACGACGATGAACAGGGGACGGAACGGTTTCCAGAACCAGCCAAACACCACCAGCGACGGAACCGCCGCCAGCAGGATGGCCTTTTCATAGATATCCATGTATTCGCCGAAGCGCGACAGGGTAAAAATGCCGCTCGCTGCGACGATGGCGGCGAACAGCCAGTCGAGCAATGACAGCCGCTTCAGCAGCGGGGCGGGGCGATTGAGGACGAGTTCCATGATGAAGCCTCCGGATTATTTCGCCAGCGCATCGAGCGCCTGCGCGTGCTGGGTGAATTCATTCTCGAAATCGATGGTGTGCTTGGCCGACGACATGGCAAGCAGCACGTGGCCAGGCTTGATGCGCAGCCAGACGCGGCGTTCGCGTACGTAGAACATGAAGAATACGCCGAGCGTCAGCAAAAGCGAACCGAAATAGACCACGTTCTTTCCAGGCGAGCGGGTGAGCTGCAGGCCGCTCGCTTTGACCTCGTCGTACTGCATCAGTTGCAGATAAACCGGCGAGTTGTAGACGAACAGGTCACTGACGCTACTGAGCGTGTCGCGCACCAGCCAGCCGGTGGCGTCGTCGGACGTGGGCGGGGGCAGGCCCGCCTGGCGGTTGGCGACCTGCAACGCCTCGAACGCAGTGAGTTCCAGAATGCGCAGATAGGTGGCTGCTGCTTTTTCGCGCTCGGCTTCGGGCACTCCACCCTCGATGAATTGCCCGAGCGACTGGAAGCCGCCCTTGGCAAACAGCGCCAGCACCTGGGTGGCGCTGAACTTCAGCCGTTCCTCGATTTCCGTTCCCCAGTTTTCCTTCGGCAACGCCTGGCGGGCGAAGCGGGCGGCGATTTCGGGACGCAATTCCGCGTTCAGCAGCGCGCCGCGCAGGCGCATGAAGGTGTCGATCTTGCCGTCGGCATCGAGCGGCATGCGCAGGTATTGGAGGGGTTCGTTCGGCGCATCGCGCACTCCCGACATCATGTACCAGCGCCCATCAAGCTCCAGCGGCAGCATGTAGTTGGAAAACTCGCGCGCCTGTCCGCGTGCATCGCGCAGCTTGTACTGGAAGCTCGGACCGACGTTGCGCAGATGCTTCTTGTCGCTGACCGGGCTGCCGCCGAGCACGCTCATGGTGTCGCGGGAGGCCTCGGCTTCGTCACCCATGTTTTCGATGTTGAATGGACGGAAATCGACGAATTCCAGGGTGTAGGTGCTCGCCGCGCTGGCGAGGGTGGTTTTTTGGTAAACCGTGCCATCGATGGGGAAGGACACGGCTGTCGGGGTGAACAGGTTCCAGCCACGCAGCGTCAGGCGGGTGCCGCCGTCGGCGAAGCTCGCCTGGTAGATGGCGATTCCGTCCTGGATCAGTGGGTGGTTGACGGCGATCGTCGCTTCGCGGATTTTCTTGCCCGAGCGGTCGAACAGTTCGACGTCGCTCTCGAAGTTCTTCGGCTGGCCGCTGCTGTAGTGCTCGATGCGGAAATCTTTCAAGGCCACGCTGAAGGGCAGGTCCTGTACCAGGTAGCCGTCGGCCACATTCAGAAAGACCACGTCCGCACTCGATCCTTCGGGGATCTGGACGCTGCCGCGGAACGACGGATTGGAAGGCGACAGACGCGAGATCGCCGGTACCTGGCTTTGCGGGATGTCGCGCTTCTCGATCTTCTTGTAGCCCAGAAGTTGCTGTGCCTTGAACACCAGATTGCCGTCCATCAGGCCGCCAATGCAGATCATCACGATGGCCGAATGCGCCAGAAAGTAGCCGAGGCGGTTCCAGCTGCCGGCCTTGGCGGCCAGCAGCACGCCGCCGTCGCGCGGCAGGCTCCTGACCTTGTAGCCCTTGCCTTCGAGATACTGTTTGGCGTTCGCGGCCAGTGCCTCGGGCGCAAGGGTTGTCGCCACTTCGTGCTTGTGCCTGAACGCGTTGAGCGACTGGTCGCTGACGTGCTCGCGAAAGCTCTTCATCTCCCGCGTGAAATTCGGTGCGTTGCGCCAGATGCACACGCTGGTGGAGATGACCAGGAAAGAGAGGATGAGCAGGAACCAGCCGGCGTGGTAGACGTCGTACAGCCCCAGTTTCTCGAATACCTGGAACCAGAAGGGGCCGAACTGGATGATGTAGTTGCTGTAGGGTTCGGCCTGCTTGAGTACCGTGCCGATGATGGAGGCGACGGCGAGGATGGACAGCAGGCTGATGGCGAAACGCATCGAGCTCAGCAACTCGAACACGGACTTGCCGAAGGAGTGGGGGGCAGGCTTCATGGAGGGGTGGCAGCAATATCCTGGGGCACAAGTGAGAAAGGGTGACTTGCGTCACCCTTTCTCGACTCAGGTGCGGCCGATAAGTTTAGCGCAAACCCTGAATATAAGATGCCACCGCCTTCATGTCGGCGTCGCTCATCTTGGCGGCAATGGTGCGCATCATCTTGGCGGCGTCATTGGAACGCTCGCCGAGGCGGAACGCGTTCAGCTGCACATAGGTGTAGTCGGCATGCTGGCCGGCCAGGCGCGGGAACTGGACAGGAACCCCATTGCCCTGGGGGCCGTGGCAGGAGGCGCATGCCGGAACACCCGTGCCCTGCACGCCGCCGCGGTAGATTTTCTGGCCGAGCAGCGCCTGCTGCTGATCCTTGGAGGTGTCGGGCTTGGGCTGCTGGGCGGCGAAATAGGCGGACACGTTCAGCATGTCTTGCGGGCTCAGGCCGGCAACCATGCCTGCCATGATGGCGTTCTGGCGGGCGCCCGATTTGAACTCGGTGAGCTGCTTGTTGATGTATTCGGCATTGAGGCCGGCAATCTTGGGGTTTGCCGGAATGACGCTGTTTCCATCCGCCGAGTGGCACGCCGCACAAACCTGGTTGACAATGCTTTCTCCCGCTTTGGGATCGCCTTTGCTGGCCGGGGCAGCGGCAGGTGTGGCGGCAAAAGCGGAGGTGGAGGCCAAAGCGGCGACCAGAGAGACGACGAGTTTCATCAAAAGCTCCTGAGGCTTGCAAAACTTGGGAAAAAATGTAGTTTAGCGGCAACTAATATGACTGCCAAGCCTGTGCTCAATCGCGCCCAATTCCACACTTCGGTCGCCCAGCTGGGCGATTTGCCCTACAGTCGCGCGGAAATTGCGTTTGCGGGACGGTCCAATGCGGGAAAATCGAGCGCAATCAACCTCTTAACTCGTAAAAACCGGCTGGCGTTCACCTCCAAGACACCGGGGCGAACCCAGCTCATCAATTTTTTCGAGCTGGATGCCGACACTTATCTGGTCGACTTGCCGGGCTATGGTTACGCAAAAGTGCCGCCCGCCGTGAAGGCGAAATGGGAGAACCTGCTGTCGCGTTACCTGCAGGAGCGTGAAGCGCTGGTCGGGATGGTGCTGATCATGGATGCGCGTCATCCGCTCACCTCGCTGGATCGGCAGATGCTCGACTGGTTCACCCCTACCGGCAAGCCGGTGCACATCCTGCTGTCGAAGGCTGACAAGCTTTCCAACAGCGAAAAAGCGCTCACCCTGCGGCGCGTCAAGCAGGAACTCGCCGCACCGGCCAGCGTCACTGTTCAGTTGTTTTCCAGCCTGTCGCGGCTGGGCGTCGAGGATGCGGCGACCGTGATCGAAGGCTGGCTTGCTCAGGGCCAGCCCCCCGCGGCTTTGCAGGCCGCAGAATAGCGCCCAACAAAAAGCCCCGACCAAGGGAGGGATCGGGGCAAAAAATGCCTTAAGGGGATTAAGGCATCCCGCTCAGGGAGGAGAAGCGGGAGACGATCGAAACCGTCTGCTAACTCAGAGTAGCTACGCTTTTTGAAAGTTCCATATCAACCTGAAAATTTTTTGGAGATGTCTGTGAACCTGCCCTTTGGCCAATTTCCGGCCCGCCGCATGCGGCGCATGCGGCGCGATGCGTTCTCCCGCCGCCTGATGCGCGAGCACACCCTGGTGGCCGGGGACCTGATTTACCCGGTGTTCGTCCTCGATGGCCGGAACACGCGCGAACCGGTGGCGTCGATGCCGGGGGTCGAGCGGCTGACCATCGACCTGCTGCTGCCGGTGGCCGAGGAGTGCGCCGAGTTGGGGATCCCCGCCCTGGCGCTGTTCCCGGTGATCGACGCCGGCTTGAAATCGCTCGGGGCCGAGGAGGCGCTCAACCCGGACGGTCTGGTGCCGCGCACCGTGGCCGCGCTGAAAAACCGCTTCCCCGAACTCGGCGTCATCACCGACATCGCACTCGATCCCTACACCAGCCACGGCCAGGATGGCCTGATCGACGGCAGCGGCTACGTGCTGAACGACGCCACCGTGGCAATCCTGGCGCAGCAGGCGGTGGTGCATGCGCAGGCCGGCGCCGACATCGTGGCCCCGTCCGACATGATGGACGGCCGCGTAGCGGCGTTGCGTGCCGCGCTCGAGGGTGCCGGCCACATCCATACGCGGATTCTGGCGTATGCCGCGAAGTATGCATCCAGTTTCTACGGCCCCTTCCGCGATGCGGTGGGCTCCGCCACCAATCTTGGTGCGGGCAACAAGTACACCTACCAGATGGATCCCGCCAACAGCGATGAAGCCCTGTGGGAAGTGGGAATGGATCTGCAGGAAGGTGCCGACATGATCATGGTCAAGCCGGGCATGCCGTATCTCGACGTCATCCGCCGCGTCAAGGACGCATACGGTGCGCCGACGTACGCCTATCAGGTCAGCGGCGAATACGCTATGTTGAAGGCAGCGGCGCAACAAGGTTGGCTGGACGAGGAGGCCTGTGTTTTGGAGGCCCTGCTGGCGTTCAAGCGGGCGGGGGCGGATGGTGTCCTCACCTATTTCGCACGGGATGTGGCGCGCCGCCTTAAATCGTAATGGGCTGTCTCATGCTTTAAGCTTTCGATCAGTTGTTGCCGAAATATTGTTTGGCAGCAACTAAAGGGCAACGAGCATGATCAAACTGCATTCATCGCGTACAACCGGAACATGCCTGATACCCGCAAACTGCCATTTGGCATCAAGAACCGGCAACGTGACCCCGATGAATGGGACAAGACCATCGTTGCCTTCCAGTCGCCTTACCGACTGACGGATTTGTGCATCGATCAGAGCAACGAGCCGACTGGCGAGTCCAAAACCCGCAAGCAGGAATTCAAGGTGCGGCTGGCCACCAGCGAGGACCGGCGCAAATCGGCGAGCCTGCTGATCGAAAAAATGTACAGCTGGCGCGGCTACGATGCCGATGTCCTGCACCAGGATCCCAACAAGATCACCCTGATGGCTTACCAGGGAGACGTAGTGGTGGGCACTCTCACGCTGGGCCTGGACTCCCCGGATGGCTTGGTGGTCGACCAGCTTTACAAGCGCGAGGCTGACCAGTTGCGGGACGCCGGGAGAAAGCCTTGCGATATTACGCGGCTCGCCGTGGATCAGGACATCAAGTCCAAAAGCGTGCTCGGCGCCTTGTTCCATCTGTCCTTTATCTATGGCCACACCATTCACCATGGCACGGATTTTCTGATCGAGGTGAACCCGCGCCATGTGCTTTTCTATCAGCGCATGCTGGGATTCGAGCCGTTTGGAGAGGAAAAGATCTGCCCCCGCGTCAATGCGCCGGCTGTCCTGCTGCGACTGGATCTGGCGTATGCGGATGAACAGATTGTCCGCCACGGCGGAACGGCGGCCACCGCCAAGGGGGTCAAATCGATTTATCCCTATTTCTTCTCGCGTGAGGATGAACTGGGTATTACCCAGCGGCTCCTGAGGGGAGAGTGACCATTTGCGGAGCGCCCGCACCGGCCCCATGCAAACCTTCAACTATGACGAAGCGTTCTCCCGCAATATCGGCTGGTTGACCCGCCCCGAACAGGAAATGCTGCGCCACCAGCGGGTGGCGATTGCCGGTCTGGGGGGCGTGGGCGGCATCCACCTGTTGACGCTGTGCCGGCTGGGCATCGGCAAGTTCCACCTGGCTGATTTCGACTCGTTCGATCTGGCCAACTTCAATCGCCAGGCCGGCGCCACCGTTGGCAGCATCGGCCAACCCAAGCTCGACGTCATGATCCGGCAGGCGCGCGATATCAATCCCGAGCTCGAGATCACCGGCTTTGCCGACGGGGTCACCGAGGGCAATCTGGATGCCTTTCTCGACGGCGTCGCGCTCTTCATCGACGGACTGGATTTCTTCGTGTTCGAGATGCGGCAGAAGGTCTTTGCCGCCTGCGCGGCGAAAGGCATTCCCGCCATCACCGCCGCCCCCCTTGGAATGGGGGCGGCGGTGCTCAATTTTCTGCCGGGCGGCATGAGTTTCGACGATTATTTTCGCCTGAACGAGGGCACCGAGGCGGAAAAGCCCGTGCGCTTCCTCATGGGACTCGCCCCGGCTCGTTTGCAGATGGGCTATCTGGCCGACCCCTCTGCGGTCGACTTCGCCAACCGCAAGGGGCCGTCCACTATCATGGCGTGCCAGCTATGCGCCGGCATCGCCGCGACCGAGGCACTGAAGATCCTCCTCGGCCGCGGCCCGGTGCGGGCGGCGCCCACGGGCTACCACTTCGACGCCTACCGCAACAAGCTGGCCCTGACTTGGCGGCCGGGCGGCAACCGCAATCCCCTGCAGCGGGCGCTCATCGCGCTGGCCAAACGCAAGCTCGGTCTATAAATGCAGCCGCTCCCCCAGCCCGTCGCCGAAATCCTCGAACTCGCCCGCTGGGCGCCTTCCGGTGACAACACCCAACCCTGGCGCTTCGAGGTGATCGACGACCATCGTCTCGTCGTCCACGGCTTCGACACCCGCGACCACTGCGTCTACGACCTCGACGGCCACTCCAGCCAGATCGCACACGGCGCACTGCTGGAGACCCTGTCCATCGCCGCCAGCGCCCACGGCCTGCGGGCGGAAATCAGACGCCGCCCGGATTCGCCCGACAGCCATCCTGACTATCACGTGGAATTGATCCCGGACAGTGCCATCAGGCCCGATCCCCTGCTGCCCCATATCCCGCAGCGTTCGGTGCAGCGGCGTCCCCTGCGCACCACGCCGCTTACCGCAGCGCAGAAACAGGCGCTGCAGGACGCTATCGGGCGCCACACGGTTCGCTGGTTCGAGGGCGGCACGCAACGCTGGCGCCTGGCCAGACTGATGTTCGACAACGCCAAGCTCAGGCTTACCCTGCCCGAGGCCTATCCCGTTCATCGCGACATCATCGAGTGGGACGCGCGCGTCAGCGAGGACAGGGTACCCGACCGGGCGCTGGGGCTGGACGCCATGACCCTCAGGCTGATGCGCTGGGTCATGGCCAGTTGGAGGCGTGTCGAATTTTTTAACACCTGGCTGGCCGGCCATCTGGCACCGCGGATCGAAATGGATCTTCTTCCTGGCGTATTCTGTGCTGCGCACTTCGCGATCCTTGCGGACAAGCCGCCTGCAACGGTCGATGATTACGTCGCGGCGGGGCGTGCGGTCCAACGTTTTTGGCTGACAGCCACCGGCCTGGGGCTGCAATTGCAGCCGGAGATGACTCCGCTCATTTTCGCCCGGTATTCCAACGAGGACAGGCTTTTCAGCAGCATGCACGGTGCCGCGGAAACAGCGGCAAAGCTGGGCGAGCGGTTGTCGCGGGTGCTTCCGGAACCGCAAATCGGGCGGGTTGTTTTTCTTGGGCGTATCGGGAATGGGCAGATAGCCGCCAGCCGTTCGCTGCGCCTGCCCCTGGAGAAACTGCTGAAAACTTGAACCCGCTCTGGCTTGGGCTTGCTCGTAGCATTGGGTCTGTCGGAAATATTGACATTTTTTCCAGTGCGCGTGTCGGGCTGTTCATCTAACCAAATGAATACTAAGAAAAAAATATCCATGGCACAGTCATTGCTAGAAATTGGTCAGGCAATTCGCCAATCATATTTCTTAGGGGGTGCCCATGAACAGGCTTTCCAGATTCTTTGTCGCCGGGGCTGCTTTGCTCGGCTTGTCGTCCGTCAGCGGAACCGCCGCTGCATTTGACCTGAGCAATTGCGATGGGGCCGGCCTCGACTGTCCTTACGTGACGTACGGCGATGGCAACTCGTATTCGCTCGCACTGAATGCCTATATGTGGGATTTTTATATGGGCGGCGGCACCGGCCCCGGCAACCCGTTCTACGTGCCCTCCACCCCTGGCGCGATTAAGAACCTGATCGTCAATGCCACCGGCAGCGACGGCAATCCAGTCGTTACCAACTTCACCGGGATGGATAATGCCTACCCGACACCCACCGGTGTGAACGGCTCGACCTTCTTCAGCACCAACGAAACTGCCTATGCCGCAGGCGTCGGGACCGCAGACCCGGGTGGGGCGGGCCAGTTCACGGGTGACCTGGGGAACAGCTGGGATACCACCGTCGCCGCCTTGACCAATTTCCTCGGTGCAGGCAACACGCCGATCTTCTTCTTCAACAACAACCAGACCAACAGCGGCAGCCAGATCGATCAGAATCTGGCGGTCTGGGCGCAGATCACGCTGACCGACAGCACGGGTGCAAATACCGCTCTGGTGTTTGACTTTACCAACAACAATGGCAGCTTCACTCAGCCGGGTGGCGGCGTGTTCAACGGTGACGTCACGGCTTATACCTCGACCGGCGCGGGGCCGGACGCAGGCACCAACCTCAACACCGACTACGTCCTCTCCGGCGGCCTGCTTTGTATCACACCGCCGAACCCGCCCGGCCAGCCTTATGCGGGTTTTATTCCGCCTAACGCCGACGGGACCTGTCCGGCTGGCACGACCGCCATCAATAACAACCTGGGTGCTGACCAGGCCGCCTATGCGGTGGTGTTCCCGGAGCTCAACACGGCACTCCTCTCGGGGCTCTATGACGCCATGCATATCGACCTGCGCATGGGCTGCGATCCGGGCACTGCAGACCCAGCGGACTGCGTCGGCCGCGATCTCAATAATGGCTATGAGCAGTTGTTCATCGCAGCCGTCCCTGGGATTCCCGTGCCGGAGCCCGCGAGCCTTGCTCTGCTGGGACTGGGCCTGGTGGGCATGGGGCTGGCGCGGAGAAAAGCGCGTCGGGCTGTCTGAGACCTTAGGATCCACTGAAAAGCGGCGCGTAGCGCCGCTTTTTCTTTGGGGCATGCACAAGCACGCGCTACGCTCGACGCCCTTCAATTCTTCCGCGTAAGGCCATTGCAGGGCCTCATTCATTCCTCCGCTAGAAGCTGTAGCGCACCTCGGTATAGACGCGGTCTCTTTCGTCGAACGTCCCGAACAGGCCGTCGGCCGGGCCCTCGAAAATATCGACGCCGGCAGCGAGCCGCCAGTTGTCGTCCATCCGCCAGCTCACTTTGAATTGGCCCGACCAATCGTTGCGGTCGAGGCTTCTGATGAGGAACAGCTCGGGTTCCAGCCTGGGGTGCAGCGCCCGGGTGCTGAACAGCAGCGACATGCTGCTCTCGGTCTCATCCGGAACGATGCCGGCGTCGTGGTCGGGAAACCAGCGCTGGAAGAACTGCACGTTGAAGCGCGTCTCCTGCGGGAAGCTCCACTCGAGCCCGACGATATAGTCGAGGAAGTCCTGCCTGACGAGGCCGTCGGCGTCGAGCAGGTCGGTCGTGTGGAACAGCCTGTCACGCGTGTACACCGCCTCAGCCTTCAGCACCATCGGCCCCAGGTCCTTGCCGAGGGTGGCGCCGAGTTGGTGGATGCGGTCGTGAATGGGCTGGTAGGTAATCATGGTGGGCGAGATCTGGCGCGAGAAGGACGCCGAGGGGTCGTTGGCCGTGTAGTAGAAGCCGGAGACGTCCCACCCGTTTTGGATCCAGGAAAGCCGCACGCCGTAGGCGGAGTCGTCGATTCCGTGGGGTTTTTCTTCCTTGGCGATGACCGTCTGGACGCCAGGCACGGCGGACGGGGTGAAGGGGTAGAACTCGGCCCCGGGCTTGCCGATATCGTCATAGGTCATGTAGGGGATCCACACCGCCTCGGCGTGGAACTCCCCGGAAAAATACTCCGCGCGCGCCGCCCATTGCGGGATGCGGATCATGTCGAAATCGGGCAGCACCAGCTGGCGCAGATCCTTGGCCGACACCACGTCGGCAAAGAACAGCCCGACCATCTCGCCCCACACGATGTGCTGGCGGCCGAGGCGGAATTCCCAATCGCCCGCGCCGAGATCGACATAGGCTTCCCGGATCATCGCCTCGAAGCGCTGGTCGTCTCGCACCGCGTCGGGATAGTGGTCGGTCAGGTCGTAGATCGGGTCGTAATAGACCCGCCCGCCCAACTTCCAGCCCATCCCGCCGGTGGTGCGGCCCTGGCCCGATACGTCGAGCGTATTGTTGAAGCGCGACCAGTGCTCATCCCCGGAATACGTGTAGGCCAGGTCGTTCTGGTAGAAGCCGGACAGTGTCGGGCTGCCGGATTCGGCCTGTGCGGCGCCTGGGGCAGGCATCTCCGGGACGGCCGGTGCCGGAGTTGGGGTTGCGGTGTCGGGCTTCGGCTTCTCGGGAGCGGGCGGCGGCGGTCCGCCGAACAGATCGTCGATCGACTGCGCCGTGATGACGGGGCGTTCCAAATCGGATTGGGCCGATGCAGCGCTCGCCGTGAGGCCGAGCAATAAGCCGGCAAGCAGGCTGGAGGGACGGGCGGTCAGGCGATTGCGGGTGCGGGAACGAGGATGAACGGGTGCCATGACTTTCTATTCCGTGATCCGGCCATCGGCCAGTTCGATCACGCGGTCGGCCATTTCCATGACCCGCGCGTCGTGGGTGGAAAAAATGAAGGTCGTGCCTTCTTCCTGGTTGAGCTGTTTCATGAGCCTGAGGATGTCCTCGCCGGTCTTGTGATCGAGGTTGGCCGTCGGCTCGTCCGCCAGCACGATCCTGGGGTGCGTCGCGAGGGCGCGCGCAATGGCGACCCGCTGGCGCTGTCCGCCGCTCAGTTCGTTGGGGCGGTGGTGGGCATGGCGCGCCAGGCCGACGACTTCCAGGTAGTGTTCGATCCGCTTCCTCCGCTCGTGTTTGTCGACGTCCCGCTTCTGCAACAGGGGATATTCCACGTTTTCCCAGGCCGACAGCACCGGCAGAAGGTTGAAGGTCTGGAACACGAAGCCGAGCGTGTTCAGGCGCAGGTCGGCCAGTTCGTCGGGCGACTTGCCGCTGACGTCATGACCTTCGATGCTGACGCGGCCGGCGCTGGGGGTGTCGATGCAACCGATCAGGTTCAGCAGGGTCGACTTGCCGCTGCCGGAGGGGCCGGCAAGCGCCATGAATTCCCCTCTCGCCACGCTGAGCGATATCGCCTGCAGGGCAGTCACCATTTGATTGCCGAGCGCGTATTGTTTGCTGACGTTCTCGGCGAGCACGATGTTTTCTGCCGGGAGCATCTCGACCGCTGCGTCCTCGACAAATTGGAGCACAAAGTGGTGGATGCGGATGCGGTCGCCATGCTTCAATGCAGCGCGCCGGGTTTTGGCGTCGTTGAGAAAAACCGCGTTGGTGCTGCCGAGGTCCTCGATGAAAAACGCCTCGCCGTCCCGGATGATCTGCGCGTGTTTGCGGCTGACGCGGGTGGAAGCCAGCCGGATATCGCATTCGGAAGAACGGCCGATCGTGAGGCGGGACTTGTACAAACGGATTTCGCGCAGGGGCTGCTGGTCTTCGTGGATCAGGAGTTTTGCCATGGCAGAAGATTCGACCCGGGTTTGCAAGCATCCGTTGCGAGCGAGCACGATGCTACTGAAGCAGACTGCATATTGGATATTAGTCGATAATGTCGATTCCAAGTTTTACCCGAGGTCGCCATGAACTCCGATAGTCGCAGACTATTGCCTCGCATCCCGCCATGGTCGTGGTCCAGCATGGCTCGCTGGGGAACCGCACTGCTGCTCGCAGCCTGCGGCGGCTTGGCGTCCGCTGCCGAGGTTCCGGCTGCCGAAGTCCCACCTGATGGCGATCTTGCGCGCGCGCTCCTGCTGCGCGCAGACCGCATCCGCTTTCCCGAAGGGGGATTCCAGGTCGACGTCTCGATTGCCACCACCGCGCCGAATCAAGAGCCGGAAGAGCGCTCGTATCGCATCCTGTCCAAGGGCAACAGCCAGACCCTGGTGCAGACGACCGCACCGGCGATCGACCGCAACCAGATTCTGCTGATGCGGGACCGCGATCTGTGGGCATTCCTGCCCAACCTGTCACAGCCAGTCCGGCTGCCGCTTTCCCAGCGGCTGACCGGCCAGGTCGCCAATGGCGATCTGGCACGGGCCAACTTTGCGGGGGATTACGAGCCGAAAATCCTGCGCAAGGAAAAGATCCAGGGCGAGACGTATCAGGTCCTGCAATTGGATGCGGTCGATAAATGGGTGACTTACCGGCGCGTGCTGTATTGGGTGAACGCAGGGAATTACAGACCATTCAAGGCGGAATTCTATGCCCTGTCAGGGCGCCTTCTGAAAACCAGCTACTACCAGGAGTATGAAACCCTGGGGGGGGCGCCCCGGCCCACTCGGCTGTTGATAGAAGATGCGCTGCGCCGCGGTCATCGCTCGGTGCTGGAGTACAGCAACATGGTCGAGCGCGACTTGCCGGACAAGATATTCACCAAGGATTACCTGAAGAAGCTGAGCCGTTGAACGGGCGGCAGTCGCCGCTTCTCGAACCGGTGATCAAATATTGTGGCGCAAGGCCTCCACCACTGGAAGCTGCGAAGCGCGACGCCCGGGAAGGATGGCTGCCATGCTGGCAGCCAGCACGCCGATGACAGCGGCGGCGATCAACACCGATGGCACCACGCGTACGTACGCGATGTAACCGATATTCGAACCCGGCGGCGGCGGCATCGGAATGCCTATTCCGGAAATAATGGCGGCAAGGATTACGCCGACGCTCACGCCGAGCATGCCGCCGACGCATCCGAGGAGGATGTTTTCGAGCAGCACCAGCTTGAATATCTGAAGCCTTCTCAGGCCGATCGCCAATAGCGTGCCGAATTCGCCGGTGCGCTCGAAGATCGCCATGTTGATGGTGCTTGCCACGCTGAGCGCCAGCATCACCAGGATGATGAACTGCAGTGCCCCGAACTGGCGTTTGTACAGTGCCACTGTCTTGTTGTAGAAGTCTGCCAGTTCGTGCCAAGGCTTGACGTCGTAGCTCTGTCTTCCGAGTGTTCCCTTCACTGTACTCGTCACGCTATCGGTAGCGCCGGTGTCATCCAGCAAGACGACAAGGCTGTGGACTGAGGTGGTGGACAAGAGCTCCTGGGCCGCAGCCAGGGGAATTCTGACCGCCCGGTCGTCATAATCCTTGGAGAATGTGCGGAATACGCCCACCACCTCGAACTCGAGCGTGTTCAGTGCGCCTTCGGGCGTACTGACCATCAGGGTCAGGTAACTGCCAGGCTGAAGCTGCAGCGCCGTGGCAACGCCTTCTCCAATAGTGACGCCGAAGGCATCCGTGCCCGTCAGCGCGCGGCCGGCCACCAGGGTGGCGGCCGTTCCCAACCGGGCTTCCTTGTCCGGCTCGACGCCTTCGCCGATGATGGGCAGGTCTGCCTGGCCGTTGTTGGCCAGCCCCGAGAAGTTCAGCCGTGCCATAACCTCCTTGACATCGGGAATCGGGCGCAGCCTATCGATCACTTGCTTGGGGTCACTGATCAGGTAGCGGGAGGGGTCGCGTTGGCCATACTCCAGATAGCCTTGGCGAAAAATCTGCAGGTGGCCGATACGGGAGTGTATGGTTGACTCCCGCAACTGGATGAAGGTGTCCTCGACAAACCCCCCGCTCAGGATGATGGCGGTCACGCCGGTGATGATCGCCGCCAGTGTCAGCAGCGTGCGCGAGCGATTGCGGAAGATGTTACGGAAGGCGAGTTTGAGCATGGCAGCGGCGCAAA
>JANJWF010000010.1 GCA_024709685.1 Thiobacillus sp.
GAGGATCGCAGCCGCCTTTTCCGGGTCGCCGCCCTCCAGCCGGGCTTCGATCAGCCCGGACTGCCTGCCCTTTTCTCCGATCTTCAGCGCGCCTTGCAGGTTCTTGATCACCTGCAGCTTGGAATTGCTGCTGATCAGGAACTGCGCGCCGGCCTGGCCGGCGAGTTCGGCGACGAGGATTTCCACCTTGCCGGCCGGCGTTTCGCTGGCGAGGCGCTGCCCCACGCGGCCCTTGAGGACGATTTCGCGGTCGGTCTGGCGCAGCCCGAATCCACCCGCGCCGTCGGCGGTGAGGACGAATTCCGCACCGATCAGCGCGCGCGGGACTTCGAACACCGGCACGTCGATCGATTCGCTGCCCCACGCATAGCCGCCGTGTCCGATGATGCCCGGCTTGGCAAGCGTGTCCTGCCGGCTCGCCCACCAGCGGCCGACGAAGGGGAAATACTTCGGCTGCGCCGAGATGTGCAGGCCGAGGCTTTCGGCCGCGTTGCCGACGACCAGGCGCGACTTGAGGATTTCGATCTCGGCCGACGCCGCGGTCTTGGTGTCGAACATCGCGCTCGCCTCGCCCAGCAGGCTCGCGGTCGAGCCGGGGCTCTCCTCGACCTGGACCATCAGGTTGGCCTCGTAGATCGGCTTCGCCGTCAGGGCGTACGCCATGCCGAGAACGAAGACCGGCGCGGCGACCAGCAGCGCGAGCTTTTTGTCGAGCCACAGGGTGTCGAGCAGCGCGCGCAGGTTGATCTCGTCGTCGTCCGTCGCGGGCATGTGTCCTTGCGGAGTGTGGTCCATCTGTCCTTGACCCTTCTGCTAGCCGATGCTGTTGATGCGCTTGACCCAGTCATCCACGCCGGTCTGCACCAGCGCGAAAACAGCGTCGAACATCTCCGGGGATTGCCTGTAGGGGTCGGGAATGTCCCGCTTCGCCGACTCGGCGAGACGGAACACCCGGCCGCGCGTGTACGGGTATTCCTTGGCGACGCGCTGTTTCTGCTTGTCGTCCATGACCAGGATGAGGTCGGCATCGCGCGCGACGGCGTCGGTCAGCATGCGCGCGCGGTGCGCGGTGATGTCGATGCCTGCATCGGCCATGACACGTACCGCGTTGGGGTCGGCACCGTGCCCGAGCATCGCCGCGAGCCCCGCCGAGCTCGTCTGCACGCCCGGCAGCGCCTGCCTCAAGAGGCCTTCGGCCATCGGGCTGCGGCAGATGTTGCCGATGCACACCACGAGGACCCGGCTGATCATTCGAAGCCGCGGTTGATGTGGGTGATCAGCTGCGCGGTCGGCAGGATGAGACTGATCACGCGGTTGAAGCGCACCATTGAGGTGGCGTCGACGTAGACGACGTCCTTGGGTCGCAGCGGGAATTCCTCCGCCAGCGCGAACATCACCGGCGACTCCGCCTCAAGGTGGTAGACGAGCGGATGCTCGTCGTTGGCGTTGCGGATCACGTAGATCTGCCGGGCGTTGGCGGTCGCCGGGTTGATGCCGCCGACCTCGCCGAGCGCCTCGTTGAGGCTGAGCCGGCCGTTGCGCATCGGCAGCGAGGCGGGGTTGATGACCTCGCCGACGACGAAGACCTTGCTGTCGTCGCGCGAGAACACGCGCAGCAGGTCGCCGCTGGCGAGGATGATCCGCGACGGGTCGACGCCGGCCGCGATCAGCCCCGGCAGGTCGACCCAGCGGGTCTTGCCGGCGCGGGTGATGGCGATGCGGCTCTGGTCGCCGAGCGCGGTGATGCCGCCGGCGCGGTTGATCGCTTCGGGCAGCGAGAGCGGCAGGTCGTCGATCGACACGATGCCGGGCGACTTGATCTCGCCGTCGACGTAGATCCGCTGGCTGCGGTAGTTGAGCACCCTGAGCGTGATCTCGGGCTTCTTGATGTAGTGCGACAGCTTCCTGGCGAGCAGGTCGCGCGCCTGCATCTCGGTGAGCCCGCCGACCGGGACGTCGCCGGCGTAGGGAAACTGGATCCTGCCGTCGGCGCTGACGGTGTAGCCGGTCGGCGTGGTGGTCGACAGGGTGGCGATGGTGGTGCCGGTCATGGTCGTCACGGGCATCACGAGCTCGGGGTGGTCCCACACCGTGATCGCCAGGTGGTCGCCCGGGCCGATGGTGTAGGGCGTGGCCGGCGTCATGAGCTCGGCCAGATCGTCCATCGGCTGGACCGCCTGCTGCGCCTGCATCTCCTGGCGCAGCAGCTCGGGGGTGATCTTTTTGATGATCGGCGTGACGGTGACCGTCTCCTTCGGCTCGGCGTACAGGAATTTGGAGCTGGTCGGCTGGGCGGGGAAATGCATGCCGGGCGCCATGCTGCAGCCGGCCAGGAGCGCGGTCGCGGCGGCGACGAGGGCGTAGGAACGGAAACGTTCAATACCGGTGAAATGGCGGGTTGTGCGTGTCATGGTGCGAGTTCGGATCATCGGGCGGGGGCGCGGTCAGCCGGCGGCGGCCTGGAGCTGCTGGCTCGTCTGCCCGAAGCGCCGCTCGCGCTGCGCATACCAGTCGAGCGCCTTCGCCATTTCGGCCGGGCTGAAGTCGGGCCAGAGCGTGTCGGTGAAGAAGAGCTCGCTGTAGGTGCTCTGCCACAACAGGAAATTGCTGATGCGCTGCTCGCCACCGGTGCGGATGACGAAGTCCGGGTTCGGTGCGTAGGCCATCGAGAGATAGGGTGCAAGGTCGATGTCGGAGGGGCCGACCGCGGACGGCACGCCGCCCGCGCCGACATGTTCGTTCACCCAGCGGCTGAATGCCTGCTTGATGTCCCACTGGCCGCCGTAGTTGGCAGCGACGGTGAGGACGAGGCGGTCGTTGCCCGCGGTGCGCGCCTCGGCCGTGGCGATCAGTTGCTGCAGGCGCGGGCTGAACGGCGCCAGGTCGCCGATCACGCGCAGGCGGACGCCGTTGGCGTGGAGCCGGGCGACCTCGCCCTCGAGCGCGCTGACGAACAGCCCCATGAGATGTTCGACCTCGTCGGGCGGGCGTTTCCAGTTCTCGGTGCTGAAGGCGAACAGGGTGAGGTAGTGGATGTTGCGCGCGGTGCAGAACTCGACGATGTCGCGCACCCGCTTGACGCCACGCGCATGCCCGGCGACACGGGGAAGAAAACGCTTCTTCGCCCAGCGGCCGTTGCCGTCCATGATCATGGCGACGTGTTGTGGAACCACTCCCTGCTCCCTGACTTGATTGCTACGACATCAAAACCGCCCACAGTCAGGAAGCTTGATTAATCAGATCTTCCGGATACTGCTGAATATTGCCGCGAACGTCCCCATTCGTGTCTGGTATAAATTGCCCAATTGGGCACAGGCGTTTCGGATTATAACGAATCGCAAGCAAGACGCATACCACAGAAGGCGATGCTGCGGGAGCCAAGGCCGCCTCGTTTCGGACACCCGGCGGACCGGGATACCTGGACGGCGCCTTCACAGGAGACTTGCAGGAGCGGCCGGATGTGTTCTGATTTTCGACACAGGTGGCAGGGATCTGTCGCCCTTATCCGGACGCCGCCGTGATATTCAATCGAACCCGCGGCCCTCACCCGCTTCCTCATGGGTGACGCCGTCGCGGATGTGGTAGATGCGCTTGAAGGTGGGGATGATTTTCTCGTCGTGGGTGACGACGATGATCGCGGTCTCGAATTTGCGCGCCATCTCGTTGAGGATGCGCACGACCGCCATCGCGCGCTCCGAATCGAGCGGCGCGGTCGGCTCGTCGGCGAGGATCACGGGCGGCCGATTGACGAGTCCGCGGGCGATGGCGACGCGCTGCTGCTCGCCGCCGGAAAGCTGCGACGGCATGGCCCGGGCACGGTGCTGTACGTCGAGCGCGGTGAGCAGTTCGAGCGCCTTGGCGCGGGCCTCGGCGTTGGGACTGCCCGCCAGCATCGGCAGCAGCGCGACGTTGTCGGTGACGTCGAGAAACGGGATCAGGTAAGGCGCCTGGAACACGAAGCCGATCTTGTCGCGCCGCAGCGCACGCAGGTTGCGCACCTTCCAGCCGTCGTCGAAGATGATCTCGTCGCCCAGCACCATGCGCCCGACGGTGGGGTCGATCACCGCGCCGAGGCACTTCAGCAGCGTGCTCTTGCCGGAGCCGGACGGGCCGATCAGGCCGACGACCTCGCCGGGGGCGACGTGCATGTCGACGCCCTTGAGCGCGTCGACGGCGGTGTCGCCCGATCCGTAGCGCTTCTTCAGTCCCTCGATGCGGATGCCCTTGCCGCCCATGTCAGCCTCCGATCGCCTCGGCCGGGTCGACCTTGAGCGCCATGCGGATGGCGACGACGCTCGCCAGCGCGCAGATCGCGAGCACGGCGAAGAAGCCCGCGACCGAGTCGGAAGGCATCAGCAGCACGTATTTCGGAAACAGCGGCGCTACGAACGTCGCGGTGATCTTGCCGACGACGAAACCGATCACGCCCAGCACGAGTGCCTGCTGCATGATCATCGCGGCGATGGTCCGGTTGCGCGTGCCGATGAGTTTGAGGACCGCGATCTCGCGGATCTTGTCCATGGTCAGCGTGTAGATGATGAAGGCGACGATGGCCGCGCTGACGATCGCGAGGATCACCAGGAACATGCCGATCTGCTTCGACGAGGTGGCGATGAGCTTGCCGATGAGGATGTCTTCCATCTGCGTGCGGGTGTAGACCGTCAGCCGCTTCCAGCGGTGGATCGATTCGGCGACCTCGTCCGGCGCATGGCCCGGCTTGAGCCGCACCAGCACGGCGTTGACGTACGCATTGGTGCTTTGCGATGCGATCACGGCATCGAGGAGGCCGGGCACGCCGGGCCGGTTGAACGCCGGGTTGGCCTCGGTGCGGCGGCGGCTTTGCCAGATGGCGTCGTTGTCCTTGAGGAACTGCGCTTCCTGCGCATCCTTGAGCGGGATGAACACCATCGGGTCGCCGCTGGAGGACACCATGCGCCGGGTCAGCCCGACGACGGTGTACTGGTTGCGGCGGATCGTGAGGCGGTCGCCCAACCGGAAACCGGTGGCGATGTCGGCCACCGCTTCGTAGTGGCCGCGCGTGATCTGCCGTCCCGCGACGAGGTAGGGTGGCCACCCGGCCATCGTGCCGGCCTCGCCGGCCGCGATGCCGACCACCATGGCCCGCACGTCGCGCGCATCCTGGCGTACCTGCATGGTGAGATAGGTGACGTTGGCAGCGTGGCCGATGCCCGGCATGGCGCGGATGCCGCGGTACAGGTCGTCATGGATGCTCGACGATTCGGCGTAGGGGCCGAGGGTGTCCTTCTGCACCACCCACATGTCGGCGCCGCTGTTGTCGAGCAGCGCCTTGCCGTCATCCACCATGCCCCGGTACACCCCGGCCATCACTAGGGTGACGCCGATCAGCAGCCCCAGGCCCATGCCGGTGAAGACGAACTTTCCCCAGGCGTGGAGAATGTCGCGTCCGGCGAGGCTGATCATCGCGAAGTCCCGGGGATGGCCTCGACCACGTTGATCCGGCTGCGCCCGGTGAGCGCCCTCTCGCTGTACAGCACGACCCGGTCGCCGGCCTTGAGCCCCTCGCTCACCTGAACCCGCCCGTCGAGGTCGGAGGCGCCGAGCCGGACCGGCGTGAAGCGCAGTTCGTCCCCGACGACCTGCCAGACGCCGACCGTATCGGCTTCGCGCCGCACGGCCGCGTTGGGAATCAGCGGGGCCGCGGGAAGCGCCGGCAGATCGACCGTCACCTCGGCGAGTTCGCCCAGCGGCGGCAGGGGCGCGGGCGGCTTGTCGAAGACGACCTTGGCGAGCATCTCCTCGGTGATCGCATCGGCCTTGGGCTCGACCCGCAGCACGCGGCCATTCAAGGCATCGCCATTGCGCGAGCGGAACACGATGCGCGTCGGCTGGCCGGCGGCAAGCCCCGCCGCCCTGACCTGGTCGATGCGCACGTTGACCCACAG